>DASVFS010000296.1:0-15940 GCA_036379915.1 Conexibacter sp. | reverse complement strand
GTGAACGACAGATAGGTGGGGATCGAGCCGAACAGGTGCCGCGACAGCAGGTCGCCCACCAGCAGGCCGGCGCCGGAGGCGACGAGCCCCAGCAGCACCGCCTGGAAGACGAGCGTCACGACCACCTGCGGCGTCGTGAAGCCCTGCGTGCGCAGCTCGACGACGAAGCGCCGGCGCTCCGGCAGCGTGAGCAGCATCGCGTTGAAGGCGAACAGCAGCCCGACGGTCGCGCTGATCGCCGAGAACAGCGCGGTCGACTGCTCGTCGGGCGCCGTCACGCCCTCCAGGCGCCGCACGGTCGCGTCGGCCGGGCCGACGCTGTACCGGCCCGCCGAGATGCGCCGGAGCTGCCGCTCGACGGCCTCCTCGCGGCCCGGCTCGGCGCGCACGAACACGCGCGAGATGCGGTCGGGCGCGCCGATCAGCCGTTGCACCCACGCGAGCGGCCCGACCGCGACGCCGCTGCCCGTGAGCGACCCGATCTGCTCCTGGCCGAGCGTCGCGACCACGCGCGCGCGGTAGGCGTGGCCGGCGGTCTGCAGCGTCAACGTCCCCGCCGTGCGCACGCCGATGCGGCGGGCGACGCCGTCCGCCAGCAGCAGGCCGCTGCGCGGCAACAGCAGCCCGCCCGGCGCGAAGCTCCGCGTGATGCTCCCGCCGAGCGTCGCAAGGCTCGTGTCGACCCCCATCAGCGTCAACGAGCTCGTCCCGTCCGGACCCTGGACGACGGCGCGCCGCTCCACGGTCGGGGCGGCCGCGCGCACGCCGGGAACGCCCCGCACGGCCAGCAGCAGGCGCTCGTCGAAGCCCTGCTCGTCGCGTGTGGCAAGCTCGAGCTGCGCCTCGCCGGTGATCCCGTGGATCAGCTGCTGGACCGAGCCGGTGATGCTGTGGTTCGCGACCTGCACCGCGAACAGCAGCGCGACGCCGATCGCGATGCCGGCGCCGGCGAGCAGCTCCTGGAACGGGTGCGCGCGCAGGCGCCAGCCGTACAGGTAGAGCAGCGTCCGCGGACTCATGCCGGGGCCGCCTCGTCGCTTGCCGGCACGCCGATCACCGACCTGCCGCGGGCGCGCTCGGCGAGGCGGCCGTCGCGCAGGTCGAACACGCGGTCGGCGAACTGCGCCGCCTCGCGGTCGTGCGTGACGAGCAGCATCCCGACCGCGCGTTCGCGGCACAGGCGCGAGAGCATCCCGAGCGTCTCGCGGCTGCGTGCGCTGTCGAGGCTGCCGGTCGGCTCGTCGGCGAGGATCAGCTGCGGGTCGTTGGCGAGTGCGCGCGCGATCGCCACGCGCTGGCGCTCGCCCATCGACAGGCGCTCGGGCGGGTGGTGCGCGCGGTCCGCGAGGCCGAGGCGGGCGAGCCACGTCGTCGCCTGCTTGCGGGCGCGCGCCGGGCTGATCCCGTCGGCGAGCAGCTTCAGCGTCGCGTTGTCGATCGCCGGCACGGACGGCATCAGGTGGAAGGACTGGAAGACGAAGCCGAGCGAGCGGCGGTACTCCGCGCCCTCGTCCGACGAGAGGCGGGCGATGCTGCGCCCGCCGAAGCGCACGTCGCCGGCGTCGGGGCTCAGCATTCCGGCGGCGAGCAGCAGCAGCGTCGTCTTGCCGGAGCCGCTGGGACCGTAGAGCGCGACGACCTCGCCGGGCGCGATCGCGAGCGAGACGCCGTCGGCGGCGCGCACGACCTCGCCACCGCTCGCGTAGCGCTTGACGACGTCGAGCAGCTCGAGCGTGCTCATCGCGTCGGCGCCGTCTCGGCAGCCGGGCCGCCGGGGAAGGGGAGGACGTCGGCGCTCGGCGGCTCGCCGGCGCCGCGCATCTGGCCGGCGTCGAGCGTGAGGATGCGCCGCGCGCCCGCCACGCCGACGACGTCGCGCGTCGTCGCGACGACCGCGAGCTGCGGCCGTTCCTCCGCCAGCTCGCGCAGCAGCGCCAACAGCTCCGCGCGCTCCTCGGGCGCGGCCATCACGCCGGGCTCGTCGACCAGCAGCAGGCGCGGCTCGCGCGCGAGCGCCTGCGCGAGCGCCGCGCGCGTCTCGTCCGCCGGCGCGAGCTCGTGCACGAGCGCCCCCGCGCAGTGCGGCGCGCCAACGCGTTCGAGCAGCTCGTGGGCTTTCGCATGCGCCGTCACGAGCGGCCGGCCGGCGGCGAGCAGCGGCAGCGCGACGTGGTCGAGCACCGGCTTGCCGCGCGCGACGCGCCACTCCTTGGGGGCGAAGCCGACGGCGCGCAGGCGGCGCGTGCGGGCCGAGCTGCTCAGGCCGCCGAGCGCCTCGCCGTCGAGGCGCACGGCGCCGGCGTCGGGCGTCTCGATCCCCGCCGCGATCCGCAGCAGCGTCGTCTTGCCGCTGCGCCGCTGGCCGAGGATCGCGACCAGTTCGCCGGGCCACACCTCGAAGGCGATCCCGTCGAGCACCGTTCTGTGCTCGCGACCGAGGCGGTGGCGACGCGTGACGCCGTCGAACGCGAGCATGGGCAGATCGCTCATCGGGCACGTCTCGTTCGTACGGCTTCCCGTTTCCCCGTCATGCGACGCTCGCCTCCGCTGCACGGGGCACGGCCGTCCCCCGTACCCGACTCCTGACAGAAATGCTTTTGTCTCCAGAGAGTAATGAAGATGTCCACCCGGAGGCAACCGGAAGGCGGTGCGGCGCCGAACGTGTCCGATCGATACTCGCGATTTGAACGTTCGGGAACCCGACTACCGGAAATTTGACCGCTCAGCCAAGATCGCCTTCGATGGCCCGTGGCTTCGCGGCCGGCCGGTCTCCGGATCCGCCGCCGTGCGTGCCGTCTCGCCGCTTATCCCCCAAGTGGGCGCGACATGACAGGTCATCCGCACACGCGGCGGTCCCGGCGACCTCGTTCCCCCACGCAGCCGCCGGGGCCGCTCGTGTGCCATGGCGGCAGTCGGGCGGGATACTGCGGGGCAGCATGGCCTACGTCCCGCCCGACCGCCACCTGCTCAGAGCGAGGGACCTCGCCGACGCGCGCTACTTCGAGCCGATCGGCGTCGAGGACATGGCGCACGCGGCCGGCCTCTCGCGCGCGCACTTCAGCCGCGAGTTCCGGCGCGCGTTCGGCGAGTCGCCGCGCGCCTACCTGCTGACGCGCCGGCTCGAGCGCGCCGCCGCGCTGCTGCGCACGACCGACCGCTCGATCGCGGACGTCTGCCTGTCGGTCGGCCTGCAGTCGCTCGGCTCCTTCACGACCAGCTTCTCGCGCATGTTCGGGATGTCGCCCGCCGCGTACCGCGCGGCACACCCGCCGGCCTCCGCGCACGCCGTCGTGCCGTGGTGCGTGGCACGTGTCTACGGGCGGCCGGAACGCCGCACGTTTCGAGAAGACAGGGGGAACGGGCAGGCCTAGATTGGCCGCCATGTTCCACGTCACCAGGAGGATCCCGATGATCAGAATCGCCAACGCCCAGCTGTGGGTGCACGACCAGGACGAGGCGCTCGCCTTCTACACGCAGAAGCTCGGCTGGGAGGTCGGCGTCGACGTCACCGTCGCCGAGCTCGGCAACTTCCGCTGGCTCACGGTCAGCCCGCCGCAGCAGGAGGACTTCTCCGTCGTGCTGATGGCGATCCCCGGCCCGCCCGTGATGGACGCGGAGACGGCCGAGCAGGTCAAGCGCCTGATGGCGAAGGGCTTCGCCGGCACCGTCTTCCTGACGACCGACGACTGCGTCGCCTCCTACGAGCAGCTGAAGGCGCGCGGCGTCGAGTTCACCGAGGCGCCCGAGCAGCGTCCGTACGGGATCGACTGCGGCTTCCGCGACCCGTCCGGCAACGCCCTGCGCCTCACGCAGGTCGTGGGGGATCTGGCGGCGCTGTGACCGCTGCCGCCGGCGCTACCCGCCGCCGAGCGGGTAGCGCCGGCGCACGAACGCCGCGCAGTGTGGGACGGTGAAGTCTGGCGAAGCTCCGGCTCGCGGCCGGCGAGGAGCGGAGGCCGGGCCCCCGCGTCCGGCGTGTACGGGTTGTGACTCCCACGTCGCCGCGGCGTCGTTCTTGCCATTTATATATTTGTATAGCTGCTTGATCTATACATTGCGATGGATCGCTACAGCGCGTGGCGGCGTGACGCCGCGCGACCCCGGTAGGGTCGGGCGCGATGGCAGCGACTCCGCGCATCGCGCCCGGCGGGCGCCGCGAGATCGGGCTCGTCAACGCCGCGATCGTGCGCGTGCTCGGCGCCGCGGCCGGCGGCGGCGAGCCGCCGCGCGTGTTCACCACGCTCGCGCGCCACCGCGGCCTGTTCCGGCGCTGGCTGTGGTTCGCCGGCGCGCTGATGCCGGGCGGGACGCTGCCGCGCGCCGAGGCGGAGCTGGTGATCCTGCGCGTGGCCTGCAACGCCGGCTGCGATTACGAGTGGACACAGCACGAGCGGCTCGCGCAGCGGGCGGGCCTGAGTGCACAGGACATCGCGCGCGTGCGCGAGGGCGCCGACACCCCGGGCTGGTCCTCGCGGCAGGCGCTGCTGCTGCGCGCCGCCGACGAGCTGCACGCCGAGCGGCGCATCGGCGATGAGCTGTGGGAGGCGCTCGCGCGCGCGTACGACGAGCGCGAGCTGATCGAGCTGTGCCTGCTCGTCGGCCACTACGAGATGCTCGCGATGACGCTGCGCTCGCTGGAGGTGCAGCCGGACGCGATGCCCGACGCCCACACCGCCGCTCGCTCGCCGTTCGCGCGGATCGTGCAGCGCGTCGCGGCGAGGCGGGGCGCATGAAGCCGCCGGTCCCCGAGCTGCGCGGCAAGCGCGTCCTGATCACCGGCGCCGCGAGCGGGATCGGCCGCGCGACCGCGCTCGCCACCGCCGCCCGCGGAGCCGAGCTGGTCCTCACGGACCTGCACGCGGAGCCGCTCGCGCGCGTCGTGGAGGAGGTCCGCGGCGCCGGCGGCGTCGTCCTGCACGCCGCGCCGGCCGACGTCGCCGACCACGACGCGGTCGTCGCGCTCGGCGTCGCGGTCCACGCGTCGCACGGCGCGATGGACGTCGTGATGAACGTCGCCGGGATCGCGACGTGGGGGACGATCGATCGGCTCGAGCACCGCCACTGGCGCCAGGTCGTCGACGTCAACCTGATGGGGCCGATCAGCGTGCTGGAGTGCTTCGTCCCGCCGATGATCGCGGCCGGCCGCGGCGGTCAGGTCGTCAACGTCTCCTCGGCCGCGGGCCTCTTCGGGCTGCCGTGGCACGCGCCCTACAGCGCGACGAAGTTCGGGCTGCGCGGCGTCTCCGAGGTGCTGCGCTTCGACCTGCGCCGCCACCGCATCGGCGTCACGCTCGTGTGCCCCGGCGCCGTGCGCACGCCGCTCGCCGGGACGGTCACGATCGTCGGCGTCGACAAGCGGCGGCCGCACATCAGAGCCCTGATCGAGCGCTTCGAGCGCCGCGCCGTCTCGCCCGAGCACGTCGCCGCGTGCATCCTCGACGGCGTGAAGCGCAACCGCTACATGGTCTTCACCTCGCCCGACATCCGCTGGGGCTTCTGGTTGCAGGGGAAGTGGGCGAAGCCGTACGAGCTGACGATGCGCGCGGCGAACCGCTGGTTCACGCGCGTCGCCGAGCGCGGCTGACGCGGCGCCGCCCCCGCGGATAGCCTGGCGGGGTGTTGACCGCGCTCGGCTGGGGCGCCCTCGCCGCCTCGTCGCTGCTGATCGGCGCGCTGGCCGCGCTGGCGCGCGGCTGGTCGGAGCGCTTGATCGGGCTCGTGCTGGCGTTCGGCGCCGGCGCGTTGATCAGCGCGGTGTCGTTCGAGCTCGCGCTGGAGGGGACTGAGGTCGGCAGCTTCGCCGCCCTCGCCGGCGGGCTCGCGTTCGGCGCGCTCGCCTACTACCTGCTCGACGGCGTGGTGGAGCGGCTCGGCGACGCCGGCCGCGCGCGCGAGCGCCACGCGAGCGGCAGCGGGGCGGGCGGGGCGCTCGCGCTCGGCGCGTTCCTCGACGGCGTCCCCGAGCAGCTCGTGCTGGGGATCGGCCTCGCGGGTGGCGAGCCGGTCAGCGTCGGCCTGCTGACGGCGATCTTCGTGTCGAACCTGCCCGAGGCGATCGGCTCCGCGAGCGCGATGCGGGAAGCGAACCGCTCCGCCCGCGCGATCCTCGCGCTGTGGGCCGGCGTCGCCGCCTGCTGCGCGCTCGCCACGCTCGGCGGCTTCGCGCTCGGCGACGCGGTCTCCGGCGAGCTGCGCGCGGCGATCGACGGCTTCGCGGCCGGCGCGCTGCTCGTGATGCTGGTCGACTCGATGATCCCGGACGCGACCGAGGACGCCGGCCGTCAGGCCGGGCTCGTGACCGTGCTCGGCTTCGCGCTCGCGGCGGCCCTGTCGATCGCGTCCTGAGGCGGTAGGCCGCCGCCGCGGCGGGTATGACTCCCGTCATGTCCAACCGCCGGATCCTCGTCGCCGCGCTCGTGCTGCTCGCCGCCGGCGTCGTGCTGGCGGCGGTCGGCTCGAGCGTGTTGGTGACCGCCGTCGGCTGGGCGCTGTTCGGCGTCGCCTTGGTGATCCTCGTCTCGCTCGCGTTCCTGCTCGTCGGCGAGTCGGAGGACCGCGACCGGCTCCGCAACCCGCACGGATGAGCCGATGACGCGCGTGCTGCTGATGGTCGGGACGCGCAAGGGCGCGTTCCTGCTCGAGAGCGACGAGGCGCGCCGCGAGTGGGAGGTGCGCGGGCCGTTCTGCGAGGGCTGGCCGGTCTACCACGTGGTGCACGATCCGGATTCGGATCCCGCCCACCCGGCGATCTACGCGGCGGCCACGAGCGCATGGCACGGGGCGGCGGTGTGGCGCAGCCAGGATCTCGGCGCGACCTGGGAGCACTCGAGCGAGGGCCTCACGTACGGCGAGGACGCCGACCTGAGACTGTCGAAGGTCTCCGGGCTCGCGGCCGGACACGGTCGCCTGCTGGCGGGCGCGGAGGCGGCCGGCGTGTTCGAGAGCCGCGACGGCGGCGTCAGCTGGAGACTGCTGTCGACGCTCGACGACCAGCCCGGCCGCGAGGACTGGAACGTCGCGGGCAACCAGCCGCCGGGCCACCTCGGCATGCCGGGGCTGCTTCAGGACCCGGACGACCCGGACCGCTTCTGGGTCGTCGTGCAGGGCTTCGGCGCGTTCGAGACGACCGACGGCGGCGCGTCCTGGACGCCGCGCAACCGCGGGCTGCGCGCGGACTGGCCGCGCGAGCACGAGGAGGTCGGCTTCTGCGTGCACAAGCTCGTGATGTCGCCGGCCGACCACGACCGGCTGTACCAGCAGAACCACTGCGGGATGCACCGCAGCGACGACGCCGGGCGCACGTGGACGGAGATCACCGAGGGGCTGCCGAGCGACTTCGGCTTCGCGGCGGCCGCGCACCCGCACGACCGCGACGGCTTCTACGTCGTGCCGCTCGACGGCGGCCACGGTCGCGTCGTGCCGGATGGCCGCATGGCGGTGTGGCGCACGCGCGACGCCGGCGCGTCGTGGGAGCGGCTCACGCGCGGGCTGCCGCAGTCGGCGTACGTCGGCGTGCTGCGCGAGGGGATGGCGATCGACGCGTTGGAGTCGCCCGGCCTGTACGTCGGCACGAGCACCGGCCAGCTGTTCGCGAGCGCCGACGAGGGCGACTCGTGGCGCGAGATCGCGAGCTACCTGCCAGGGATCACCTCCGTCGAGGTCGCGCTGCTCGATGGCTGAGGTCCACCTGCCGCCGACGCTGCCGCCGCTGTTCCCCGACCTCCCGCGCCAGCTCAATTTGGAGGCCGGCAGCGTCGAGGAGGCGATCGCGCAGCTCGACGCGCGCTGGCCCGGCCTGCGCGACCGCCTCTGCGAGCCGGCCGGGGACGGCTCCGGCGCCGCCGTGCTGCGCCCCCACGTGCGCGCGTTCGTCGACGGCGAGCGCGCCGAGCTCGACACGCCGCTCGCGGCGAGCGCGCGGCTCGACGTGATCGCCGCGATCAGCGGCGGCTGACGCGTCCGCTCGGCCGCCCGCTGTGCGGTCGGTCACACAGGCCCGCTCCTGTGCGGCGGGTCACACACGTGGCGCGCCGGCGCGCCTACCTTCGATCGCGAGGCATCGCTGAGATGCGGCCCACGATTCGGAAGTGACCGACATGAACGCACCCACCTGGAACCTGAAGCTGATGGCGACCGACGAGCACCCCGAGACGACGATCGAGGGCGTTCCGCAGGAGGCCGCGACGCACATCCTGCGCGGGCTGATGTACGGCTCGCTCGACCGCGCGAACCTGCACGAGGCCGTCGCCGCCGCGCGCGCCGACCACCACGAAGGCTCGCTCGCCGCCTAGCGACCACCCCCGCCCGGCGCTCGACGCGCCGCGCGATCAAATGCGCAGCACCCAAGGAGGGCTCTCGACCGAGGGCCCTTCTGTCGTTGAGGACGTTGCAGGGGTATATCTACATGGATATGCTCATGGTATGGATTCGGCGGCGATCGTTCGCGACGCGCGCACCCGCGCAGGGCTGACCCAGACGCAGCTGGCGCAGCGCGCCGGCACCTCGCAGGCGACCATCTCGGCGTACGAGCACGGCCGCAAGGCGCCGTCGGTCGAGACGCTCGCGCGCGTGCTCGCAGCCACCGGCTCGCGCCTGTCCGTGCGCGCCGGCTCCAATGCGGTCGTGCAGCCGACTGCGGCGCAGCGCGCGAGAGCGGGGCGGACGCTGATCGACGTGATGCTGCTGGCGGAGGCGCTGCCGACGCGTCATGCGTCCGAGCTGCGCTTCCCGCGTCTGCCGATCTCCGGCGCGCTGCCGTGACGCTCCCCGAGAAGCTGGTCGCCCTCCACCGCGCGCTCGCGAGACGACGCATTCCCCACGCGTTCGGCGGTGCGATCGCGCTCGCGTACGCGACGCTCGACCCGCGCGCCACGAGCGACATCGACCTCAACGTCTTCCTTCCGGCCGAGGACTGCGAGCGCGTCCTGCGCGCGCTGCCGGACGAGGTCGCGCTGCCGAGCGGGATCGCCGAAGTCGTCGCGCGCGACGGCCAGGTCCGGCTCTGGTGGGGCGAGACGCCGATCGACCTCTTCTTCGACTACGCCCCGATCCACGAAGCGGCCGCGAAGCACCGCCGAACCGAGCGCTTCGGGAGATCGCGGATCCCCGTGCTCGGGCCGATCGAGCTGGCGATCTTCAAGGCGATGTTCGACCGCACGCGCGACTGGGCCGACATCGAGGCGATGCTCGCGGCCGAGACGGTCGACGCCGACGAGGTGCACGCCGGCCTGCGCAGGATGCTCGACCCCGACGACCCGCGCTTCGCCCGCCTCGACGAGGCGCTGCGGCGTGCTCGAGCCGCGCTCTAGGCGAAGCTGGCGCGTCCGAGCGGCGGCACCCCGCCGGGAAGTGGGAAGACGGATTTGACGGGGCGACGCCGCAAGGTGCGACGCCGCGTTGACGATCCGTAGAGGAGGCGACGATGGCAGGCATCGAGGTCAGACGCTTCGACGCACCCGACGAGACGCGCCCGTTCCAGGGACACGGGCATCTGGATCTCGTGCGGCTCAACGGCCGGGAGCTGGGGCTCGGCACGTTCGAGCCGGGCTGGCGCTGGTCGCACGACGTCAAGCCGATCGCGCAGACCGACTCGTGCGAGTTCGCGCACTTCGGCTACATCGTCTCGGGCCGCATGCGCGTGATGATGGACGACGGCAGCGAGGGCGAGATCGGCCCCGGCGACGTCTTCACCATCGCGCCCGGCCACGACGCCGAGGTCGTCGGCGACGAGCCGTGCGTGATGCTCGACGTCGGCGAGGAGGACGCCGGCTACGCCCAGTCGCCGGGTGCCTGAACGCGTCGGCTCCGAAACGCCCGTCGTCGGGCCTGCCCCTGACGCACGACCACATAGACCCTGTGGTGCTGCGCGAAGTCGACCTGGTCGGCTGCGCTCGGCGTGCCGATCGCAGCGACCGCCAAGGCAATTGTTCGCGCTGTCTGGCAGCGGCAGCTATTCCTTACCGCGCGTGTTATCCCAGACGAACGCGAGCGAGGCTCGCGAGCGCAATCACGATCACCGCGAGACCGGAGGCCGGAACATCTAAAACGGCGAGCACGATCCCGGCCGCGATCACGCCCACAGCAAGGACGAACATCATCTTCTGGGCGCGTGCAAACAACCTTGCCGCCTCCGCCATCTGCTCTCTCTCGCGGTCGATCCAGGTGTTCTGCATTTGGTGCCGGTGCGACTGCTCACGATCTCGGTAGTCGAGGACGCGCTCGATTGTCCCGGGATGTGCGGCATCGAGCTTTATGAGCTGATCGGCGCCCGTAAGGTCGTCGTCGTAGGAGTGGATCTCCTGCTTGATGGCAACGCTCCTGGCTCCGGTTGGCCGAACCTGCGCAAGCGAACGTAGACGTATGCCCCGGGGAAGTACGCCAGTTGGGCCGATGTCTGCCGTTGGCGTCCGACGTCAGGGGCAGACCTGTGGCGAGGACTCTTTCCTCCTAGGGAGAAGGGGCTACATTCGGCCGGTGGCGATGGAGGAGAAGATCACCATCCGCCTCGACGCTTCGATGAAGCGCGAGATGGAATCCGCTGCACGTCGGCGAGGCCTCGACGTCGCTCACTACGGTCGCGAAGCATGGGCACGCCAGCTCGGGATGGACACCTATCTCGACCAGCTCGCCGAGGTCACGCGCCTCAGTGAGGAGCGCTACAAACATCTCGTGGACAGCTTCGGAAAGATGACCAAGCGCATGAAGCGCCTCGAAGACATCGTGATCCACTGAGCGGGATCCGGCGCTGAGCGAGCAAGCGATGATGCCCAACGCCATGGGCGCCATCGCCCCTCACCTCTCACCCCAGAGACGTGCCTCGCACCTCTACGTCCCGGCGGTGCACGAGACGAACCCCCGTTTAGGGGTTGCAGTGCACTTGTATACTAGTCTGCAGAGATGCGTATTGCCCTGCAAGACCGCGTTAACGGGCTGTCCGCCGGCGACCAGGTGTACGCCGCGCTGCGCGCTGCGATCGTCTCCGCCGAGCTGGAGCCCGGCCGGCGCCTGAGCGAGAACGAGCTGGCCGACCTGCTCGGCGTCAGCCGCACGCCCGTGCGCGAGGCGCTCGCGCGCCTGCGCGACGAGCGGCTCGTCGCGATCGTCCCGCAGCTGGGCACGTTCGTCACGCTCATCAGCCCCGCCGCCGTCGAGGACGCCGCGTTCGTGCGCGAGGCGCTCGAGTGCGCGGCGATCCGGCGGGCGACCGAGCGCATCGCCGGGGCCGGCCTCGCCGATCTGCAGACCAACCTCGCGGCGCAGGAGCGCGCCGAGCAGCAGGGGGACGCCGAGGCGTTCGACGCGCTCGACGAGGCGCTGCACCGCCTCGTCGCCGAGCTGAGCGGTCACGAGATCATCTGGTACCTCGCGCGCCGCGCGAACGGCCACCTCGACCGCGTCCGGGGGCTCAGCCTGCCCGAGCCCGGCTACCTCGGCGAGATGGTCTCCGAGCATCGCGAGCTTGTCGCGGCGATCGCCGCCGGCGACGCCGACCGCGCCGAGGCCGCGATGCGCCACCACCTCCGCATGGTCCTGTCCAGCGTGCCGCAGATCCAGGCGGCCCACCCCGAGTACTTCGAGGAGTCCTGACGTGTCTCCGGTCGCAGCCGCTCCCGCTCCACTCTCCTCCCCGGAAGCCCCCTCCGACGTAGCCCCGCTCACGCTCGACCAGCGCCGCGAGCTGTACGAGACGATGGTCTTGAGCCGCGTCTTCGAGACGGAGGCCGAGCGCCAGTACAAGGCCGCCCGCATCGGCGGCTACTGCCACCTCTCGTCCGGCCAGGAGGCCGCCACCGTCGGCGTCGTGCACGCGCTCCAGCCCGACGACCTGCTCGTCACCGGCTACCGCTCGCACGGCTTCGCGCTCGCGCGCGGCACCTCGCCCGAGGCCGTGATGGCGGAGCTGTTCGGCCGCGAGGACGGCTGCGCGCACGGCCGCGGCGGCTCGATGCACATCCTCGACGTCTCGCGCGGCTACTACGGCGGTTGGGGAATCGTCGCCGGCCAGCTGCCGGTCGCGACCGGCCTCGCGCTCGCGCTCGTGCGCCAGGGCAAGCCGCAGGCGGTCGTCTGCGAGCTCGGCGACGGCGCCGTCAACATGGGCGCCTGGCACGAGTCGCTCAACCTCGCGGCGCTGTGGAAGCTGCCGATCGTCTTCCTCGTGATCAACAACGAGTACGGCATGGGCACGAGCGTCGCGCGCGCGTCCGCCGAGCCGGAGCTGTGGAAGCGCGCGAGCGCGCATCGCATGCACGGCGAGCGCGTCGACGGCGATGACCTCGACGCGGTCGTCGAGGCGTCCGGGCGCCTGCTGCGTGCTGCGCGGGAGGAGCGGACGCCAGCAGTGTTGGAGGCCGTCACCTACCGCTACCGCGGCCACTCGGTCGCGGACGCCGGTCTCGCCTACCGCACGAAGGACGAGATCGCCGAGCACCAGGTGCACGACCCGATCCGTCGCGTGCGCACGCAGCTGCGCGAAGCGGGCATCGCCGAGAAGGAGCTGGAGGCGATCGACAAGCGCGCCGACGAGCGCGTCGCGGCGGCCGTCGAGCTCGCGCTCGCCAGCGCGGAGCCGAGCGTCGAGCAGCTCGCCGCCGGCATGCACGCCGCCGGCAGCGCCGAGCAGTTCGCACGCATGCGGCCGGGCTCGGCGTTCGGCGAGCTGGCGCTGACGTTCGACGCGGGGCTGGGCGCATGAGCGCCGTCGCGGAGCACACCGAATCCCAGGCCGCTGCGACGAGCGGCGCGACCGAGGTCATGACCTACCGCGAGGCGCTGCGCCTCGCGCTGCGCGAGGAGATGGCGCGCGACGAGCGCGTCTTCGTGATGGGCGAGGAGGTCGGCGTCTTCGAGGGCGCGTACAAGGTCACCGCCGGCCTGATGCAGGAGTTCGGCGAGGAGCGCGTGCGCGACACCCCGATCGCCGAGGAGGGCTTCGTCGGCGCCGGCGTCGGCGCGGCGATGCTCGGCGAGCGACCCGTCGTCGAGATCATGACGATCAACTTCCTGCTCGTCGCGATGGACCAGGTCGTCAACCACGCGGCGAAGATCGGCGCGATGTTCGGCGGCGAGGTCCGCTGTCCGCTCGTGATCCGCACGCCAAACGGCGCCGGCAACCAGCTGACCGCGCAGCACTCGCAGTCGTTCGACCAGTGGTTCGCCTCGACGCCCGGCCTGAAGGTCGTCTCGCCGGCGACGCCGGCCGACGCGAAGGGCCTGCTGAAGGCCGCGATCCGCGACGACGACCCGGTGCTCGTGATCGAGAACCTGCCGATCTACAAGCAGAGAGGCGAGGTGCCGCTCGACCCCGAGTTCGTCGTGCCGATCGGGCGCGCGCAGGTGCTGCGCGAGGGGACCGACGTCACGCTCGTGACGCACTCCTACGCGACGGTGCGCGCGCTCGCCGCCGCCGAGCAGCTGGCGTCGCAGCACGGCGTCTCCGCGGAGGTCGTCGACCTGCGCTCGCTGCGCCCGCTCGACGTCGAGACGGTCGCCGCGTCGGTCGCGAAGACGAACCGCGCGGTGTGCGTCGAGGAGGGCTGGCCGACGTACGGCGTCACCGCCGAGCTGGCCGCCCGCATCCAGCACGCCTGCTTCGACCAGCTCGACGCACCGGTCGAGCGCGTCGGGATGGCCGAGGTGCCCTTGCCGTACGCGAAGAACCTCGAGCTCGCCGCGATGCCGAGCGACGAGCGGATCGTCGGCGCCGCGCTCGCGACGCTCGGCCGCGCCCCCACGACCTAGGACGACGATGCCCGAGATCACGATGCCGCGCCTCTCCGACTCGATGGAGGAGGGCACGATCCTCAGATGGCTCGTCGCTGACGGCGCGCAGGTCGCGCGCGGGGACGAGATCGCCGAGATCGAGACGGACAAGGCGAACATGACGTACGAGTCGGATGCGGCGGGGGTCTTCAGACCTGTTGCTGCCGAAGGCGACGCTCTGCCGGTCGGTGCCGTGATCGCGCATGTGCTCGGGGATGGCGAGTCGCCGCCCGCTGACGGAACGCAGCCGTCGGCCGCCGCCGCCGATCGGGCGGGTGGCGCGGGTGAGACGATTTCCGCGGCCTCGCCCGCGGAATCGTCTTCACCGGCGACAGGACCCGCCCGCAGCAGCGCCGGACCCGAGGCGGACGGCGCCCGCGTCAAGGCCTCCCCGGTGGCGCGTCGCCTGGCGAGAGAGCTGGGCGTGGACCTGGCGTCGCTTGCGGGCAGCGGGCCCGGTGGCCGCATCGTGAAGGCCGACGTCGAGGCGGCCTCCCAAGCTTCCCCGCCCCCCGGCGCGGTCGAGACGGTCGAGCTGACGTCGATCCAGAAGACGATCGCGCGGCGGATGGCGGAGTCGAGAGCGACGGTGCCGGACATCCAGATCCGCACGGAGGCCGATGTCACCGACCTGCTCGCGCTGCGCGCGCAGATGAAGGCCGCGCAGGGGAGCGCGCCGTCGGTCAACGACTTCGTCGTGAAGGCGTGCGCGCTCGCGCTGCGCGAGCAGCCGCGCGTGAACGGCGCCTACAAGGACGGCGCCTTCGAGCTGTACGGGCGCGTGAACGTCGGCGTGGCCGTCGCCGGCGACGGCACGCTGATCGTCCCGACGATCTTCGACGCCGACGTGCAGCCGGTCACGGCGATCGCGCAGCAGGTGCGCGCGCTCGCCGAGAGAGCGCGCTCGGGCAAGATCCTGCCGCCGGAGCTCAGCGGCGGCACGTTCACCGTCTCGAACCTCGGCATGTTCGGCGTGACGTCGTTCACCGCGATCGTCAACCCGGGCCAGGCGGCGATCCTCGCCGTCGGCGCCGCTGTCACCCGGCCGGCGTTCGACGCGAGCGGCGCGGTCGTCGCGCGCAGCCTGATGGACCTCGCGCTCTGCTGCGACCACCGCATCCTCTACGGCGCCGACGCCGCCCAGTTCGTCGCGCGCGTGCGCGAGCTGCTCGAGCAGCCGTTCGCGCTGCTGGCCTGAGCGGCGTCGGCCCGCGCCGCGTCGATATTCGGTTTACCGGGGTTGCTCCCGCGCGCGTGCGCGGATAGCGTCGCGTCCGCACCGGAAGGGCTCTGCCAGGGATCCCCCACCGAAGGAGCAGCGATGGGTCTGTTCAAGCAGATGAAGGACATGAAGAACGTCGTCCAGCAGGCGCCGGACATGATCGCCCAGGCGCAGCAGCTCGGCGCGCAGGCGCAGGAGATGGCCGCCGCCCAGCAGGCCGCCGCGATGCAGGCCCAGGCCGCCGCGCAGGCCAACGCGGACGCCCAGTTCGCCGCGGGCGGGCCGGACTTCGAGCCGGTCGCCGGCGTCTCGCTCGAGCTCTACGCCGAGATCTCCAGAGAGCTCGCCAACCGCGGCTACGACCAGTCGCAGGCCGTCGAGGTCGCCGCCTCCAAGGGCGTCTCGGCCGAGGACTGGCAGGCCGCGATGGACGGCTGGAACGGTCGCATGAAGACGAACCCGGCTGTCGGCCAGCAGTTCAACAAGCTCTACATGGGGCGCTAGCCGCGATGGGCATGTTCAGAAGCGTGCGCCAGCTGCAGAAGCAGGCGAACGAGATCAACAAGAATTGGGACCCGGGCCAGCAGATGGCCGACGGCATGGAGCGCATGAGACAGGCGCAGGCGTTCATGGCTCAGCAGACCGAGGCCGCGAACATCGCCGCCAGCGGCGTCGACGCGACCGCGATGATCACCGGCGTGACGCAGACGGGCGCGATGGTGAACTTCCAGCCGACGCTCCAGATCGACCTCACGGTGATGCCGGACGGGCTGCCGCCCTACCCGGCGACCGTCACGCAGGTGGTCGAGCAGGTGTTCCTCGGCAAAGCCGTCGCGGGCGCCTCGGTGCCGATCAAAGTCGACCCGGAGAATCCCGGCTCGATCTGGATCAACTGGGCGGCGGCGTAGCGGGCTTCGCGATGGAGGCGGCCTTCGGGATCGTTGGCGAGCCGCCGCA
>DASVFS010000295.1:0-3688 GCA_036379915.1 Conexibacter sp. | reverse complement strand
GGCAGGACCTCGAGCGGCCCCGCGCGCAGTTCCTCGTGCTCTCGCACTGTCACGGCCCACAGGATCGGAGCTGGCGGCCGGACGCTGGTTACGGAGTTGTGAACCGGCCGTGAAAGAGATGTGCATGGTCATCGCGCGCGGCGTGCGCGTCGCACGGTTCAAGCCCGGGCGCCGCGATGCCGACTGCGAGAGGGATGTCCGACATGCGCGCCGGCGGATGGATCGCGGGGCGCCCCGCCGCGGCGGTCCGCTGGGTCGGCCGCCTGCGCGGGGCGGAGCTGCCCAACGAGGTGACGGCCCTGATCGCGATCGCGCTCGTCGCGACCTGCGGGCTGCTGCTCGTGAGCCTCGCCCCGATCAGCGATCACCAGCCGAACGGCGTCCTGCGCGTGCTGTCGGCGTGCTCGGCCCTGATCGCGGCCACGCTGTTCGCGGCCGCTCCGCGGCTGCCGCGCGCCGGCCTGCACATGGGGATCGCCGCGTTCCTCGGCGTCCTCACGGTGCTGAGCGCGAGCGCGCACACGCTCGCGGGCTTCATCTCCGCCGGGCGCGCGTTCCAGTGGATGGCGATCTACTCGGCGCTGTTCCTGTCGGCGCGCGAGGCGCGCTGGCACGCGCTCGCGATCACGCTCGGATGCCTGGCGGGCGCGGTGCTGGGCGGCGTCCACGGCGCGATCGCGCAGGCGCTGATCATGTGCGCGACCGTGTGGGTCGCGACGCTGCTGCTGGGCGCGCTCGTCGCGCGCCTGCGCGCGCAGGCGGACACGGATCACCTCACCGGCCTGCTCAACCGCAACGGCTTCGCGCAGGCGGCCAATCGCGAGCACGCGCTGGCCGCGCGCACCGGCGCGCCGCTGACCGTCGCGGTGCTCGACCTCGACGGCTTCAAGCACGTCAACGACGCCCACGGCCACGCCGCCGGCGACCGCGTGCTCGCCGAGCTGGCCGGCGCCTGGGCGCGCACGCTGCGGCCCGGCGACGTGCTGGCGCGCTACGGCGGCGACGAGTTCGTCGTGATGCTCCCCGCGACCACCGCCGCCGACGCGGCCGAGCCGCTCGCGCGCATGCGCCGGGCTCATCCCGCCGAGTGGTCGGCGGGGGTCGTGGAGTGGCGGCGGAACGAGACGCTGGAGGGGTGCCTCGCGCGCGCGGACGAGCGCCTCTACGCGGCGAAGGCCGCCCGCGCGGCCCCGGCGGTCAGTCGCGTGCCCGCGTGATCTGCGCGAGCCGCTCGAGCGACTGGCGCAGCAAGCGCGAGATCTGCATCTGCGAGACGCCGATCTCGGCCGCGATCTCGCTCTGCGTCCTGTCCTCGACGAAGCGCAGCCGCAGGATCTTCTGCTCGCGCTCCGGCAGGCACCTGACCGCGGAGCCGAGCAGCGCGCGCGCCTCCGCGCGGTCGTAGCCGTCGTCGGAGCTGCCGAGCGTATCGGCGATCGTCGTGTCGCTGCCGCCGTCGTCGTGGCCGCCCGTCGGGGCGGCGAGCGACAGCGCCGTGCGGTTGGAGAGCGCCCCGAGCGCTTCGACGACCGACTCGAGGCTCGCGCCCGTGCGCTCCGCCAGCTGACGCGGCGTCGCGGCTCTGCCGGTCTCCGTCTCGATCGCTTCGGCGGCGGAGCGCACTCTCAGCGCCAGCTCCTGCGTGCCGCGCGCGACGTGCACGCCCCAGCCGGTGTCGCGGAAGTGGCGCAGCAGCTCGCCGACGATCGTCGGCTGCGCGAACGTCGAGAAGCTGTGCCCGCGCTCGGGGTCGAAGCGGTCGACGGCCTTGATCAGCCCGAGCGACGCGACCTGGACGAGGTCGTCGAGCGGCTCGCTGCCGCGGCGATAGCGCCGCGCCAGCGCGCGTGCGAGCGGCAGGTGCTCGGCGATCAGCGCCTCGCGCGCCTGGCGATCTCCCTTGCGCGCGCGCACGGCGAGCGCCCGCGTGCGGAGTGCGTTGGTCGATGCGGCCCCGCCGTGCAGCAGCTCCAAGTGCGGCACGGACCCGGTTCCACGGTGGCTCATGGACTCCGTGCCTACCCGCTGTCGCGACGCGCCAACCGCGGGTTTCGCGGCGACCCGGCCCGCACGCCGGTTGAGGGGACGAAATCGCCCGTCCCACCTCTACACTCTAATAAATGGTAGGACTCGCATGATGGCTTCCAGACCGACCACGCGACCACCTGCTCCGCGCCCCGCGACGACGCGCCGCCGGCTGTCCGGGCCGGAGCGGCGCGCGCTGATCCTCGACGCCGCGCTGCGGGCATTCGCCGCGAACGGCTACGACGGCGCGGCGATGGACGAGATCGCCGAGGCGGCCGGCATCTCGAAGGCCGTCGTCTACGACCACGTCCCCTCCAAGCGCGACCTCTACACGCAGCTGCTGCACGGGATCCGCACGGAGATCGAGCGTCTCGTCGAGGCGGCGCTGCGCACGACGGGGAACGACGGCGAGGAGCGCGTGCGGGCCGCGGTCGAGGCGATCTACCGCTACGTCGAAGAGCACCCGGAGGCGTCACGGCTGCTGATCCTCGAGTTGCAGGGCGCGAACGTGTCGGCGATCGGCCGCGAGCTGGAGGAGAAGCTCACGGCGGTCGTGTCGCGCACGCTCCGCAGCGAGACCGCCGCGTTCGGCGGCCGGCGCGACCGCGAGTTGCAGCTGACGCTGCTCGCCGAGCTGCTGAAGTCGGTCGTCCTCGGCGGCGCGAGCTGGTGGTACCGCCACCCGGACGTCGCCCGCACGGACCTCGTCGCGCGATCCGTCGGCGTGATCTGGCCGGCGATCGAGCGGGCGCTCGTTCCCGCCTGACGGCCGCTCCGTCGCTACCAGGCCTGCGTGCCGCCGCAGTGCGGGCAGCCGACCGTCGTCGAGACCGGCGCCTCGAACACGCAGCCGCAGGTGCAGCGGTAGGCGGCGCGATCCTCCGGTCCGCCGGCCGCGCGCTCGCGCGCCTGCGGCTGTTGCTCCCGCGCGGCGGCCTCCACGGCGTCGCCCGCGCTCGCGACCCGGCGCCCGAGACGTGGGCGGCTCGTGAGGCGTTGGGGACGGGTGCGCACGGTCATGAGCTTCAACGCGGCGATCGCGTGAAGGTTTCGCCGTCCCGGCGCGGATTCCTCGTGGAGCCGGCCCATGCGATCTCCATCGGCAGACCCGTCCGCGCGCATGAGGGGTCTGTCAGAATCGCCGTGGATGAACCCGTCTCGCAAGCGCAGGATCCGCCTGGTCGTCGCGCTCACGGCTGCGCTGCTGGCCGCGAGCGCCCTGGTGTACACGAGCTTCAGCGCCGGCAGCGACGAGCAGACGGCCGGGCAGCTGCTCGACGGCGCCGTCGCCGGCAAGACCTACACGCTCGCGGGCACCGTCGCGGACGGCTCCGTCAGACGCGCCGACGGCATGCTGTGGTTCAGCGTGCGCGACCCGCACCGGCCCGTCTCGGTGCGCGTGCGCTACACCGGCCTCGTGCCCGACCCGTTCCGCGAGGGTCGCGGCGTGATGGTGAAGGTCCGGCGCGGCTCAGGCGGCCTGTTCGTGGGGGAGAAGGACACGATGGTCACGAAGTGCCCCTCGAAGTTCCAGGTCGCGCCGCCGAGATCGGGCGGCGCCGGCCCCGCGAGCGCCACCTGAGGCCATGGCCACCGTCGGCCGCGCCATGCTGATAGTCGCGTTCGCCGTCGCGCTGTACGGCGTTGCCGCCTCGCTCTACGG
>DASVFS010000294.1:0-16510 GCA_036379915.1 Conexibacter sp. | reverse complement strand
GGCGCCAGCTGCACGAGGCACTGACGCAGCTCCCGCACGGCGAGCTCGAGCTCGCGCTGCCCGAGCGAGCCGCGCGCGAGCGCGTGTCGTGCGCGCGCCGCGAGCAGCGGCCGGGCACCGCGCGCTCCTGCGCTCGGCCCGAGCAGGCCGGCGGCCGCGCCGGCGGCGGCCACGCCCGCGACGCCGCCCGCCGGCAGCGGCGCGATCGCCGCGTTGCCTCCACCGTCCTCGCCACCGGCGAGCGTGCGCGTCGCGGCGGTCGAGTCGGTCCCGACCGACGGCGTGCTGACCGACGGGACGCTCACCGACGGCGTCGTCGCGGACGGGACGCTCCCCGAGGGGGTGCTCACGGAGGGCGTCCTGACCGAAGGCACGCTCACCGACGGCGTCCTGATCGAGGGCACGCTCACCGACGGCGTCCTGATCGAGGGCGCCCTCACCGACGGCGCGGGAATCGACGGGCTCGTCACGGGCGGCGTCGTGACCGACGGGGTCGTGATCGACGGCGCCGTCACGGCGGGCGTCGTGATCGTGGGCGTGGTGACGGACGGCACGGTGACCGAGGGGACCGTCACCGACGGCGTCGTGACCGTGGGCGTGCTGAGCGACAGCGCCGGCGCCGTCGCAGCGCCCGGCGCGACGGCGGCGCCCGTGACCAAGACCCCGACGAGGCCGGACAGGACGCTCCCCCGCTTGTGCCGTCGCATTCGACCTCCTTTCCGCTTCCTGTGGACCTACCGCACACGGCGCAAGCGCAAACAAGCGCTGGTCGGTCACAACCTTCCCACGGCCGTGTCAAGGTTAGGCGATCCGCTGCTAGGATCGCTGCAATGCGCGACTATCTCGACGCGATCCGCCGCGGCATCGTCGTCTTCGACGGCGGCATGGGCGCCACGCTGGAGCAGTACGACCTCTCGCAGGCGGACTACGGCGGGCTGGAGGGCAAGTGCCACGAGGCGCTCGTCCTGCACCGCCCCGACGTGATCGAGGGCGTCCACACGGCGATGCTCGACGCCGGCGCGCAGGTCGTCGAGACCGACACCTTCCAGGCCAGTCGCCTCAAGCTCGACGAGTGGGGGCTCGCGGAGCACACCGTCGAGATCAACGTCAAGGCGGCCCAGATCGCGCGCAGAGCGGCCGGCGAGGAGCGCTTCGTCGCGGGTTCGATCGGCCCGACCGGCTTCCTGCCGGCGTCGGACGACCCGACGCTCGGCAACATCAGCTTCCGCAGCCTCGTCGACATCTTCGCCGAGCAGGCCGGCGGACTGATCGAGGGCGGCGCCGACCTGCTGATCATCGAGACCGCGCAGGACATCCTCGAGGTCAAGGCGGCGATCTTCGGCGCGCGCGAGGCGTTCGCGGCGACCGGCAAGCGGGTCCCGATCCAGTGCAGCGTCTCCCTCCTGCCCAACGGCGGCAAGATGCTGCTCGGCACGGACATCGACGCGGTCCTCACCACGCTGACCGCGCTCGAGATCGACGTGATCGGGCTCAACTGCTCGACCGGTCCCGAGGACATGCGCGACGCGATCCGCTTCCTCGGCGAGTTCTCTCCCATCCCCGTCCACTGCATCCCGAACGCCGGCCTGCCGCTCCAGGGCCCCGACGGCGAGACGATCTTCCCGGAGAAGCCCGAGCCGCTCGCCGCGACGCTCGGCGAGTTCGTCGAGCGCTACGGCGTGAACGTCGTCGGCGGCTGCTGCGGCACGACGCCCGACCACATCCGCGCGATCGCCGAGCGCGTGAAGGACCTCACGCCGAGCACGCGGCCGGCGGCCCGTCCTCCCCACGTCTCCTCGATGATCGCCGCGACGCCGCTCGCGCAGGAGCCGCGCCCGACGATCGTCGGCGAGCGCGTCAACTCGCAGGGCTCGCGCAAGGCGAAGGAGCTGCTGCTGGCCGACGACTACGACGGCCTGCTGCAGATCGCCGAGGACCAGGTCGAGGGCGGCGCGCACGTGCTCGACCTGTGCGTCGCGCTGACCGAGCGCCAGGACGAGGACGAGCAGATGCGGATCCTCGCCAAGAAGGTGTCGCTGTCGCTGCCCGCGCCGATCCAGGTCGACTCGACCGAGCCGGAGGTGATGCAGGCGGCGCTGGAGCAGATCCCCGGCCGCGCGATCGTCAACTCGGTGAACCTCGAGGCCGGCCGGGACAAGCTCGACCGGGTCGTGCCGCTGTGCCTCGAGCACGGCGCCGCACTGATCGCGCTGACGATCGACGAGGAGTCGATGGCGAAGACGGCGCAGCGCAAGCTCGACGTCGCCAAGCGCATCCACGGCTACGTCTGCGACGAGCACGGGATGGACCCGCGGCTGCTGATCTTCGACGCGCTCACGTTCACGCTCGCGACCGGCTCGGACGAGTTCAAGACGTCCGCGATCGAGACGATCGAGGGGATCCGCGAGATCAAGGCGAACCTGCCGGGCGTGCTCACGTCGCTCGGCGTCAGCAACGTCAGCTTCGGCTTCGGCAGAGCGGCGCGCGAGGTGCTCAACAGCGTCTTCCTGCACCACTGCGTCGAGGCCGGTCTCGACCTCGCGATGGTGCACCCGAAGGACATCACGCCGTACGCGGAGATCCCGCAGCTCGAGCGCGACCTCGCCGACGACCTCGTCTTCAACAAGCGCGAGGACGCGACGCAGCGCTTCATCGAGCACTTCGAGTCGAAGGGCGAGAGCGCCGAGGAGGAAGCGGCCGACCCGACCGCCGGCATGGAGCCGGAGGAGGCGCTGCACTTCCACATCCTGCGCCGCAAGAAGGAGGGCGTCGAGGACTGGATCGACCGCTCCGTCGAGAAGATCGGCGCCGTCCCGACGCTCAACGACGTCCTCCTCCCCGCCATGAAGGAGGTCGGCGACAAGTTCGGCGCGGGCGAGCTGATCCTGCCGTTCGTGCTCCAGTCCGCCGAGGTGATGAAGAAGGCCGTCGCCCAGCTCGAGAGATACCTCGACCGCATCGAGGGCTACACGAAGGGCACGGTCGTGATCGCGACCGTCTTCGGCGACGTGCACGACATCGGCAAGTCGCTCGTCAACACGATCCTCACGAACAACGGCTACACCGTCGTCGACCTCGGCAAGCAGGTGCCGATCTCGACGATCCTCGACGCCGCGCAGGAGCACAGAGCCGACGCGATCGGCCTGTCCGCGCTGCTCGTGTCGACCTCGAAGCAGATGCCGCTGTGCGTGCAGGAGCTGCACGAGCGCTCGCTGCCCTACCCCGTGCTGATCGGCGGCGCGGCGATCAACCGCGACTTCGGCTTGCGCATCCTCTACCCGCACGGGAGAGAGGACGACGCGGTCTACGAGCCGGGCGTCTTCTACTGCAAGGACGCGTTCGAGGGGCTCGCGAAGATGGACCAGCTCGTGGACGAGGAGGCGCGCGCCGCGCTGCTCTCGAAGACGCGCGAGGCGGCGAGGACGCTGCGCGAGAAGCCGGTCGTGGTGGACGACGGGCCGCCGACGACCGACAGCTCGGTCCGCTCCGCCGCGCGCACCGACGTGCCCGTCCCGACCCCGCCGTGGTGGGGCGTGCGCGAGCTCGACGTGCCGCTCGACGAGGTCTACCCGCACCTCGACACGCACGTGCTCTTCAAGCTCCACTGGGGCGGGCGCGGCGTGAAGGGCGACGCGTGGCGCGAGCTCGTCACGACCGACTTCCAGCCGCGGCTCGAGCGCATGTGGCGCGAGCAGACGTACCTGCACCCGCGCACGAAGCTCGGCTACTTCCCGGCCGCCTCCGACGGCAACGACGTCGTGATCTTCGACCCCGAGGACCACGAGCGGGAGATCGAGCGGCTCGTCTTCCCGCGCCAGCCGCGCCACGACCGCATCTGCATCGCCGACTTCTACCGTCCGCTCGACAGCGGCGAGAAGGACGTCGTCGCCCTGCAGGTCGTGACCGCCGGCGACGAGGTCACCGAGCTGATGGCGCAGCTGGAGAAGGACGGCGAGTTCGCCGAGCAGCTGTTCGTCCACGGCCTCGGCGTGCAGACGGCCGAGGGCATGGCCGAGTGGCTGCACGCGAGAGTCCGCTCCGACCTCGGCGTCGACCTCGATCAGGGCCGCCGCTGGTCGTGGGGCTACCCCGCCTGCCCGGACCAGTCCGAGCACGAGAAGGTGTTCGCGCTGCTCGACGCGCCGTCGATCGGGATGCGGCTGAGCGGCGGCTACGCGGTCGAGCCCGAGCAGTCGACCGTCGCGATCGTCTCGCACCATCCGCAGGCCGTCTACTTCGGCATGAGAAGCGGCTTCCTGCCGCAGGACAAGGCGCCGGACGACATCATCGCCGGCTCCGACCGCGATCCCTCCCTGTTCGACGAGGAGCCGCGCGACGGCGCCGTCGAGGCCGAGGATGTCGACCGCGCGCCAGACGCGGCCGGCGTGGACTGAGCCGCACCTCCGTCTGGGCATACGCCCTCCCACGGGATCAAATCCGACAGGAGGGAACGACCATGGCCGACGACGCGCTGTTCATCGGCTGGGGCCCGGTGGTGCGGGGCCGCGAGCAGCACGCGGTGGAGGTGTTCGGCGAGACCGTCGCCTACTGGCAGGCGGCGAGAGACGACGGGCACGTGGACAGCTTCGAGCCCTGCTTCCTGCAGCCGCACGGCGGCCGGCTCGGCGGCTTCATGCTGATCCACGGCGAGCGCACGCAGCTCGACCGGCTGATCGAGAGCGACGAGTTCGACCGCCTGATGGCCCGGGCGAACGCAGTCGTCGAGGACCTCGGCGTCATGAACGCGTTCTGCGGCGAGGCGCTCGCACGCCAGATGGGCTTCTTCCAAGAGGCCTCGCGCGAGCTGGCAGCCGCGTAGGCGCCGCTATGCCGCTTCGGAGGCGGCGGCGGAACGCGTCGCCGCCTCGCGCGGACGCGAGCGCAGCTCGACCGGCGCGGTCTGCAGCGCGCGCAGCCGCACGTCCTTCCAGGAGAGGCCCTCCTTCACGAGCGCGGGCATCCCCATCACGACCGCGGTCGCGATCTCGACCGCCTGCAGGATGATCCCGTAGCCGAGCGCATCCGCCTGCGAGACGCCGTAGCCGCCGGCCAGCACGACCACGCAGGCCGCCTGGAAGATGCCGAGGTTCGACGGCGTCGCCGGCAGCACGGCCGTCACGTTGACCGCGAACAGCACGGCCGCCGCGGCGCCGAGCCCGGCGCGCTCGTCGAGCCCGAGCGCGACGAGCAGCACGTAGCAGGAGAGCCACTGCAGGATCCAGGCGGCGAGCTGCGCGGCGATCGCCGTGCCGCCGAGCCGCGGCTCGCGGAAGACCGCGAGGCCGTTGCGCACGCGCGCGAGCGCCGAGCGCGCCTGACCCGTCAGCTCGCGCAGCTTCGCGAAGCGCGAGTGGCGCCCGGCGCTCAGCAGCGGCGGCGCGAGCAGCACCACCACGAGCAGCAGCAGCGGCACGAGCGAGGCGACGATCAGCGCGTCGTGGTGGTGGCGGAACAGTCTCACCGTCGAGAACGTGACGATCCCCAGCAGCACGAGCGCGAGGATGTTCAGGAGCGCCTGCGAGACGATCGTGCCGAGCACGACCGGCAGGTGCTCGCGCGGGCGGCCGGTGCGGCGCGCGACCACGAGCGCGCGCGAGGGCTCGCCGAGGCGCGCCGGCAGCGTCGCGCTCATCAGCACGCCGATGAAGGTGCCCTGCATCGCGTCGCGCAGCCGCACGCGCCCGTGCGGGAGCGCGGCCTTCAGGATCGCGTGCCACGCGACCGCGCGCACGGCCATCGAGACGCACATCACTCCCAGGCCGGCGAGCACCCACGCGGGGCTCGAGTCGAGCAGCGCGACGACGATCTCGTGCACGCCGATGCGGCGGAACGCGAGCACCGTGCCGGCGAGCGCGAGCGCCGCGAACGCGAGCATCGCGAGCCGGCGGGCGAACACGAAGGCTGGCTTGCGCGCCCCGGCGGGCGGCGGCGGTTCGAGGCTCGGCAGCCGCTGTGCGCGCACGCGCGGCCGCAGGTCCGCCGGCTTGGCGCCGATCCGCACGGCGGTGCGCTGCACGGCGCCCTGCGGCGCCGGCGTCGCGATCGCGTCCGCGTAGGCGTCGAGCACCTCGCGCGCGACGTGCGGCCACGCGTAGCGCTGCGCCCGCTGCGCGGCGGCGCGGCCCATCTCGGCGCGGCGCGCGGGCTGGTGCCACAGGTCGCGCAGCGTCTCGGCGAGCGCGGTCGCGTCGCCGCGCGGGACGAGCAGCCCGTCGACGCCGTCGCGCACGACGTCGCGGTAGCCGGCGATCTCGGACGCGACGACCGGCGTGCCGGCGGCGAAGCCCTCCGTCAGCACCATTCCGAAGCTCTCGCCGCCGAGCGACGGCGCGCACAGCACGTCGGCCGCCGCGAGCACGCGCTGCTTCTCCGCGTCGTCGACGCGGCCGAGCACCGTGACGCCGGCGTCGTCGAGCAGCAGCGGGCCGACCTCGTCGCGGTTGGCGCCGACGACCGTCAGCTCGACCGGCACGTCGTGGTCGCGCAGCGCCTCGAACGCGCGCAGCAGCACCGGCAGGCCCTTGCGCTCGACCGCCTGGCCGACGAACGCGAGCCGCAGCGGGGCGTCCGCGCCGCTCGCGCGCGACGTGATTGTGCGTGCGGCCGCGCCCGACCCGCGCGCGCCGTCCCCGGCGCCGTCCGGCCCGCCGGATCCGGCCCCGCCGTCCGGCAGCGCGACCCCGTTCGGGATGATCCGGTAGCGGCCGCCGAAGAAGCGCTGCGCCGTCCACGCCGCCGCCTCCGAGACGGCGATCCGCACGTGCAGGTGGTTGAACAGACGGCGCGCGCCGAGCAGGTTCGCGACGTTGTTCGTGACGCGGTTCGTCGAGTACGCGTGGAACGTGCCGACGAGCGGCAGGCGCGTCGAGACGCACGCGTCCCACGCCAGCACCGGAGCGACGGGCTCGTGCAGATGGACGACGTCGTAGCCGCCGAAGCGCAGCTCGCGCCGCATCCGGCTGAGGCCGGCGGCGCGCGCGGAGAGGTTCGAGACGGCGCCGTTCGCCGGGAACCCGATCGTGCGCCCGAGCGGGATCACGTAGTCGGGCAGCGCGCGCCGCTGCGGCGCCGCGCCGCGGTGCAGCAGCGCCGACAGGCGGTCGTCGGGGTCGTAGGGCGCCAGCACGCGGACCTCGTGCCCCTCCGCGATGAAGCGCTCTGCCAGCGCCTCGATGTGCCGGGTGACGCCGCCGGGGTACGTCCACGAGTACGGCGAGACCAATGCTACGCGCATACGCGCGCCATCCTATCGAGGTCTCCGGCCTTTCTCCGCAATCGGGAGTGCTTTCGCGGCACACCCGTAAGATGCCCCCGCGTGAGCCCCGAAGCACATCTGCGCAAGGCGGATCCGGTGCTCGGCGCGCTGCTCGACGCGGTCGGTCCGATCGATCCGAACGACCGAGCCGGCCGGCCGGACGACCACTACGGCGCGCTCGTGCGCGCGATCGTCGGCCAGCAGCTGTCGACGAAGGCGGCGCGCACGATCTACCTGCGGCTGTGCGAGCGCTTCGGCGGGCGCACGCCGACGCCGGCCGAGCTGATCGCCGACGACCTCGACGCGATGCGGCTGGCGGCCGGGCTGTCGAGAGCCAAGGCGTCCTACCTGAAGTCGCTGGCCGAGCACGTCGTCAGCGGCGAGCTGGAGCTGGGGCGCTTCGACGAGATGCCCGACGCGGAGGTCGAGGCGGAGCTGGTCGCGGTGAAGGGTCTCGGCCAGTGGACCGCGCACATGTACCTGATGTTCCACCTGCAGCGGCCGGACGTGCTGCCGGTCGGCGACCTCGGCATCAGACGCGCCGTCGAGCGCGCCTACGGCCTGCCCGGCCTGCCGGATCCGGCGCAGCTGACGGAGATCGCCGAGCCGTGGCGCCCGCACCGCACGCTGGCGTGTCGCTACCTGTGGCGCTCGCTCGACAACGAGCCGACGTAGCCCGCTTCTCACCCCAACGACGTGCGCCGGTGCCGAATCCAGCTCGGCGGAAAATCGCGCGTCCAGGCCGCCAGCAGCGGATCCGCGAGCGACCACGCACGCGGCGCGGGCTGCCAGACCATGCCCAGATCGCGCAGGCGCACGAGCGCATCGTTGACGCTCTTGCTGTTGGCATCGACGGCATGCGGACCCAGCCCCGACGCGATCGCGGCTACGACCGGCTGCGCCAAGGGATGGACGCGCCGCAGCAGGTCCCACGCACGCGAGACCGAAGGCAACGTCGCCGTGCGCAGTGCACGCCAGCCATCGCGTGCGCGCTCCTCGACCGTCTCGCCTCTGTTGAACAACTCGACGGTGCGCCAGGCGAGACCCGGAACGCCCCAAGCGAGCTCCGCGGCGGCCGGCAGCACCCGCAACTTCGAGGTGATGCGTCGACGTACCAGCTCGAGATCGTCAGCGAAGCGATAGGGCTCCGGTCGTGTGAAGCGAAGCTGGTGACCAGCTCGAAACAGCGGATGATGCCGATCCGCCAACGCGGCCGCCGTCATGCCGCCTGGATGCTCCACAAGAACCACGTCGAGGTCGACATGTCGCTGACGGAGCGTGCGGACGACTGCCAGCAGCTCACGCGCGTCCGACGAGCTCAGGGCGCGAAGAAACAAGCCGAAGTGGTCGACCAGCAGCGTCACCGGTCCGTCGGCCAATGCGACGACGAGATCCACCGCGTCGCTCAAGAGCCGCGAGGGTTCGCCGTTTCCCCGTCGCACTCCCTCGAAATCGATGCCGTGCGCATTGAGTGTTCGTGCAAGCCGCAGGCCTGCAGCGCTCGGCGCTGGAGCACCGCCGATCCACCACGCGGCCGCCCCACGGGCCAGCGCACGAATCCCGAAGTCGGCGATCGCGCTCGCCAGATCGAGCGGATCGCCGCTGCTGCGTGCGTCCACGAGGACGTGGGGATGCTCGAGGTTGCTTGCGACAGCATTGAGCACAGCGCTCGTGCCGCTCCAAGGATCGCCCGTCAGGACCGTGAGCCCAGGGCGCTCCGTGAGCATGGCGCGAAGCTCGTGGTACTCGGCCAGACGCCCTACCAGACGCCAGTCGACTGCCAGGCTCTCGTCATCGGGCACCGTCGTCCTCCAAGTGCCTGACCGCCTCGTCGATACCCATCTGCGCCTCGAAGGCACCCACGCTCGGATCCCCGAGCTTACGGGCGCTCAACGCGGTGTATCGAGCAGCCGCCATCGTCTCGTAGGGCCTGCCTTCGCCGAATGCGAGCAGCAGATCCAACGCATCCTCGCTCAGCTCCAGTCCCGCTGCCTCGAAACGCCGGTGCAGCGGCTCGATCCAGGTCGGGCGCGGAATCGTCGGCGTCAGCGCGAGTCGATCGCAGAGCTTCCCGAAGTGAACTGGGGATCCGAGCATGCCCTCCAAAACCCGTTCGTCGCTTCCGTCCACCAACACGACGGTGTCCGTCACGCCGCTGTACAGATCCACGAGATCGCGCAGCACCTCCTCGCCGTCGACATAGGAGACAGCGCGCTGCATCTCGTCCAAGAACAGGATCACGCGACGACCCGTCTCCTCCGCGATCGACAGAGGCAAAGCAAGGATCACACGGCTCGGCATGGGACCCGACCGCGGATCCAGCTCGCGCAGGTCGAGAGGTATCCCTTGTTCGGCAAGCAGGCGCTCGACAAGCGGACGGACGGCTCTGGCAACGCGTCGACCGGTGGCGACAAGGGATGCGCGGGTGCACTGATCGACGATGTGTTGAAGCAGAGTGGTTGCGTCCGATCGTTCGGGCACCTCGATCGAGATGACTTCCGCGCCGGCCGCCGTCAGTCGCGCACAAGCGGCATCGCAGACGGTCGTCTTTCCGATGCGGCGCCGTCCGGCGAGCATCGTGTGGATCCCCTCCTGCAAGCGCCGTTCGATCTCCTCGATGTCGCCGGAGCGACCGACCACGAGCTCCGGCGGCACGGGACCGCCGACAGGGAACAGCCGACCGATCTCATGGTTCACGGCTGGGATGATACCCCTGGGTAATGCAAATGCAACCCGAGGGTAATATGCGCCTAAACCGCGCTGACCTCTTGCTCGTCCGCCACGCGGAACGAGGAGCCGCAGCCGCAGGCGGCGATCACGTTCGGGTTGTCGACCTTGAAGCCGGCGCCTTGCAGGTCGTCGACATAGTCGATCGTCGAGCCTTGCACGTACGGCAGGCTCGGCCCGTCGACGAGCAGGCGGATGCCCTTGTCCTCGAAGATCTCGTCGCCGTCGCGCTGCTGGTCGAACGCGAGCGCGTACTGGAAGCCGGAGCAGCCGCCGCCGCGCACGCCGACGCGCAGGCCGGCCGTCTCGATCTCGCTGCCCTGGGCCGCGAGGAACTCGCGCACCTTCTCCGCACCCTTGTCGCTGAGCGTGATCATTGCTTCAGCAAGTATAGCGACCCACTCCGCTCGCTACCCTTGAGCGCGATGGCGACGAGCATGGCCACCAAGGAAGAGTTGAAGGAGCGGATCGAGGCCGCGATCCCGGGCGCGAGCGCCGAGGTCCAAGGCGACGACGGCCACCACTTCCAGGCGGTCGTGACCGCTCCCGCCTTCGCCGGCCTCTCGCGCATCGCCCAGCACCGCCTCGTCTACGACGTGTTCGACGGCGAGCTCGGCGGGCGCATCCACGCACTGGCACTCCAGACCAAAGCCGACTGAGGACTTCACTGTGAGCGACGAGACGCAGAACCCCCTCCGCGACGCGATCGAGGACGCGATCAGATCGAACGACGTGATCCTCTTCATGAAGGGCACGCCGGATCAGCCGATGTGCGGCTTCTCCGCCCGCACGGCGGGCGCGCTGCAGGCGCTCGAGGTGCCGTTCGCGGCCGTCGACATCCTGCCCGACCCGCGCATCCGCCAGGAGCTGTCGGCGCTCTCGAACTGGCCGACGATCCCCCAGCTGTTCGTCAGAGGAGAGCTGGTCGGCGGCTGCGACATCGTGACCGAGATGTACGACAGCGGCGAGCTGGCGGAGCTGCTCGGCGCCGAGCAGCCGGACGACGAGCCCGCGCCGGCGACCGCGGCGCAGGCGGCGCCGCTGTCGATCGAGAACCGGCTGGGCTAGTCGCTCGCCGCGGCGCCACTCGCAACGCGCGGCGCCCGGCTCAGCCGCGCGTCTCGAGGATCCGCCCGACGGCGCGGTGGCGCTCATGCGGCTGCGGTCGCGCCACCTTGACCGCGAGCATCGTGCGGCCGTCGATCCGCACCTGCGGGCTGCGGCACAGCCGCACCGGACGGCCGCCGATCTGCGCGCGCACGCCGTCCCAGTCGGACAGCAGCGAGAAGCTCAGCAGCAGCTCGTCCGCCGACTGCGCGCCGGAGCCGCCGCCGCCGAACAGCTCCTCCAGCAGCGAGAAGAAGCCGCCGCCCCCGCCGAGCCCCTCGACCGGCGTCCCGGAGATGCGCACCATGCGATCGCCCGGTCTGATCCCGTGCGGCACGCGCAGGGTGCAGCGGACCGTGCGCAGCGGCCCGCGCAGCAGCCGGACGCGCAGTCTCACGCCGACGCGCTGGCCCGGCCGCACCACGCGGTGGGCGATGTGCGCGTCGAGGATCGACGCGAGCCGCAGGCCGCGCTCGATCGTCACCGAGACGTCGATCCGTCTCAGGTGCAGCGCGCGGTAGCGCGCGTGACCGACCAGGTCGAGCGCTGCGCCGAGGTCGTCGGCCATCGACATCGCGATCGGCGGCGGGTCGACCGGATCGACCGCCTCCTGCGTGACGTGACGCGCGCAGTTGCGCAGCGGGCGCGGCAGCTCGCGCACGTGGATCGTCATGCACATGCGCCCGGTCTCCTGCGCGGGCGCACCGTTGTATGCCGTCATCACGGCCTGCGCGACGCCGAGTCCCGCGATCGCCGACAGCAGGCCTTGGCCGTCCGGGTCGCCGAGGTCGACCTCGTCGACGAGGCCGGTGCGCTGCACGAGTCTCGCGCCGGTGTCGGCGTCGCTCACGCGCACCGTCAGCGGGACGGTTCTCGGCGCCTTGCCGACCGTCCCGACGACGGCGGCCAGCGCGTCGTTCGTGAGCGTGCCGAGCGTGTGACCGGGCGCAGCCAGCTTGTAGGAGGACGCCGGGCCGATGTCGAGCGGGTTGCCGATCACCGTGAAGACGTACGCGTCCTGCAGCAGCAGCGCGCGACGACCGGCGGCCTCCAGCGGATGCCCGAAGCCGTAGACGACGTCGCCGTCGCGGAAGGTGACCGTGCCGATGGCGCTGAGGCCGATCGTGCCGGTCGAGAGGCCGACCGCCAGCGACGCGCCGGGCACGAGCTGCTGCGGCGGGAAGGTGGCGAGCGGCCCGGCCGGAGCGGCGACGAGCACGCGATGGCGCGCCGCCGCGGCGCGCTCCACCAGCTGCCCGAGCTGGGGCGAGAGACCCGACACGACGAGCGGCGAGGCGAGCGCTCTCGCGGCGCGCAGCAGCCGCGGCGCACGGCGGATCCCGCTGGGCGGCTTCACCGGCAGCGCGAGCATCTGCTCGATCGGCGTGACGAGCCCGACGTCCTCGCCGTACTGCCCGATCGTCGCCGAGATCGCTCCGGCGTTGCCGATCGCGCCGTTCGCGTCGGGGCAGTAGACGGGCGAGCCGGAGAAGCCCGAGGCGATCCCCGTCTCGGCGACCGCCGGCCCGGAGACGCGCACGAGGATCCGCGCGCCGGTGCCGTCCTGGTCGGCGACGACGTCGAGCACGTCGACGTCGAACTCGCTGATCGTGGTGCCCTGCACGACCGTGCGCGCGGTGCAGTGCAGTCCCCGGTGGACGTCGCGCAGCGGCGTGATCGGATCGCGAGCCGACGCCGTGGACGCGCCGAGCAGCAGGAGCAGCAACGCGCAGGGGAAGAGGCGCCTCACGCGCCGCACGATATCCGTACCGGCCCCGGAATGATCCGCATCGACTAGGGTGCGCCGCGATGGGCTCGGTCGCGGTCGTCACGGACACCTGTCACTACCTGCCCCGTCAGCTCGCCGCCGCGCGCGGCATCCATGAGGTCTCGCTGTACGTGCACTGGAACGCCGACGACGGCGCGCGTCAGGACCGCGAGGCCGACCTGCCGGACTTCGACGGGTACTACGAGAGTTTGCGTACGGCGAAGCAGCTGCCGACGACGTCGCAGCCGTCGATCGGCGACTTCCTCGCCGTCTACGAGCCGCTGCTGGCGGAGGAGCGCGAGATCGTCTCGGTCCACCTGTCCGGCGCGATCTCGGGCACGTTCGCGTCCGCCGAGCAGGCGCGCGACCAGCTGGCCGGCAGAGGCCGCGACCGCATCCACGTCATCGACTCGCACAGCGCCTGCGGCGGCGAGGGCCTCGTCGTGCTGGCCGCGCACGCCGCCGCGGCGCGCGGGGCGAACGCGCAGGAGGTCGTCGCGCACGCGCGCGAGGCGCGCGCGGCGCTGCAGATGTGGTTCGCGGTCGACACGCTCGAGTACCTGCGGCGCGGCGGGCGCATCGGCGCCGCGCAGGCGTACCTCGGCTCGGCGCTGAAGATCAAGCCGATCCTCACGCTCGAGGAGCAGATCACCCCGGTCGAGCGCGTGCGCACCTCGGGTCGCGCGTTCGAGCGGATGGTCGACTACATGAAGGCGCGCCACGCCGACGGCGCCGACGCCTGGGTCGTGCAGCACATCCAGGCGCCCGCGGAAGCGGAACGGCTCGTCGAGCGCGGCCGCGAGATCTGGGGTTGCGACCCCTGCTTCGTGTCCGAGATCGGGCCGGTGATCGGGACGCACGTCGGCCCCGGACTGCTGGGCGTCGGCGGAATCCCGTCGAGCTTCCTGGCCTAGCATCCCCACCATGACGTTCGAGCAGCTGCGCGACTACTGCCTCAGCATGCCGGGAGCGCAGGAGACGTTCCCGTTCGAGCCGCACGTGTCGGTCTTCAAGGCAGCCAACGGGAAGATGTTCGCACTCAGCATCGCCCGCAGAGCGCCACTCCAGGTCAGCGTCAAGTGCGACCCGGAGCTCGGCGAGGCACTGCGTCGCGACTACGACGCGATCGTCGAGGGCTATCACCTCAACAAGCGCCATTGGATCACCATCACGCTCGACGGCGACGCCCCCGACGCCCGCGTGCGCGAGCTGATCGAGGACAGCTACGACCTCGTGCGCTGACGACGCGGCTGCGCCGCTAGCGGCGGCGCCGCTTGCGCCGGCCGAAGAGGACTCCGGTCACGCCGGCGATCCCACCGCCGATCACGAACCCGGCGACCGCGGCGGCGATCAGCGCCTCTCTTCTGTGCTCGCGCAGCTGGCGGCGCCAGTCGGTGAGCGCGGCGACCTCCGTGCGCAACGTGTCCAAGGACGTGCCGAGCTCTCTGCGGTTGAGCTCGATCGAGGCGCGGATCTGCTCGGGGCTGCGGGTCGGCATCAGGAGACTGCCTCCGAGGCGGTGACGGTGTCGCGGATCTTCTTCGCTTCGTCGATCGCCATCGTCGGCGCCGGCGGCGTGCCCTTGCGCAGCGCGCGGTAGGCGAGCCCGCCGGCGAGCACCCCGAACAGGAACAAGGCGCCCGCGACGATCAGGAAGCCGGTCCAGTAATCGGTGCCCCCGAACAGCAGATAGACGCCCCACGCGGCCGCTTGCAACAGGAAGAAGAGCGCGGTGACGAAGAACACCCCGGCGACGACGCCGACGACCGTCCCCACCGCGAGCTTGCGCGCCTTGACGGCCATCTCGGCCTTCGCCAGCTCGATCTCCTCGCGCACGAGCAGCGACGCGCGCTCGGACACCTGCGTGACCGCGTCGGCGAGGCTCGTCGGTCTGAGGTCGTCAGCGGGCAAGGCGCTTGAGGAAGAGGGCGAGGACGAGGCCACCGGCGAAGGCGGCTCCGACGGCGAGCTCCGGGCGTTCGTCGGCGGGGGCGGCGGCCTCTGGCGTGGCGTCCGTCATTCGGGCGGCTCCTCGCCGAACGCACGCACCCAGATGATCGTCGCGATCCGCTGCGTGGCGATGCTGGCGAGCGCGCCGATGCCGGCGAGCAGGCCGGACCACACGAGTCGCTTCACGAGGTCGCTCTCAGCCATCAGCTCGCGCATTCAATCAGCTCTCCCGGCGGTCGCGGGCGGGTGGGACCGGATCTCCGACGCGATCGAGCCCGCCGCAGATCGTCTCGACGATGTGGGTCTTGGCCTGCTCGTATTCCCGTTCGCCCGTCGGCAGCAACGCGAAGATCCAGCCGGTGAGGACCTGCTCGACCGCGCCGTAGAACGCGAGCGCGGCGAAGTCGGGCGTGACGTCAGCGCGGAAGGTGCCGGCGCGCTGCGCTCTCTCGACGATCGCCGAGATGCCGACGTACGCCTCGCGGATGTGCGCGAGGTGCGTGCGCCCGAACGTGTTCGCCGCGCGCGTGACCTCGACGATGATCACCTTCATCAGGTCGGGGTCGTGGCGGTAGGAGTCGACGATGAAGGACGTGATCGCGTAGAGCTTCTCGCGCGGCGCGATCTCCTCGCCGTCGACCTGCTGGATCGCGCGCAGCAGGATGTCCCAGCGCTCGAGGAACAGCGTGTCGAGGATCTGGTCCTTCGAGTCGAAGTAGTGGTAGACGAGGCCGTAGGCGACGCCCGCCTCGTCGGCGATGTCGGACACGCGGCAGGTGTGGAAACCCTGGCGCGCGAACACGCGCACGGCCGCGTCCAGGATCAGCCGCCGCTTGTCGACGGCCGGCTCGGTCTTCGCCATCAGGCCGCGGCCTCCACGAGGTCGATCCGCCGATGCCTCAGCGCCGGCAGCCCAGCACGGATCGCGTCCTGGCGCGCGAGGTCGAGCTCGGCGAGCGCGTAGCCCTCCGCATCGGGCGCGGTCGCGAGGACGGTGCCCCACGGATCGACCACCGTCGAACGGCCGCCCGACGCCTTGCCGGGGGCGTGCTCGCCGATCTGGTTGGCGGCGATCACGAAGCACTGGTTCTCGATCGCGCGGGCGCGCAGCAGGATCTCCCAGTGGTCGCGCGTGGTCGCGAGCGTGAAGGCCGACGGCAGCGCGAAGATGCGGGCGCCGTCCCGTACGAGGATGCGGAACAGCTCGGGGAAGCGCAGGTCGTAGCAGATCGCCATGCCGAGCTTCGCGCCGTCCTCGAGCGCGGTCGTCACGACCTCCTCGCCCGGATCCTCGGTGTCCGACTCGCGGTAGCTCACGCCGGCGACCTCGACGTCGAACAGGTGCAGCTTGCGGTAGACGGCCTTCGGCTCGCCGTCGGGGCCGACGTGGACGCTCGTGTTGGTCCGCCGCCCGTCCTCGTGCAGCTCGACGATCGAGCCGGCGATCAGGTCGATCGCCAGCTCGCGCGCGAGCGCGCGCGCCCATCTCGTCGAAGGCCCGTCGAGCGGCTCGGCGCCGGCCGCGAGCTGCTCGGGCGTGCCGAGCAGGTTCCACTTCTCGGGCAGCACGACGAGCGTCGCGCCGGCCGCGGCCGCGGCGCGCACGAGGCGCTCGGCGGTGGCGCGGTTGCGGGGGCGATCCCCGGTAGAGTTCATCTGGATCGCCGCTGCACGCATGCGGTGGTCGTTCTCCAAGGCAGGAC
>DASVFS010000293.1:0-2278 GCA_036379915.1 Conexibacter sp. | reverse complement strand
CGCCGAGTACGAGACGGACTTCGACGACCCGAGATTCACGACGTTCGTCGTCGAGCGAGACGGCGAGGTGATCGGCTCCGCGATCGCGTGCACGATCGAGCTGTCGTCCGACCACAAGAGCCTTGCGCTTCCGCCGGGCGCGGGCTTCCTCGGCTTCGCCTCGGTCCTGCCCGAAGCCCGGGGCCTCGGCGCGGGGCGTGTGCTCGGCGAGGCGGTGCTCGCGTGGGCGCGCGAAACGGAGCGCGAATGGGTCGTCACCGACTGGCGCATGACGAACCTGCTCTCGTCGCGTGCCTGGCCGCGCCTCGGGTTCCGGCCGACGTTCTACCGCCTCCACCGCGCCATCGCCTGACTGCGTCGGGGCTCACGGGCGCGCTCGGCCCGGACGCCTAGGATCCTCCTGTGCGCGTGCCACTGCATTCCGGCTCGCGCGTGCCGCTCGTCACGCTGCCAGACGACGCGGTGCTGCTCGGCGCCCCGCCTCCGCTCGACGCCATCGCCGACATTCGCGCCGCCGTCACCGAGGCGTTCCGGTACCCGCTCGCCGGCCGGCCGCTGGAGTCGCTCGCGCCGCGCGGTGGCCGCGCGACCGTCGTCGTTCAGCCGCCGGCCGTGCCGCTCCCGACCGCCCAGGACGATGCGCGGCGGGACGTCCTCGCTGCGGTGCTCGGCGAGCTATCCCGCGCGGGGGTCGCGCGCGAGAACGTGACCGTCCTCGTCGCCGGCGGGCTCGAGCGACGGCCCGGGCGGCGCGGGCTGGAGTCGCTCCTGCGGCCCGACCAGCGCCGGGACTTCCGTGGCGCGATCGTCGTGCACGACTGCGAGGCGGACGATCTGCGGCCCGTCGCCGCCGGCCGGCACCCGACGCGCGTCCACCCGACTCTCGTCGAGACCGATCTGATCGTGACGGTCGGGGCCGGCGAGAGCGTGCTCCACGGCGGCGCAACGGCGCTGGTCGACGCAAGCGTGCCCGGCACGATGCGCGCCGCGCGCACGGTGTCCCTGCTCGAGGCGAAAGGGGCGGCCGCCCTCCAGATCGGCGCCGCCCTCGAGGAGGAGCTCGGGCGCGAGGTGCCGGTCATCGGGCTCTCGCTCGTGCTCGACCGACCGCGAACCACCGGCCTCTATCGCGGCTACCCGTGGCGCCCGGAGGCGATCGAGGCCGTGGGGCGCTCCCCGTTCCGGCGATTGCTCAACGCGTCGCCCGCCGTGCTGCGGCGCCGCGTGCTCGCCGGCGCGCCGCGGGAGCTCGACGTCGTCGCGGCGCTGGCGGGACCGCCCTCGGTCGCCCACGCGGAGGCGCTCGTGCGCGGGACCGCCGTGCGGAGCGTCGTCGTCGCGCAACCGTTCGACACGATCGTCGTCCCGCTGCCGTGGGAGGGCCTGCACCTGCCGCGCGAGCCCCTGAACCCGATCAGCGCCGCCGCGCTCGCGCTCGGCCATGCGCTGCGCCTCTGGCGCAACCGGCCGCCGCTCGTCCAGGGCGGAACCGTCGTCCTGCTCCACCCGTTCTCACGCGTCATGGGGCATGGGCCGCAGGCGCCGTACCTGGCGCTCTTCGCGGCCCTTCGCGACGGCGCCGCGGCGAAGGGGCTCGGTCGCGTGGAGGCGCAGGCCGCACGCGACCGCCGCGCCATCGCGGCCTATCGCAGCGGCGGTGCCCCGCATCCACGGCTGCCGTTCGCAGACTGGGAGACGTGCGGCGCGATGCTCGAGCGCGCGGGTCGCGTCATCGTCGCGGGCTGCCGCGACGCGGGTGCGGCGCGAGCGCTCGGCCTCGTCCCGTCGCACAACATGGCCACCGCGCTCGCGATGGCCGAGGGGCTCGCCGGCCCCGGGGGTCGCACCGGCGTCATCCTGGGGCCGCCGTACCCCGCGCTGGTCGTCAGCGGCGCCTGACCGAACGGACTAGTCCAATCCGAGGTATGCCTTCTGCACGGCCTCGTTGGTCTTGAGGTCCGCGGCGGGGCCTTCGAGCGTGATCCGACCCGTCTCCATCACGTAGCCGCGATGCGCGGTGTCGAGCGCCATCAGCGCGTTCTGCTCGACGAGGAGCACCGGCGTCCCCTGCGTGTTGATCTCCACCACGATCTCGAAGATCTTCTCGACGAAGATCGGCGCGAGCCCCATCGAGGGCTCGTCGAGCAGGAGCAGCTTCGGGCGCGCCATGAGCGCGCGGCCGATAGCGCACATCTGCTGCTCGCCGCCCGACATCGTCCCGGCCTTCTGCGTCCGCCGCTCGTACAGGCGGGGGAAGAGCTCGAAGACCCGGTCCATG
>DASVFS010000292.1:0-2569 GCA_036379915.1 Conexibacter sp. | reverse complement strand
CGGCCTCCGCCGCGCGCGCGTCGCGCTCGGCAGCCAGCGCGTCGCGCTCGCGGCGCGCCTGGATGGCAGCGTCGCGCAGCGCGTCGCGCTCGCCCTGCAGGTGGCGCGCCTCGGCGATCGCGGCGTCCGCGCCTTCGCGCGCCGCGGACGCCTCGGCGCGCGCCGCATCGCGCTCTGCCTCCAACCGGGCGCGCTCGCGCGCGAGCTCAGCCGCGAGCACCTGCGCGTCGGCGGCACGCCGCTCGGCCGACTGCTCGGCTTGCTCCGCCCGCTGCGCGCGCCGCTCGGCGAGCACCGCCGGGTCGACGACGTTCCCGCCCTCGCTCGCGGACGAGGCCGAGGGCCTCCCCGCGTCGTCGGGAGGAGGCGTTTCAGGCGGCATGGAGACGTGCATCGAGGTCGAGGCCGGACGCCGGCATCACACCGGCGCGATCTCGCAGGAGCGTACGCCTCGTAGCGGACGCCGCGCGAGCGCCGCCGCGGCCGCCTACGCGGGCGTGCGCCCGTTGCGGCGCCGTGCGGCCACCGCACCGGCCGCGGCCACCGCGCTGGCCGCCAGCAGCCCTGTGCCGACGCGTCGCGCCAGCCCGTAGCGGCGGCGCAGGTACCACATGCCGCCCCGCCAGACGGCGAAGCCGAGCGCCTTGTATGCGTTCCCCGACATGGCTAGACCTGTACCCGCAGACTGGCGATCGCTCACGAGCGATTGCGCAGCTGGTGCGCGAGGCGCGACTGCAGCGACCACAGCTCGATGAAGCCGGGCGACGCCGTCTGCGAGAAGAGCCCGCCGGACTCGGCGAACGAAGCCAGCGACGCGTCGTAGACGGCGTTCGGCGACTCGCGCGTCACCACGCGCACGGACCCCTTGAACAGCTTCAGCCCGATCGTCCCCGTCACCTGCGCGTTGACGGCGTCCATGTACGCGTCGAGGTCGGTCCGCAACGGCTCCCACCACAGGCCGGCGTACACGAGATACCCCCACTTCTGGTCCAGCGCCGGCTTGAACTGGTTCTGGTGGATCGTCCCGACGAGCTTCTCCAGCTCCAGGTGCGCGGCGAGGACGATCGCCGCCGCCGGGACCTCGTAGATGTCGCGCACCTTCAGACCGACGATGCGGTCCTCGATGTGGTCGACGATCCCGACGCCATGGCGGCAGCCGATTTCGGCAACGGCCTCCAGCAGCTCCACCAACCCGAGCCGCTCGCCGTTCAACGCGACCGGCACGCCGGCCTCGAAGCTCACCGTCACGACCTCGGCCTCGTCGGGCGCCTCCTCGGGCCGCGTGACGAGCTGAAAGACGTCGTCCTCGGGCGCGTGCGCGAGGTCCTCGATCCAGCGGCCCTCCGACGAGCGGCCCCAGAGGTTGTCGTCGATCGAGTACGGCGCGACCTCGGTCCCGCCCTTGACGGGGATCCCGTGCTCGCGCGCGTAGGCGATCTCCTCTTCGCGGCCCATCTGCCACGAGCGCACCGGCGCGATCACCTTCAGTTCGGGCGCGAGCGTCGCGATCGTCGTCTCGATGCGCACCTGGTCGTTGCCCTTGCCGGTGCAGCCGTGGGCGATCGTGTCGCAGCCGGACTGGCGCGCGTAGTCGACCGCGAGCTGCGCGATCAGCGGGCGCCCGAGCGCCGTGAACAGCGGATAGCCGTTGCCGTAGATCGCGTTCGCCTTGATCGCCGGCACGAGGAACTCGTGCGCGAACTGCTCGCGCGCGTCGACGACGTGACACTCGATCGCGCCGAGCTGGAGCGCCTTGCCCTTGACGACGTCGTAGTCCTCGCCGGGCTGGCCCAGGTTGACCGTGAGGCAGACGACCTCCGCCCCGTACTCGTCCTGGATCCACTTCAGCATCACGCTCGTGTCGAGCCCGCCCGAGTACAGCAGCAGGACGCGGCTGACCTCGCTCGGGTCGGCCTCATAGGACGCCGTCCGCGCGGGCGCGGCGGCGATCTGGTGGACCTCGGTGTGGTCGGTCTCGGTCATGGCGCGCGGGAAGGTTACGCGTTCACGGTCGCGAGAAGCCGGCCGATGCGCGCGAGCGCGTCATCGATCTCGTCGGCGGTCACGATCAGCGGCGGCAGCAACCGCACGGTCCCGGGACCGGTGGCGTTGAGCACGATCCGCTCCTCCGCCAGCGCGCGCCGCACGAGTCCCGGCGCGTCGTCCGTCTCGAACGCGACCATCAGCCCGCGGCCGCGCACGTTCGCGACGCCCGGCAGCTCGGCCAGCCCGTGCCGCAGCCGCTCGCCCAGCTCGCGCACCGACGCCAGCAGCGCGGGATCGCTCAGCACGTCGAGTGCCGCGTGCGCCGCACTCGCGACGAGCGGCCCGCCCGCGAACGTCGAACCGTGATCGCCCGGCTGGAAGACGTCCGCCAGCCGCTCGCCCGTCACCAGCGCGCCGATCGGCAGGCCGCCACCCAAGGCCTTCGCGCTCGTCAGCGCGTCCGGCACGACGCCCGTCTGCTCGTACGCCCACAGCGTGCCGGTTCGCCCCATGCCCGTCTGGATCTCGTCGAACACGAGCGCCGCACCGACGCGATCGCACGCCGCGCGCGCCGCGCGCAGCA
>DASVFS010000291.1:0-11212 GCA_036379915.1 Conexibacter sp. | reverse complement strand
GTCTGGCCGGCGAACACCTTCACGCCGAGGCGCTTGGCGTTGGAGTCGCGGCCGTTGCGCGAGGAGCCGAGGCCCTTCTTATGCGCCATCTCACTTACCGCCGATCTTCGAGATACGGATGCGCGTCAGCTCCTGGCGGTGGCCGGTGCGACGCTTGTAGCCGCGCTTCGGCTTGAACTTCACGACGCGCAGCTTGGGCCCGCGCTCGTGGGCGACCACGGTCGCCTCGACCTTCACCTTGGCGAGGTCGGCGCCGTCGAGGATCTCTCTGTCGCCGCGGTAGAGCAGCGGCTCGAGCGAGACCTTCGCGCCCTCTTCGACGGCAAGCTTCTCGACGAGGAGGTGCTGACCCTCCTCGACCCGATACTGCTTTCCGCCTGTCTTCACGATCGCGTACATGAGTTTCTTCTACGACTCGGCCTTGGCACGGGAACGGCGCCGTCCGCCTCGCCGGCCGCGGCGCCGAGCGGCGGATTCTACGCCATCCTCGCCCTCGGGCGCGGCGTCGCCGTCGGGGCCGACGGGATCCGGGTCCTCGGCGGGACCGTTTCCGTTCGCCACCAACGTCGCCACGGCCGCCGTGCGCCCGACCTCGTCGATCCGCACGAGCCGCTTCTCGCCGACGTGGCGCCCGCCGCCGGTGACCGACACGATGTAGCCGTCGATCTTCGCGACCGCGTCGTCGACGTTGTACATGTGCGGCTCGACGATCGTGACGAGCACCTCGTCGCCTTCGCGGAACGGCAGCGCGCGCTCGGCGACCTTGTCGCGGCTCCCCTCCATCGTGATCGCGAAGTGGTCGAGCGGCAGTCCCTCCGAGCCTTCGAAGTGGAACCACTTGCCCGTCTGCTCCTCCAGCTGGCGCAAGATCCGCGCACCGTCGCGCGTGAAGACGGCCGACACGCGCGGGTTGATCTGCAGCAGCAGCGCCTCCGCCTCGACCGTTCTCGCCAGCTCGCGCAGGCGGCGCTCGAACGCGATCGCGATCGTCTCCTCGGAGCGGATCACGCCCTCGCCCTCGCACGTCGGGCACGGCCGGGTCATGATCTCGCGCACGCCCTCGGTGACGTTCTGGCGCGTCATCTCGACCAGCCCGAGCGGCGAGATCTCGACGACGAAGGTCTTCGTGCGGTCCTCGTCGAGCGACTTGCGCAGCGTCTTCAGCACGGCGTCGCGGTTCTTCGCGCGCGCCATGTCGATGAAGTCGATCACGATGATCCCGCCGATGTCGCGCAAGCGCAGCTGGCGCACCGCCTCCTCGGCCGCCTCGAGGTTCGTTCTCGTGATCGTGTCCTCGAGCCGGGCGCCTCTGCCGCGGCCGATGAACGAGCCGGTGTTGACGTCGATCACCGTCAGCGCCTCGGCGTAGTCGATCATCAGGTAGCCGCCGCTCGGCAGGTCGACGCGGCGCGACAGCGTCCCCGCGATCTCTCTCTCGACGTCGTAGCGCTCGAACAGCGAGGTCTCCTCGTCCCACAGCTCGACGCGGTCGACGAGCTCGGGCGCGGTGCGCGTGAAGAACGAGACGAGCCGCTGGTGCTGCTGCTGGTCGTCGACGACCGCGCGCTCGAAGTGCTCGGAGAAGACGTCGCGCACGACGCGGACGGACAGGTCGGCCTCTTGGAACACCAGATCCGGAGCGACCGTCGCCTCGACGCGCTTGTCGAGCACCTCGTGCAGCTTGAAGAGGTACTGGAGCTCCCGCTCGAAGTCCTCGCGTCTGGCGCCGAAGGCGGCCGTACGGATGATCGCGCCGCCGCCCTTGAGGTCGAGTCTGGCGGCCTCCCGGCGCAGGCGGTCGCGCTCCTTGTCGGGCAGTCTGCGCGAGACGCCGACGCCCTCGCCCTGCGGCGAGTAGACCATGTAGCGGCCGGGGATCGCGAGCTCCATCGAGAGGCGCGCGCCCTTCGTCTTGAGCGGGTCCTTGACGACCTGCACGACGATCTCCTGCCCCGGTCTGAGCAGGTCGTGGATCTTCTGGCTGTCTCTGCCGCCCTGGCCGCGACCGCGCTTCGGCGTCTCGACGCCGGGCAGCACGATCTCGTCGACGTGCAGGAAGCCGTTCTTCTCCAGGCCGATGTCGACGAACGCGGCCTCGAGGCCCGCCAGCACGTTGTCGACCTTGCCCTTGTAGATGTTGCCGACGATCGAGCGGCCGCCGCGGCGCTCGAGATAGAGCTCGGCGACGCGGTATCCGGCGGCGGGTCTGGCGGTTCTTCTGCGGCGGCGTCTGCCGCCTCTCGGCGCGGCGGCGACCTGTCCGGTCGCCTCCAGCAACGCGACGCGGGTCTCTCCCCGGTCGACGCTGACGAGTACTTGCTTCTTCACAGTGGTTGCCTTCTCATGAGAGGACGAGCGCTCGTCCCTTCGACGTCTGCGCGATCCGTCCTTGGACGTGGATCGACTGCAGCAGTCCGAGCGCGAGGAACGTTGTCAGATAAGACGCGCCGCCGAAGCTCATCAGCGGCAGCGTGACGCCGGTGATCGGCATGATCCCGATCGTCATCCCGACGTTGACGAACACCTGGTACATCAGCATCGCGAGGATGCCGCCGGCGATCAGCGCGCCGAACAGGTTCTTCGCCAACGTGACGATGCGCAGCGTGCGCCAGATCAGCAGCGCGTAGAGCGACAGCACGAGCGCGGCGCCGGCGAAGCCGTACGTCTCCCCGACCACGCTGAACACGAAGTCCGTGTGGTGCTCGGGGAGGAAGTTCAGCCCCGTCTGCGTCGCGCGCTCGACGCCCCGGCCGGTCTTCTCGCCGGAGCCGATCGCGATCAGCGACTGGTTGACCTGGTAGGTGGCGTTTCTCGGGTCGTGAGAGGGATTCACGAAGCCCGTGAGGCGCTGCACCTGATACGGCTTGAGCATGTGCACGCCGACCGCCGGAGCGGCCACGAGCACGAGCACGGTCGCCACGGAGAACAACGCCACGAGGCCGCCGAGCTGGCGGCCGGGCGTGCCGGCGACGAACAGCACGGTCATCGCGACCGTCACGTAGACGAGCGCGGAGCCGAGGTCCGGCTGGAGCATCACGAGCGCGGCCGGACCGAGCGCGAGCAGCATCAGCCGCGCGGTCGTCTCGCGCTCGTGCAGCCGCCGCGAGCGGTCGACGACGAACGCCGACAGCGCGACGACCAGCAGCAGCTTGCCGAGCTCGGACGGCTGGAACTGGAAGAACGGCAGGTCGATCCAGCGTCTCGACCCGCGCGCGACAGAGCCGAGGCCCAGCACGAGCACGTTCAAGCCGATCAAGAGGCCGTAGACCGGCAGCTTGAACTCGCGCAGCCGCGAGTAGTCGAAGCGCGTCAGCAGCAGCATCAGCAGCAGGCCGACGAGCGCGTACGCGAGCTGGCGCTCGAAGAACCACAGCGGCGCGCCGTCGACGTCGTTGCGCGTCGCGCCCTTGATCGTCACGAGCGAGCAGGCGACCAGCCCGAGCGTGGCGAGCAGCAGCCACGGGTCGAGCAGCAGCCGCGGGCCGCGACGGCTCGTGATCTCGTCGACGCTGCGCTGGATGGGGGTCGGCGTGGCGCTCATCGGGTGTGCGAGGTCCCCACGATGATCTCTTTTCTGACGCCGAACCACTGCGACAGGATCAGCCGCACCGCCGGCGCGGCCGCCTCCGCGCCGAAGCCGCCGGACTCGACCGTGCAGGCGACCACGATCGGTCTGACCGGGTCGGGCACGTAGGCGACGTACCACGACTGGTCGCCTCTGCTCGTCTGGGCGGTGCCGGTCTTGCCGTAGACCGGCTTGGGGAAGCTGCCCATCACGTCGTAGGAGGTGCCGCCCGGCTGCTGGGCGGCGGCGCGCAGTCCGTCGCGAATCGCCTGCAGGTCCGTCGCCGGGACGTCGACGCGGCGGGCCGGCCGCGGGGCGATCTGCTGGAGCACTCTGCCGTCGGGGTCGGTGATCTGGAGGCCCACGTGCGGGCGCACGATCGTGCCGCCGTTCTCGAGCGCGGCGTAGGCGACCGCGAGCTGCAGCGGCGTCGCGAGGAAGTCGCCCTGGCCGACCGCGAGGTTCGTGTTATCGCCCACCGACCACGGGCGGTTCTCGCCGTCGGCGAACACGCAGCCGGACGGGTACGCGCGGCGCGCCGCGCGTGGCCGCTTGTCGTAGGCGCGCTCGCATCTCGCCTGCAGGCGGTTGCGCGAGTCGCGCCAGCGCGGCGTCGGGATGTTTCCCCCCTGCTCGTTGCCGAGGTCGATCCCGGTCGGCTTCCCGAAGCCGTACCGGCGCGCCCAGCCCTGCAGGTCGCCGCCGTTCGGGTGCGAGGAGGGCTCGACGTTGAGTCTGGCGCCGAGGTCGTAGAAGAACGTGTCGACCGACACCTGCAGCGCGGTGCGCAACGACACCGCGCCGTAGACGGCGCCGCCGGCGTTTCTGCGCACCAGCGCACCCTCGCGGAACTCGCCGGTGTCGACGTACACCGTGTCGGGCGTGATGATCCCCGCGATCAGCGCAGCCGTCGCCGTGACGATCTTGAAGGTGGACCCGACCGGGTAGGCGCCCGCGATCGCGCGGTTGACGAGCGGGTCGTCCGTCCCTTGCCCGAAGTGCTCGTCGTACTGCCGCTGCGACAGCGGCTTGGCGAACAGGTTCGCGTCGTAGCTCGGCGCCGAGCCCATCGCGAGCACCTCGCCGTCGCGCGGGTCGAGTGCGACGAAGGCGCCGCCGCGCGCCGGGTTGCCGTTCGCGTTCGCGAGCTCGATCCCCTTCGCGAGCGCCGCCTGGCCGGCGCGCTGCAGCGCGAGGTCGAGCGACAGTCTCAGGTTCGCCCCCGCGACCGGCTGGCGGGTCGGCAGGTACCCCTTCGCCTGGCCGAGCGCGTCGACCTGCACGCGCGTCGCGCCGTCGCGCCCGCGCAGGTAGCGGTCGTACGTGTACTCCAACCCCGACTGGCCGACGATCGTGCCGCCTCTGACGCCCCGGTAGTGCTCCTGTCTCAGCTGCGCGCCGTTGATCTGCCCGACCGTGCCGAACAGCTGCGCGCCGAGCTCGTCGAAGCGGTAGTTGCGCAGGAACACCTGCTGGATCGAGACGCTCGGGAACTGCTGCGCGCGCTCGGCGAGGAAGAACGCGACCTCGCGCGGAACGTCGAGCTTGACCGTCACGTCAGCGTAGGGCAGGTTCCAGATGCCTCTGCGGATCAGGCAGTCGAGCTCCATCGTGCGCACGACGTCGTTGTCGACCTCGCACTTCTGCGGCCGCGTCGGCATGTCGAGCACGCGGCTCAGGCGCGCCAGCGCGCGCGTGCGCCGCCCCGCGTCCGCGGGCAGCTTCGGCGGCGAGACGACGACCGCGACCGCGCGCCGGTTCTCGACCAGCGGCGTGTCGTTGCGGTCGAGCATCTCGCCGCGCGGCGCCTGCACGACGAGGTTGCGGACGCGGTTCGTCGACGCCTGCGCGAGGTACTGGTCGCCCGACAGCACCTGCAGGAACCAGAGGCGGAAGAAGACGACCGCGAACAGCGCGAGCGCGACCCCGCCGAGGATCGCCACGCGCAGCGCGAGCTGCGGCGTGATCGGCGGGCGGCGCTCCTCCGGCGGCGTCAGACCGGTCATGTCAGCGGCCAGCCGAGGGTCGCTGGAGCGGCGAGAGGCCGCCGGTCGTGTACGCGCGGCGGCGGCGCCGGCGCGGATCGTCCGGCAGCGAGCCCTGCACGACGCGCCGCACGAGCGCGTAGATCGGCAGCGCGAGCAGCGAGCCGACGAGGATCGTCACGACGACCTGACGCAGCTGCAGCCACGTGACCGGCGCGCGCACCCCGAGCAGGAACTGCATCAGCGCGAAGCCGACCGTCGCGAACGCGATCGCGGCGGCGCCGACGGCGAGCGGCGCGAGCCCGTGCGCCGGGTCGCGCAGTTCGCGCAGGCGGCCGGCCCAGTAGCCGATCGCGATGAACAGCAGCGACGTCACGCCGAGCGTCTGCACGAGCGCGACGTCGGCGAACAGCCCGACGGCGAAGCCGAACACGGCGCCGGGCAGCGACCCGGCGAGCAGCCCGACGGACGCGACGACGAGCGGCGAGAGGTCGACGCTGACGCCGAAGACGGTGATCTGCGAGATCGCCGCCGTCTGAATCACGACGGTGAAGAAGCCGAGCGCGGCCAGGCGCAGGGGGAGCTGGTAGCCGTCGTTCACGGCCCGCCCACCTGGGCCCGCTCGGCGTCGGAGCCCGCGCCGCCGACGAGGATCTGCACGAAGTCGAGGTGCCGCAGGTCGGCGATCGGCGCGACGTGCACCTGCTGGTCGCTCGCGAGCTCCTCCGGGTCGGCGCGCGTGACGCGGCCGATCGGGATGTTCGGCGGGTACAGCGACTCGAGTCTGCTGGTGCGGAAGCCGGCCGTGACGACGACGTCGTCGACCGCGACTCTCGCGTCGCGCAGCAGCAGCTGCACGAGCAGGTCGAGCGGGTCGCCGACCGCCGGCTTGAGCAGGCCGGTGTCGCCGACCGCGTTCAGCACCTTCACCGACACGCTCGAGCTGGGGTCGGTGACGAGCGTCACGAACGACGACGAGCGCGCGACGAAGCTGACGTGCCCGACGAGCCCGCCGTCGGCGACGACCGGATCGCCGACGCGCACGCCGGCGCTGCTGCCGGCGTCGACCTGCAGCCGGTCGAGCAGCAGGTTGTTCGGCGGACGGCCGATCACGCGCACGGTGCGCTTGTCGTAGCTCTCCAGGCCGTTCTCGTCGAGCTGGAGCGTGCGGCGCAGCTGGGCGTTCTCCTGCAGCGCGACTCTGTAGCCGACGACCTGCTCCAGCAGTCTGTCGCGCTGCGTCGCGAGCTGGTCGCGCTCCTTCTTGGCGCGCGCGGTGTCGCCGAACCAGCCGAACAGGTCGCGCACCGGCTTGAGCGCCCGGCTGGCGCCCTCCTGGATCGGCGAGAGCACCGTCACGACGCCGCGCTGCACGCTGTGCAGCGGGCTTCCGGCCGACTCGCCGAAGTAGGCGGTCAGGAGGATCAGGGAGACGACGACGAGCAGCGCGAGCACTGCCCGCCGCCGGCGGACTTGCTTGTCGTACACGGTGTGAAGTTCCTCAAGGCTCTGTGCTCCCGCATGGGATGCGGGCCCGGCCGGGCGGGATCAATACCGCCGCCGGCGGTTGTTGCGGGCATTCTTGCTCGACCGGTGGATCGCCTCGAACTCTTCGAGCGAGCGACCCGACCCGACTGCGACGCAGGTCAAGGGCGACTCCGCCAGGTGGGCGGGCATCTGCGTCTCGTGGCGCAGGCGCTCGTCGAGCCCCTGCAGCAGCGCGCCGCCGCCCGCGAGCATTATCCCGCGGTCCATGATGTCGGAGGCCAGCTCCGGCGGCGTGCGGTCCAGCGTCTCCTTGACGGCGTCGATGATCTGCGAGATCGGCTCCTCGAGCGCCCCGCGGATCTCCTCGCTCGTCAGCACGACGGTCTTCGGCAGGCCGGAGACCATGTCGCGCCCGCGGATCTCCGCCTGGACCTCTTCGTCCATCTCGTAGGCGGAGCCGATCTCGAGCTTGACCTCCTCGGCCGTCTGCTGCCCGATCAGCAGCTTGTACTCGCGCTTGACGTAGTTGATGATCGCCTCGTCCAGCTCGTCGCCGCCGACGCGGATCGACTGCGAGACGACGATCCCGCCGAGCGAGATGACGGCGACCTCCGAGGTGCCGCCGCCGATGTCGACGACCATCGAGCCGGTCGGCTCGCCGACCGGCAGCCCGGCCCCGATCGCGGCCGCCATCGGCTCCTCGATCAGGTAGGCCTGCCGCGCGCCGGCCGACAGGCACGCCTCCTCGACCGCGCGCTTCTCGACGCCCGTCACCCCGGAGGGCACGCAGACGACGACGCGCGGGTGCGCCCAGCGGTTCTGGTGCACCTTCTGGATGAAGTGGCGCAGCATCTCTTCGGTGACCTCGAAGTCCGCGATCACGCCGTCCTTCAGCGGACGGATCGCCGAGATCGTGCCGGGCGTGCGACCGAGCATGCGCTTCGCCTCGATCCCGACCGCATGCACCTCGCCGCTGCGCGAGTCGACGGCGACGACGGACGGCTCCGACAGCACGATCCCGCGTCCGCGCACGTAGACGAGCGTGTTGGCGGTCCCGAGATCGACCGCCATGTCGCGGCCGCCGAACCCGGTCAGGTAGCTGAAGAAGCCCATGCGTGATGAGGGGGGGAAGCGAACCGCGGCCGGAGGGCGTTTCGCCTGCATGCAGGCGGGTGGCGCGGTCCGCGCCGGAGTCTAGCGGAGGGGTCCGGTGCCGCCGTGCAAGATTCCCGGCAACAGCTCCAGCAGCGCGGTCACCGGCAGCCCGACGACGTTGAGGTAGTCGCCCTCGATCCCGGCCACGAGCGCCGCCCCGCGCCCCTGGATCGCATACCCCCCGGCCCGTTCCCGCCACTCCTCGGTCGCGAGGTACCAGTCGAGCGTCGCGGCGTCGAGGTCGCGGAACGAGACGCGCGTCGTCGCCGAGGCCGTGCGCGTCTCCCCCGCCTCGACCACCGCGATCCCCGACACGACCTCGTGGATCCGACCGGAGAGTCGCTTCAGCGTGGCGCGGGCTGCCCCCGCGTCGGCCGGCTTACCGTAGATCGCGCCGTCGAGCACGACGACCGTGTCGACGCCGAGGACCGGAGCCTCGGCGTCGATCGCGAGCGCCTTGCGGCGCGCGTTCTCGACGGCGACCTCGACCGGGTCACCCTCCAACAGCTCCTCGGCGTCGCTCACGACCACGTCGAATGCGACGCCGAGCTGCTGCAGGATCGCCCGCCGCTGGGGCGAGCGGGATGCGAGAACCAGTCTCAGAGGTTCGGGAAGAAGATGGCGGCCTCGCGCGCGGCGGACTCGTTCGAGTCCGAGCCGTGGACCATGTTCTGGCCGACCTCGAGCGCGAAGTCGCCGCGGATCGAGCCGGTCGCGGCCTCGAGCGGGTTGGTGGCGCCGATCACCTGGCGGGCGGCTTTGACGGCCTCGTGGCCCTCCAGGACGGCCGCGACGAGTGGGCCCGAGGTGATGAAGTCGACGAGCTCGCCGAAGAACGGGCGCTCCTTGTGCTCCGCATAGTGCGTCTCAGCCGTCTCACGGGAGATGTGCTGCTTCTCCAGCGCGACGAGTCTGAGGCCCTTGCGCTCGAAGCGGGCGAGGATCTCGCCGGTCAGGCCGCGCGCGAACGCGTCCGGCTTGACCAGGATCAGAGTCCGGTCCACGGGGTTCTCCTTCTGAGGTTCAGGTGGTGATGGCCGCTGGGCCGCGCGCGAGTCTACGAGGTCGGCTCAGGCGTGCCTTCGGCGGGCGCCTCGCTGGCCTGTCGCCGCCGGCGCCGCGAAGCGGTCGACTGGCCCGGCACGTCGGCCTCGCAGTACGGGCAGATCCTCCACGTCGGATCGAGCGGCTTGGCGCAGCTCGTGCACGGGTCCTTCAGCTTGCGCAGGCAGCTTGGGCAGCGCAGGAAGTCCCGCTCGACCTCGGCGTCGCAGTGCGGGCAGAGGTGGAGGCCGTACTCGGCCAGGCGCGCCTCGGCCGCCTGCATCTCCAGCTCGCGCTCGCGCACGTCGTCGAGGTACTCCGGCGGGCGCACGATCACGTAGACGAACGTGCCGACGAACGGGAACAGCGAGGCCGCCGTCGCACAGGCGACGAGCATCTGGTCCTCGATGCGGCGGCGCGCGTCGGCGTACGTCCAGTAGACGAGCGCGAGCCAGACGACGACGAGGCAGAGGATCAGCAGGCTCACGGCCAGGTTCACGCCGCTGCTGTCGATCCCGAAGACTGCGCGAGGGAGACTCATCGGTCGGCGAGTGTAAAGGGTCGGGTCACAGGAACATGCGCCCGAACGCGTACCCGATCGCGAAGAAGACGAGGATCACGACGGCCACGACGGCCGCCACGAGCCCGATCATCGGCAGGAAGCGCGGTCCGTCCCCGGATCCCATCAGAGCATCGAGGCGCTGCGCTGCCCGGCCGGCGCGAGCAGGTCGGCGACGAGGTAGATCGAGCCGGTCGCGAGCACGACGCCGCCCGGCCCGGCCAGCTCGCAGGCGCGCGCGAGCGCGTGGCGCGGGTCGGACTCCAGCGCCGATGCGCTGCCGCCAAGCTGCGCCCACAGCGACGCGAGCGTCGCCGGCGGCAGCGCGCGCGGGTTGCGACTGCGCGTGAAGATCGCCTGTTCGGCGTGCGGGACGAGCGCGCGCAGCATCCCGGCGGCGTCCTTGTCGTCGAGGATCGAGACGACCGCGACGAGCCGGCGGCCCGCCGTCAGCTGCGGCAGCGACTCGGCGAGCGCGGCGACGCCCTCCGCGTTGTGGGCGCCGTCGAGCAGCGTCAGCGGCTCGTGCGCGACCACCTGCAGGCGCCCCGGCACGGTGACGGCGGCGGCCGCGGCGCGTACCCGCTCGGGCTCGAGCGCGCGGCCCGCGCCCTCCAGGTACGCCGCGGCGGCGGCGCGCGCGAGCGCGAAGTTGCGGCGCTGGAACGCGCCGGGCGCGGCCAGCTCGACGCCCGGGTCGGCCGGCGCCTGCACGAGCCGGGCGCCGTGGCGGTCGGCCGCCGCGCGCGCCTCCTCGAGCGCGTCCGGGTTCAGGCCGGCGCCGACCACGAGCGTGCCGCCGTCGCGCACGACCGCGAGCTTCTCGCGCGCGACGTCGCGCACGGTCGGACCGAGCCAGCGCGTGTGCTCGAGCCCGACGCTCGTCAGCACCTGAACCCGCGAGGGCAGCACGTTCGTCGCGTCCCAGCGACCGCCGAGGCCGGCCTCGATCACGGCGGCGTCGACGCCGCGCGCGGCCAGCTCCGAGAAGGCGGCCGCGGTGAGCGCCTCGAACTGCGTGACGCGGTCGTCGTGGGCCTGGGTGCGATCGACGAGCGCGGCGGCGTGCGCGGCGCGCTCGACGGCGCGCGCGAAGGCGCGCGGCTCGACGTCGCGGTCGTCGACGCGGATCCGTTCGGCGAACGAGACGAGGTGCGGCGACAGGTAGGCGCCGACGTGCATGCCGTGGCGCTGCAGGATCGCCGCGATCATCCGCGCGGTCGAGGACTTGCCGTTCGTCCCGACGACGTGGATCGTGTCGTAGCGGCGCTCGGGCTGATCGAGCGTCGTCATCAGGCGGTGCATGCGATCGAGCCCGAAGCGCATGCCGAACAGCTCCAGCGATCGCAGGTAGCGCTCGGCGTCCTCGACGCTCCAGTGCTGCGTGCTCACAGCGCGCTCAGCTCCTCGCGCAGG
>DASVFS010000290.1:0-2727 GCA_036379915.1 Conexibacter sp. | reverse complement strand
CCACGCTGCGGACCGCGCCGTCGCGCCGCTGCTGCGCGACGGTCCCGACGCGCGCTGGCGGCCGTCGACCTGGCGCCGCACGATCCCGCTGCTCGCGCGGCGCCTGCGCGCGATCGCGGAGGAGCACGGCCCCGACGCGATCGCCTTCTACGTCTCCGGTCAGCTGCTGACGGAGGACTACTACGTCGTCAACAAGCTCGTGAAGGGCTTCGTCGGGACGAACAACGTCGACTCGAACTCGCGCCTGTGCATGTCGAGCGCGGTCGCCGCCTACAAGGAGACGTTCGGCGCCGACGGCCCGCCGGCCTCCTACGCCGACCTCGAGCGCGCCGACTGCATGCTGCTGCTCGGCTCGAACACGGCCGCCTGCCACCCGATCGCGTGGGCGCGCATCCGCCGCCGTCAGAGAGAGGGCGCGACGCTGATCGTCGTGGATCCCCGCCGCACGCAGACCGCCGCGGTGGCGGACGTCCACCTCGCGCTGCGGCCCGGCAGCGACCTCGCCGTGCTGAACGCGATGATCCACGTGATCGCGCGCGACGGGCTGATCGACGAGCAGTTCGTCGCGACGCGCACCGAGGGTTCCGAGCACGCGCTCGCGTCGGCGGCCGACTGGACGCCGGAGCAGGCCGAGCTGGAGAGCGGCGTGCCGGCGGCGCTGATCGAGCAGGCGGCGCGCGCGTTCGCCGGCGCGGGGCGCGCGCTCGCGCTGTGGTCGATGGGCGCGAACCAGTCGAGCGTCGGGACGCTGAAGAACCGCGCGCTGCACAACCTCTGCCTGCTGACCGGCAACCTCGGGCGGCCGGGGACCGGTCCGCTGTCGATGACCGGCCAGCCGAACGCGATGGGCGGCCGCGAGACGGGCGGCCTTTCGAACCTGCTGCCGGGCTACCGCTCCGTCGCGGTCGCCGAGGATCGCGCCGAGATGCGCAAGCTGTGGGGCCTGCCGAGCGACCTGCCCGGCATCTCGCCCGAGCCGGGCATCGCGGCGACCGAGCTGGCGGACGCGCTGCACGCCGGCCGCGTGAAGGCGGTCTGGATCGTCGCGACGAATCCGGTCGTCTCGCAGCCCGACGCCGAGCGGTTCGCCGCCGGGCTGCGGCGCGCCGAGCTGGTCGTCGCGCAGGACGCCTACCACCCGACCGAGACGACGGCGCTCGCGCACGTGATGCTGCCCGCCGCGCAGTGGCCGGAGAAGGACGGCACGATGACGAACTCCGAGCGCGGCGTCTCGCTCGTGCAGCGCGCACTCGTACCGCCCGGCCTCGCGCTGCCGGACTGGGAGATCTTCGCGCGGCTGGGGCGCGCGTGGGGCTTCCCGGACCACTTCGCCTGGAGATCGGCCGCCGAGGTGTTCGACGAGTTCGTCGCGACGACGGCCGGCCGCGCGTGCGACATGAGCGGCCTCTCTCACGAGCGGCTGCGGCGCGAGGGCGGCGGGATCCAGTGGCCGGTCCCGGCGCGTGCCGAGGGGCGCGAGGCGCATCCGGGGACGGCGCGGCTGTACAGCTGGGGAAGACTGCCGACGTCGAGCGGCAGAGCGCGCCTCGGCGCCACCCCCCACGCCGCGCCGGTCGACCGCCCGGACGAGTCGTTCCCGCTGCTGCTGACGACCGGCCGCCTGCCCGGCCAATGGCACACGATGACGCGGACGGGCAAGTCGCCCGAGCTGGCGGGCAGAGACACCGGGCCGTTCGTGGAGCTGCATCCGGCCGACGCGCAGCGCGCCCGTGTGCACGATGGGGACGCCGCGCGGCTCGTGTCGCGGCGCGGGATCGCGTCGATGCAGGTGCGTGTGGTCGACACGCTGCCGGAGGGGGTCGCGTTCGCGCCGTTCCACTGGGGCTCGCTGCACCTGGCGGCGGGCGAGACCCCCCTCAACGAGGTCGTGAGCCCGGCACTCGATCCGATCTCCCGCCAGGCGGAGCTGAAGGCGACGGCGGTGCGCGTGGAGCCGCTGCCGCGCGGCCGCTCGCGTCGCGCCGCGTCCGTCGGAGGGCGCACGCTCGTCGTCGGCGGCGGGATGGCCGGCCTCGCCGTCGTCGAGCAGCTGCTCGCGCACGGCGCGGACGGCCGCGCGCTGATGATCGCGGGCGCCGAGCCGAGCCTGCCGTACGACCGCATCCGGCTGTCGGCGGCGCTCGCCGGCGAGACGCACCCGGCGGAGCTCGTGCTGCGCGACGCCTCGTGGTTCGCCGAGCGCGGCGTCGAGCTGCGCAGCGCCGTCCACGTCACCGCGCTCGGCCTCGGCGACCGCTGCGCCGAGCTGTCGGACGGCAGCCTGGTCGAGTACGACCGCGTCGTGCTGGCGACCGGCTCGCAGCCGGCACTGCCGCCGATCGCCGGCCTGTCGCGCCGGGGCGTGCACGCGTTCCGCTCGCTGCGCGACGTCGCGCAGATCCTCGACGCGCTCGGGAGCGGACGGCGCGCCGTCGTGATCGGCGGCGGCCTGCTCGGGCTCGAGGCGGCGCGCGGGCTGCAGGCGCGCGGCATGCGCGTGACGGTCGTCCACCTCGCGGAGCACCTGATGGAGCAGCAGCTCGACCCGCTCGGCGCCGGCCTGCTGGAGCGCCGCATCCGCGAGCTGGGGATCGAGGTGCTGCTGGGCGCGTGCACGACCGAGCTCGCGGGGGCCGCCTCCCCCGACCACGCGCCGGTCGCCGCCGTGCGGCTCGCCGACGGGCGCGAGCTGCCCGCGGAGCTGGTGATCGTCGCGACGGGGATCAA
>DASVFS010000289.1:0-24266 GCA_036379915.1 Conexibacter sp. | reverse complement strand
CGCGTCCCACGAGGCCTCGATCACGTTCTCCGAGACGCCGATCGAGCCCCACACGTCGTGGCCGTCGGAGGCGTCGAGCAGCACGCGCGTGACGGCCTCGGTGCCCTTCGTCTCGTCGAGGATGCGGACCTTGAAGTTGACGAGGCCGGTGTCCTTGAGCTCCGGATGGCTCTGCTCCAGCGCTCTGCGCAGCGCGTTGTCGAGCGCGTGCACCGGGCCGTTGCCCTCGGCGTGGCAGACGTAGCGCTCGCCGTTCGCCCACAGGCGGATCGCGGCGTCGGTCGTGACCTTCGCGTCGTGCGCGCGCTTCTGCACGACGACCTGCCACGACTCGAGCCGGAACAGCGGCTCGTACTCGCCGGACTCCTTGCGCAGCAGCAACTCGAACGAGCCGTCGGCCGCCTCGAACTGGTAGCCGCCGTGCTCGAGCTGCTTGACGCGTTCGATCACGTGACGCGCGGCGTCGTCGTCGAGTCTCAGGCCCGCCTGCTCGGCGCGCGCGATCACCGTGCCCTTGCCGGACAGCTCGGAGATCAGCATCTCGCGGCGGTTGCCCACGAGCGCGGGGTCCATGTGCTCGAAGCTGCTCGCCTCCTTCAACACGCCGTCGGCATGCATCCCGCCGCCGTGCGCGAAGGCGTTCTTGCCGACGTAGGGCTGGTCCGCGTTCGGCGTGCGGTTGAGCAGCTCGTCGAGGTAGTGCGCGGTCTCGGTGAGCGTCGCGAGCCGGTCCGCCGGCAGGCAGTCGTGTCCCAGCTTGAGCTGCAGGTTGGGGATGATCGTCGTCAGGTTCGCGTTGCCGCAGCGCTCGCCGTAGCCGTTCATCGTGCCCTGCACGTGCGTGGCGCCGGCCTCGACGCCGGCGAGCGTGTTGACGACGCCGCAGCCGACGTCGTCGTGCGTGTGGATGCCGAGGCGCACCCCGGTCGGCTCCAGCGCGGCGGCCAGGTCGCGCGTCGTCTCGGCGATCTGCCCCGGCAGCGAGCCGCCGTTCGTGTCGCACAGGACGACCGTCTCGGCGCCCGCCTCGGCCGCCGCGAGCACGCAGCGACGCGCGTACCCGGCGTCGTCGCGCCAGCCGTCGAAGCAGTGCTCGGCGTCGTACACGACGCGCTTGCCCTGCGCGACGAGGAACGCGACCGACTCGGCGATCATGCGCAGGTTCTCGTCGCGCTCGACGCGCAGCACCTTGTCGACGTGCAAGCCCCACGTCTTGCCGACGATCGTGACGACGGGCGCGAAGCAGTCGGCCAGCACGCGCAGCGCCTGGTCCTCCTCGGCGCGCGTGTCGCCGCGCCGGGTCATCCCGAACGCGACGATCTCGGCGCTGACGAAGGCCTCCCGGGAGAGCAGCTCGAACAGCTCGAGCTCCTTCGGGTTGGAGGTCGGGAAGCCGGCCTCGATCAGGTGGATGCCGAGCGCGTCGAGCCGGTGCGCGACGCGCAGCTTCTCCTCGGCCGAGAGCGACATGCCCTCGCCTTGCATGCCGTCGCGGAGCGTCGTGTCGAACAGCTGGATGGTCGTCATGGTGGTGCGAATCCTCTCGTGCGGTGCGGGCGAATGCGGGCAGCGGCCGATGCGCGCGCGTCAGCGCGCGTCGGCCGCCCCGGTAATTCGCCCGCCGGACGAGAGGCGAGGCATGACTACGCCGCCGCCTTCGGGGTGGCGACCGTCACGACGTCGTTCCACTCGGCGTAGCGCGGATCGCGGCCGTGCAGCGCGTCGAGGAAGACCTTCTGCAGCCGCGTCGTGACCGGGCCGCGCGCGCCGTCGCCGACGACGTGGTCGTCGATCTCGCGGATCGGCGTCAGCTCCGCCGCCGTGCCGGTCATGAACAGCTCGTCGGCGAGCGTCAGCTCCGCGCGCGCGATGTTGCGCTCGACGATCTCGTAGCCCTCGTCACGCGCGATCCGCATGACCGCGTCGCGGTTGATGCCGTCGAGGATGCCGGCCGTCTGCGGCGGCGTGTAGACGACGCCTCTCATCACGACGAACAGGTTCTCGCCGGTCCCCTCGGAGACGAACCCCTGCTGGTCGAGCAGGATCGCCTCTTCGTAGCCGGCTCTCACGCTCTCGATCTTCGCGAGCACGCTGTTCAGATACTGGCCCGACGCCTTCGCGTGCGGGATCAGCGAGTCGGAGCTGATGCGCCGCCAGCTGGAGACCTTTGCGCGCACGCCGTTCTCGAGCGCGCCGTCGCCGAGGTAGGCGCCCCACGGCCACGCCGCGATCGCGACGTCGACCGGCGCGTCGAGCGGGTTGAGGCCCATCGGACCGGCGCCGCGGAACACGATCGGGCGGATGTAGCAGGACGGCAGCTCGTTGCGCGCGATCAGCTCGTGCGTGGCGAGGCGGATCTCCTCGGCCGTGTACGGGATCGGCATGTAGTAGAGCTCGGCCGACTTGAACAGCCGCTCGAGGTGCTCTCTGTGGCGGAAGATCGCCGGCCCGCGGTCGGTCGCGTAGGCGCGCTCGCCCTCGAACACGCCCGTGCCGTAGTGCAGGCAGTGCGTCAATACGTGGACCTTCGCGTCCTCCCAGGCGACGAGCTCTCCGTTCATCCAGATGAGGTCCGCTTGGTCCACGTTCGGGCTCCTTAGAGGTGGTTCAGGACGGCTCGGGCGGCGTCGTCCGTGGTCGCGTCGCCGCCCAGGTCGCGCGTGCGCAGGCCGTCGGCGAGCGCACGATCGACCGCCGATTCTACCGCCGCCGCCTCGGTCTCCATACCGAGGCCGTGCCGCAGCATCAGCGCCGCGGACAGGAACATCGCCAGCGGGTTGGCGATTCCCTGCCCGGCGATGTCGGGCGCGGAGCCGTGCACGGGCTCGAACAGGCCGGGTCCGTCGCCTCCGAGGGACGCGCTCGGCAGCAGCCCGATCGAGCCGGTCAGCATCGCCGCCTCGTCGCTGAGGATGTCGCCGAACATGTTCTCGGTGACGATCACGTCGAAGTCGGCCGGGTTGGAGATCAGCTGCATCGCGGCGTTGTCGACGAGCACGTGCTGGAGCGCGACCTGCGGGAACTCGCGCGCGTGCAGGTCCGTGACGACCTCGCGCCACAGCCGCGAGGACTCGAGCACGTTCGCCTTGTCGACGGAGGTCACCTTGCGTCTGGCGGCCTGGAACGCCGTGCGTGCGATGCGGTCGATCTCCGGCGCGGAGTACACGCAGGTGTCGAAGGCGCGGTCGCCGTCACGGCCCCGTTCACCGAAATAGAGACCGCCAGTCAACTCGCGCACCACGAGCAGGTCGGTACCGTCGACCACCTCTCGCTTGAGCGGACTCGCCTCGTAGAGGGCAGGCAGCGGGCGGACGGGACGCAGGTTGGCGTACAGCCCGAGCGCCTTGCGCAGACCGAGCAGGCCCTGCTCGGGGCGCGGCTTGGACGGGTCGGTCGTGTCCCACTTGGGGCCGCCGACGGCGGCCAGCAGAACCGCGTCCGCGCGCTTGCACGCGTCGGTGACCTCGTCCGTGAGCGCCGTGCCGTGCGCGTCGATCGAGCAGCCTCCGAACGGGTGCTGCTCGAACGCGAAGTCGCCCAGCCCGTTCAGCAGCTCGACGGTGGGAGCGGTGATCTCGGGGCCGATCCCGTCGCCGGGGAGCAGCGCGATGGTGTGCGTCAACTCGGTCTCCTAGAGGGCTGTCGTGACAGGACCGGAGCGCTCGCGCTCCTGCTCGTAGGCCTCGATCTCGACGGCGCTCTGCAGCGTCATCGCGATGTCGTCGAGGCCGTTCAACAGGCGGTGCCGGACGTCCTGGTCGATCTCGAACGGGAACTCCCGCCCGTCGGCGCGCACGACCTGGTCGACGAGGTCGACCTCGGCCTCCCCCGCCGCCGCGACGGCCTTGCACTGCTCCTCGGTGAGCGCCACCGGAAGCAGCCCGATCTTCGTGCAGTTCGACCAGAAGATGTCGGCGAAGCTCTCCGCGACGATCGCCTGGAAGCCGTAGTCCTGCAGCCCCCAGGGCGCGTGCTCGCGGCTCGACCCGCAGCCGAAGTTCCTGCCGGTGACGAGGATCGGGTGGCGTGGCAGGTCCCAGCCGTCCTCCTTCGCCCAGTCGTAGAAGAGGAACTCGCCGAAGCCGGTCCGCTCGACCCGCTTGAGGAACTGCTTGGGCATGATCTGGTCGGTGTCGACGTCGTCGCGGTCGAGCACGCTGACCTGGCCGTGGATGCTCGTGATGTGGTCCATGGTCTGGGTCTCCTAGCTCCAGTCGCGGATGTCGACGAACCGGCCCTCGATCGCCGCGGCGGCGGCCATCTGCGGCGAGACGAGGTGCGAGCGGGCGCCGCGGCCCTGACGGCCCTCGAAGTTGCGGTTCGAGGTCGAGGCGACACGCTCGCCCGGCGCGGCGATGTCCGGGTTCATGCCGAGGCACATCGAGCAGCCGGCGACGCGCCAGTCGAAGCCGGCCGCCTTGAAGATCTCGTCCAGGCCCTCCCGCTCCGCCTGCGCTCTCACCTGCTGCGAGCCCGGCACGACCATCGCGTTGACGTGCGAGGCGACCTTGCGCCCCTTGACGACCTCCGCGGCGGCGCGCAGGTCGCCGATGCGGCTGTTCGTGCACGAGCCGATGAACACGCGGTCGAGCCGGATCTGCTCGATCGGCGTCCCGGCCTCCAGGCCCATGTATTGCAGCGCCCGCTCGTGGCCCTCGCTCTGCGGCTCGGGCACGGCGTCGGTGACGGCGGCGACCATGTCGGGCGTCGTGCCCCACGTGACCTGCGGGCTCAGTGCGCTCGCGTCGACGACGACCTCCGTGTCGAAGCCGGCGCCGTCGTCGCTGCGCAGGGTGCGCCAGTGCGCGACGGCCGCCTCGAAGTCGGCGCCCTGCGGCGCGGCCGGACGGCCCTCGACCCACTCGAACGTCGTCTCGTCCGGCGCGACCATGCCGGCACGACCGCCGGCCTCGATCGTCATGTTGCAGACGGTCATGCGGCCCTCCATGCTCAGCGCCTCGATGGCGGGACCGGCGTACTCGACGACGTGGCCGGTCGCGCCGGCGGTCGTGATCTGGCCGATCGTGCCGAGGATCAGATCCTTCGCCGTCACGCCGAAGCCGAGCGCGCCCTCGTAGCGGATCAGCATCGACTTCGGCTTGCCCTGGACGAGGCACTGCGTCGCCAGCACGTGCTCGACCTCGCTCGTGCCGATCCCGAACGCGAGCGCGCCGAAGGCGCCGTGCGTGGCGGTGTGCGAGTCGCCGCAGACGATCGTCATGCCGGGCTGGGTGACGCCCAGCTCCGGGCCGATCACGTGCACGATCCCCTGGCGATCGGAGCCGAGCGAGTAGACCGGCACGCCGAACTCGGCGCAGTTGCGCTCCAGCGTCTCGACCTGCACGCGCGAGAGCTCGTCCTTGATCAGCCTGGCGACGGGCGTGCCGTCAGTCGGCGTGTTGTGGTCGGCGGTCGCGAGCGTGCGGTCGGGGCGGCGGACCTTGCGGCCGGCGAGTCGCAGCCCGTCGAACGCCTGCGGGCTCGTGACCTCGTGCACGAGGTGCAGGTCGACGTAGAGCAGGCCGGGGGCCACCTCGTGGGCGGCCCAGATCTTGTCGAACAGGGTGCTCGGCATGGGTGGGCTCCTTCAGCTCCGTCGCAGGCCCGCGGAGACGACCGCCAGCAGCGACGCCTCCTCGGCTCCGGGGTTCTCGAAGTGGTGCGGCAGGTCGGCGTCGAACGTCACGCAGTCGCCTGCTTGCAGGTCGTGGGTCGCGCCGTCGCAGTGCAGGACCACGCGGCCGGACTCGACGAGCGCGGTCTCACGGCTGCCGGGCTCGTGCATCGGCGGGTCGCCGGGGCCGCCGGTCGCGGCGCCGGGCGCGAGCACGTGGCGGGACAGCTCGGCGCGCTGGCCGGGCAGCGGGGCGGTCAGCACCTCGTAGCGATGGCCTCTCGAGCCGGCCCCGCTCGGGCCGTGCCGCCGCTCGTTCGCGCGCACGATCGTCACCGCGCCGTCCTCGTCGAGCCGCAGCAGCTGCGAGAGGCGCAGGTCGAGGCCGGCGGCGATGCGCGTGGCGACCTGCAGCGTCGGGCTCGTCTCGCCCCGCTCGACCTGCGAGAGCATCGGCGCGCTGACGCCGCAGCGCTCCGCGAGGTCGCGCAGCGAGAGGCCCATCGCCTCCCGGAGGGCGCGGACGCGGCCGCCGATCGCGGCGACGGAGGTGGCGTCGACCTGGCTCATTACGAGTGTACGTTATCACGTACAGGCGTCCCGGAGGTCGGCGCCGCCTACCATCGTGGGATGCAGCGACCCGACGTGCTCGTCCTTGGCGCCGGCGGCACGATCGGCGGCGCCTGGATGGGCGGCGTGCTGGCGGGGATCGCAGTGGAGACGGGGATCGACCTCGCGACGTGCGAGCGCATCGTCGGCACCTCCGCCGGCGCGATGGTCGCCGCCGACCTGCTCGCGGGGGTCGAGCCGCGCGCGCTCGCGACGGCGGCCTCGAACGGAGCCGGCCCGCTGCTCGCCGAGGACGAGCCGGCGCGTGGGCGCGTGGGCCGCCTCGGCGCCGGCCTGGCGACCGCCGCCGGCAGCTCGCTCGCCCCCATCGCGCTGTCGCTCGGCCGCGGGCCGGGCGCGCTCGTGCGCGCGGCCGCGCTCGCGCGCGTCGACGAGCCGACGCGCACGCTCGACGACCTCGGCGCGCGCATCGCCGCGCACGGGCTCGGGTGGGACGGTCGGCTGCGCGTGGTCTGCGTCGACCGCTCGCACGGCCGCCGCGTCGTGTTCGGCTCCCCGGGCGCGCCCGCCGCGACCGTCGCTCAGGCGGTGCAGGCGTCGTGCAGCATCCCGTGGGTCTTCCGGCCGGTCCGCATCGGCGCGCACGACTACGTCGACGGCGCCGTCTGGAGCCCGACGAACATGGACGCCGCGCCCGCCGGGCGCGAGACGCACGTGCTGTGCCTCGCGCCGATGGGCGGTCCGCTCGGGAGCCGCGAGCGCCACCCGGCCGTGCGCGCCGCGACGACGGCCGCGATCCGTCTCGAGCTGCTCGCGCTCCAGCGCCGCGGCGCCCACGTGACGATCGTGGTGCCGGAGCCCGCCGACCCGTCCGAGCACGCGCGCGTCACCGGCTTTCGCCAGGGACGCGCGCTTGCGACGGCTTAGGGCGTCGAGATGCGTGAAGCCTTTGCGGCGGCCTCGGCCGTGAGGTCGGCCGCCTGGTCGGCGACCGAGCGGCGGCGGACGGCGTTCGAGAGGGCGCGGACGTAGGCGCGGCCGGCGGCCTCGATGATGTCCGTCGAGACGCCCTGCCCGGCGCCGCTCACGCCGCCGAGCTCGAGCACGACGGACGTCTCGCCGAGCGCGTCCTGCCCGCCGGTCACCGCGTCGACGCGGAACTCGCGCAGTCTCGCGTCCTGGCCGGTCGCCGCGTTGATCGCGTGGAAGACCGCGTCGACCGGGCCGTCGCCCGTGAACGAGCCGGTCGCCTCGCTGCCGTCCGGCAGCGACACGCCGACGGTCGCGTGCGGCGGCCGTCTCGAGGACGCCTCGACCTCGAACCACGCGAGCCCGTAGGCCGGGATCTCCTCGCGCAGCTCGTCGGTCACGAGCGCCTCGAGGTCCATCGCGGTGACCTGCTTCTTCTTGTCCGCGATCTCCTTGAAGCGCTTGAAGGCCGTGTTGAGCACCTGCCCGTCGACCTCGATCCCCAGCTCGCTCAACGCCTGTCTGAGCGCGTGGCGGCCCGAGTGCTTGCCGAGCACGATCGAGTTCGCGTCGAGCCCGACGGTCGTCGCGTCCATGATCTCGAACGTCGTGCGCTCCTTCAGCACGCCGTCCTGGTGGATGCCCGACTCGTGCGCGAACGCGTTGCGCCCGACGATCGCCTTGTTCGGCTGCACCGCGTAGCCGGTCAGGCGCGAGACCAGCCGCGAGGTGCGCGCGATCTCGGTCGTGACGGCGCCCGTGTGCAGGCCGACGTCCGCCTGGCGCGTGTGCAGCAACATCACGATCTCCTCGAGCGACGCGTTGCCGGCGCGCTCGCCGATCCCGTTCACGGCGCACTCGACCTGCCGCGCGCCCGCCTGCACTCCGGCGAACGAGTTCGCGACGGCGAGCCCGAGGTCGTCGTGGCAGTGGACGCTCAAGACGACGTCCCGCAGGCCGGGCGCCAGCTCGTAGAGCCGCTGCAGGTAGGCCTTGAACTCGTCGGGCATCGTGTAGCCGACGGTGTCGGGGATGTTGATCGTCGTCGCGCCCTCGTCGATCGCGATCTGGCAGACCTCGGCGGTGAACGCGACGTCGGCGCGGGTGGCGTCCATCGGCGAGAACTCGACGTCCTCGACGTACCGCTTCGCGTGCGCGACGCCGGCGCGCGTGAGGCCCTTCACGTCCTCGCGCGTCGCCCGCATCTGGTGTTCGATGTGGATGTCGGAGGTCGAGACGAACGTGTGGATGCGTGGCCGCTCGGCGTCCTTGACGGCGTTCCAGGCGGCGTCGATGTCGCCCGGGTGGATGCGCGCGAGCCCTGCGATCACGGGGCCGTGGACCTCGCGGGCGATCCCCTGGACCGCCTCGAAGTCGCCGGGCGAGGCGATCGGGAAGCCGGCCTCGATGACGTCGACGCCGAGCCGTGCGAGCTGGTGGGCGATCTCCAGCTTCTCGCTCGTGTTGAGCGAGATGCCCGGCGACTGCTCGCCGTCGCGCAGCGTCGTGTCGAAGATCAGTACGCGGTTCGGGTCCTGCTCTGAAGAGGTCATGTCGTCGTCCTATTCGGCTCGGATGCTTCGAATCTTCTCGCTGGGTTTGCGGCTACCTGCGGCCGCCACGCGCTATTCCCCCCGAGGGGGGAGGAGAAGAAGTCGAAGGGCGAGCTGGCGCGACATGTGCGACCTCAGCGTACCAGGCGCTCCGCCGGCGGCGGTAGGCTCGCGCCCACATTCGCCACCCGAGGAGGCATCCCCCATGTCGATTCGTCGTCAGGCGCTCGCGCTGCTCGTCGTCGCGCTCGCCGCACTCGTGGCGCTGCCGGCCGCCGGCATCGCCGCCAGAAGAAGAGCGAGCAAGGTCCCGAGAGCCGGCACCACGCTCACGAGCGGCGATCAGAGAGTGAGACTGACCGTCGTCGCCGGCAGAGCGAGAAACGGCAAGCGGGTGAAGTTCGTGAACGTCGAGTGGGACCTCGACGTCACCTGCACGAACGGCCCCGCGCTCGCGCATCTGAGAGCGAGAGCGCCGGTCAGAGGCAACGCGTTCACCAGAACGGTGAACGCCGGCGGCACCAAGCAGCGCATCACCGGCCGCTTCACCAGCGTCCACAAGGCGACCGGCGACGGCGAGCTGACCTTCCCGACCCCCGACGGCGGCAGCTGCAGAACCGGCGTCGAGAGATTCACCGTCCAGGGCTGACCTGAACGGCGAAGGGCGGACGGGGCGCCTCCCGTCCGCCCGCGCGCGCTACCAGCGCTCGCCGTGCAGATGCGCGGGCGCGTGCTCGACCGGCAGCTCCAGCAGCCCGGGCGGCGAGACCTCGGTGTACGGCTTGCGCCGGAAGAAGTCGCGGTAGGGCACCATCGCGAACAGCATCGCGACGACGCCGAGCAGCAGGCCGCCGATGCCGATCAGGATCGGCACCTGGATGCCGAGGAACGGACCCGAGTAGTTGAAGTCGGCCTGCGAGTAGTCGTGCGCGGCCTTGCCGAAGATGTAGGCGAGCATCACGAAGCCCAGCAGCGGCGCGAGCCCGGCGAAGACGAAGTTGCGCACGCTCTTCGTGATCTCGCGGCGGAAGTAGATGAAGCACGCGAGCCCAGTGAAGCCGTAGTAGAAGCAGATGCCGAAGCCGAGCGCGGAGATCGAGTCGCCGAGCACGTTCTGCGCCGGGTTGATCGCCATGATGAAGACGGTCCAGATCACCGACACGGTGCCCATCCAGAGCGTCGCGTAACCCGGTGTCAGGTAGCGCGGGTGCACATCCGCAAAGCGTCCCGGAATCGCCCGCTTGCGCGCCATCGAGAGCGTGGTGCGCGCCGTCGGCAGGATCGTCGTCTGCGTCGAGGCCGATGCGGACGTCAACACCGCGAGGATCAGCAGCTTGTCCCACGGGGAGCTGAAGACCTGGCCGCCGAGCACGCTGAGGACGTCGTCGGAGTTGTCGCTCAGCAGTCTCGTGCCGCCGTAGGCCTGCGCGGCCGTCGAGACGACGAGGTAGATCAGCACGAGCAGGATCGTCGAGACGACCGCTGCGCGGCCCGGTCCGTCTCTGCTGTCCTCGGACTCCTCGTTGACGGTCACGCCGGAGTCCCAGCCCCAGTAGATGAAGGCGCCCAGGAGCACGCCGTCGACGAGCGCCGACCAGCCGAGGTCGAACGGGTTGAACCACGACAGTTGTGGCGTTATCGAGTTGGCGGGATTGCCGCTGTAGACCTTGATCAACGCGACGACCGCGAACAGCGCGAGGATCGCGACCTCTGCGCTCAGCAATACCGTCTGGACGCGCGCCGAGAGCTCGATGCCGCGCCAGCAGATCCACGTCATGAGGGCGATCCAGAAGACCGCGAGCGCGATCTGCGCGCCGTTCGAGTTCGCCGCCGAGTCCCAGCCGAACAGCAGGAACGTGTACTTCGCGGCGATCTGCGCGAGCGCCGCCATCACGATCACGTCGGTGACGACGATCGCCCAGCCGTTGAGCCAGCCGATGTGCGGGCCCATCGCGCGGCGCGTCCACGCGAACGTCGTGCCGGGGTCCGGGTCGGCCTTGTTGAGGTAGCGGTACGCGCCCGCGACGAACAGCATCGGGATGAACGACACGAGCAGCACCGCCGGCGCGTGCGTCCCGACGCCGGCGACCGCGACGATGAAGCCGAGCGTCGCAGCCAGCGAATAGGCGGGCGCCGTCGAAGCGACGCCGATGACGAGGTTCGAGAGGTACCCGAGGGCGCCCTCCTTCAGCTTCGCGGGCTCGCCCCCTGCGACCGGTTGGGACACCGCAGCGCTCTCCACCTCAGCCTCCACGTCCGAATGCAGTATGGACATTCTGGCACCGGTGAGCATGCGCAAACCACAGATTTGCAGCACGAAGCGGCCCGAAAACGAGCGCCGCCTACGCCGATTCGTATAAACGCGTCCGAGGCGCCCGGCGCTACAGCGCGACCGCGCGGCCTGCGACGAAGCCCTGGCCCGCGACGATCTCGTCGATCACCTGCTGCGGCACGGGCGCGTCGCTCGTGACGGCCATCACCGCGAGCCCGCCGCCGTCGCCGGCGTCGTCCCCGGGCTGGCGGCCGACCGCGGCCGAGACGATGTTGACGCCGTGGTCGCCGAAGGCGGAGCCGACGCGGCCGATCATCCCCGGCCTGTCGCGGTAGCGGAACAGCGCGATGCTCTCCTCGAGCTGCAGGTCGAAGCGCTGGCCCCACGCCTCCAGCAGATGCGGCCGGTTCAGCCGCCCGAACGTCGTGCCGACCACCCGCGCGCTCACGTCGCCGCTGACGATCGTCACGCGCACGAGGTCGGTGAAGTCGCGTGCGGTCGTGCGCTTCGTCTCGGCGACCTCGATCCCGCGCTCCTCCGCGAGCCCCGGTGCGTTGACGGCGTTCACGTCCTCCTCGACGTGCCCCGCGAGCACGCCCATCAGCACGGCGACGGACAGCAGGCGCGTGTCGCGCTCGCCGATGCGGCCGAGGTACTCGACCTCGACGCGGTCGATCGAGGAGCCCTCGGCGAGCGAGACGGCGAGGCGGCCGAGCTGGCGGCAGAGCGGCACGAACGGGCCGAGCACCTCCATGTCGGCCGGCGAGATCGCCGGGATGTTGACGGCCGTCGTGACGACGCCGCCGGGCGTCAGCGCGGCGATGATCTGCTCGGCCGTCTGGACCCCGGCGCGGTCCTGCGCCTCCGTCGTCGAGGCGCCCAGGTGCGGCGTCACGACGACGTTGTCGTAGCCGTCGAACAGCGGGTAGTCCGTGATCGGCTCGCTCGGGAACACGTCGAGCGCGGCGCCCGCGACCTTGCCCGCGTCGAGCGCGTCCTTGAGCGCCGCGTCGTCGACCAGCTCGCCGCGCGCGCAGTTGACCACGCGCACGCCGTCCTTCATCTGCGCGAACGCCTCGGCGTCCAGGAAGCCGCGCGTCTCGGCCGTGACCGGCAGGTGGATCGTGACGAAGTCGGCCTTCGCGTAGACCTCGGCCGGGCTCTCCGCCTTCTCGGCGCCGAGCTCGCGGTAACGCTCGGCGGACACGAACGGGTCGTAGGCGACGACGTACATGCCGAAGCCGCGCGCGCGCTGCGCGACGAGCTGCCCGATGCGGCCGAAGCCGACGACCCCGAGCGTCTTCTCGTAGACCTCGACGCCGTTGAACTTCGAGCGCTCCCACTTGTGCTCGGTGAGCGAGGCGTGCGCCTGCGGGATCTTGCGCGCGAGCGACAGCAGCAGCGCCATCGTGTGCTCGGCCGCCGTCACGACGTTGGACTGCGGCGCGTTGACGACGATGATGCCGCGCTTCGTCGCGGCCGGGACGTCGACGTTGTTGACGCCGACGCCGGCGCGGCCGATCACCTTCAGCTTGGCGCCGAGCTCGATCAGCTCCTCGGTCAGCTTCGTCGCCGAGCGGATCAGGATGCCGTCGTAGTCGGGCAGGCGCTCGCGCAGCTGCTCGTCGCTCCAGTCGGCGCCGAGGTCGACGTCGAAGCGCTCGCGCAGGAGCGCGACGCCGGACTCGGCGATCTGCTCCTTGACGAGGATGCGCAGTCGGTCGCTCATGCCGCCGAGGCCGCCGGCACGCCGGCCTCGAGGAAGACCTTCTGCGCGGCGCCGACGCCCGCGCCTTGCTCGACCGGGTGGCCGAGCTCGGCGAGCGTCATCTCCAGGCCGGAGAGCGACGTGAGGATGTCGAAGCCGCCGAAGTACCCGCAGTGCGCGATGCGGATGATCTTGCCGGCGAGCTGCGACTGGCCGCCGTTGGCGGTGATGCCGTAGCGGTCGCGCAGGATCTTCGGGACCTTCTTGCCGTCGATCGACTCAGGCAGCGCGATCGCGGTGACGACGTTCGAGCGCTCGTCCGGGTAGCCGTAGAGGTCGAGGCCCAGCGCCTGCGCGCCGGCGCGGGTGGCGCGCGCGAGCAGCGCGTGACGCTCCCACACGCTCTCGATCCCCTCGGCCTCGATCATCCCGAGCGTCACGTCGAGCGCGGCCAGCAGCGTGACCGGCGGCGTGAACGGGCTGTTCGGCGGGTCCTTGCGCTGCTGCTTGGCGGTCGTGACCCAGTCGAAGTAGTAGCGGCCGCCCGCCTTCGCCTCGGCGGCGTCGAGCGCGCGCTGGGAGACGGACGCGAACGCGAGGCCCGGCGGGATCATCAGCGCCTTCTGCGAGCCGGCGACGACGACGTCCACCCCCCACGCGTCCTGCTCGAGCTTCGCGGCGGCGAGGCCGGATACGGCGTCGACGCAGAGGATCGCGCCCTGCTCGCGCACGACCGCGGCGATCGCCTCGACGTCGTGGACGATCCCGGTCGAGGTCTCCGACAGCGTCGCGTAGACGACCTCGATGCCCGGGTTCGCGTCGAGCAGGCGGCCGATCTCCTGCGCGTCGAGGCGCTCGCCCCAGCCCGGCTCGTACTTGACGAGGTCGGCCCCGTAGGCCTCGCACAGCTCGATCCAGCGCTCGCCGAACTTGCCGGCGGCGCACGCGAGCGCCTTCGTGCCCGGGCGCACGAGGTTCGCGACGGCGGAGTCCATCGCCCCCGAGCCGCTCGCGGCGAACAGCAGCACGTCGTTCTGCGTGCGGAAGACCTGCGGCAGGCGCTCGAGCACGCGGGCGTACAGCTCCACGCCGGCCGGCGCGCGGTGGTAGAGCACCGGCTCGGCCATCTTCGCGAGCACCTGCGGCGGCACGGGCGTCGGCCCGGCCGTCATCAGGATCTGCTTGGTGAAGGGGTTGATCGTCGTCATCGGCGGCGAGGCAAGGGTAGCGAGGACGCGCCGATCAACCGGCGGCGAAGTCGCCGTCGTCGATCCAGGACATCATCGCGCGCAGCTTTCTGCCCTCGACCTCGACCTGGTGGCCGGCCTGCTCGGCACGCATGCGGTTGAAGTTCTCCTGCCCGGCGCGCACCTCGGCGATCCACTCGCGCGCGAACGCGCCAGACTGGATCTCGCCGAGGATGTCCTTCATCGCCTGGCGCGACTCCGGCCCGATCACGCGCTTCCCGCGCGTGATGTCGCCGTACTCGGCCGTGTTCGAGATCGAGTAGCGCATCCCGGCGATGCCCTTCTCGTACATCAGGTCGACGATCAGCTTCAGCTCGTGCAGCACCTCGAAGTACGCCAGGCGCGGGTCGTAGCCGGCCTCGACGAGCGTCTCGTAGCCGGCGCGCACCAGCTCGGACGTGCCGCCGCAGAGCACCGCCTGCTCGCCGAACAGGTCCGTCTCGGTCTCCTCGCGGAACGACGTCTCGATCACGCCGCCGCGCGTGCAGCCGATGCCCTTCGCGTAGGCGAGCGCGAGTCTCAGCGCGTCGCCCGTCGCGTCCTGGTGGACGGCGACGAGGCCGGGCACGCCGCTGCCCTCGGTGTACTGGCGGCGCACGAGGTGGCCGGGGCCCTTCGGCGCGACGAGCGCGACGTCGACGTCGGCGGGCGGGTCGACCTCGCCGTAGTGGATCGAGAAGCCGTGGCCGAACAGCAGCAGGTTCCCGGCCGCGATGCCGTCGCGGATCTCGTTCCAGACGTCGCGGTGGCGCTCGTCGGGGACGAGCAGCATCACGACGTCGCCGCGGCTCGCGGCCTCGACCGGCTCGAGTACCTCGAGCCCGTTGCTCTGCGCCTTCTCGACGCTCGCGGAGCCGGAGCGCAGGCCTACGACGACATTCACGCCGGAGTCCTTGAGGTTCAGCGCGTGGGCGTGGCCCTGCGAGCCGAATCCGATGATGGCGACGGTCTTGCCGTCGAGGAGCGTGAGGTCAGCGTCGTCGTCGTAGAACATGGCGCGGCAGGCTACCGGAAGCGGCCGGGCCGGCCGGGTCTCGTCGGGGGCAAGCGGCGCGTTCCCGCCGGCGCGTGCGGCAGACTGGCTGTGTGGCCAGTTCTCGCGACGACGACGGGTACTTCCCGCGCGGCAGCTCGGTGCTGCGCCGGGTGCAGGAGGAGCGGCTCGTGGGCCTCTTCTACGGCCAGCGCGCGCTCGCGATCGGCGCGCTGCACCCGGTCAACTACACCGGCACGAGCCAGTCGACCGGTGGGCGTGAGCGGCCGTTCCGCCGGCTCGTGCGCACCGCGAACGACTTCGAGGCGATCTTCTTCGGCACGCGCGCGGAGGCCGATCGCGTGCTCGCGAAGGTCCACACGCTGCATCGGCGCGTGCGCGGGGAGCTGCCCGAGGACGCGGGGCCGTTCCCGGCCGGGACGCCGTACGACGCGTTCGACCCCGAGCTGATGCTGTGGACGGCAGCGGTCTCGGCCGAGTCGGCGCTGTATTTCTACGAGCTGTTCGTGCGGCGCCTGAGCGACTGGGAGCGCGACGCGTTCTGGCTCGACTACGTGCGCTTCGCCGAGCTGTTCGGGATGCCGCGCGCGGTCGCCCCGCCGACGTACGCCGCGTTCCGCGCCTGGTGGGACGCGAAGCTGAGCGGGCCGGCGATGCACCTGACCGACGAGGCGCGCCGCACCGGCGCGTTCGTCGCGCTCGAGATCCCGATGCCGTGGATCGACCAGCCGGCGAAGCGGCTGCACGACCTCGTGATGCTCGGCTCGCTGCCGCCGCGCGTGCGCGAGCTCTACGGGTTCTCGTGGTCGCCGCGGCAGGAGCGCGCGTTCCGGCTGGCGGTGGCCGGGCTGCGGGGGCTGCGCGCGGTCGCGCCGGCCGCGGTGTCGCGCGGCAGCTGCGCGCGCAACTACGCGCTCGTCGAGGCGACCGAGCGGCGGCGCATCGAGCGCGGCGAGCCGACGCCGCAGCTGCCGCCGCTGCCGGCCTCCTCGCGCGGCCGCGCTCAGGCCTCGGCCGCGGCGACCAGCGCGACCGCCGGGATCGCGAGCGAGCCGTCGGGCGCCGCGTAGGCGGCGGTCGCGGTCGCCAGCCGCTCGAGCAGATCCGCGCGCTGACGCGCGTTCAGCGGCGCGACGACGTCGGCGAACGCCGGCGAGAGGTCGCTCGTCGTGGCGACGTAGTCCTCGACGTCCTCGTAGCGGAGCGACAGCGACAGCTCCTCGACGACGGGCACGGCGAAGCCGGCGTCCACCAGCAGCTCGCCCAGCGCGCCCTGGTCCGCGAGGTCGAACATGCCCGGGCCAGCCGCCAGCTCGAAGCCGTCGACGAGGCCGGCGTCGACGAGCGTGCGCCGCGGGATCGCCGCGAACGGGACGCGGTCCGGCGTGCTCCAGGCGGCGAGCGCGAGGCGCCCGCCCGGCTTCAGGACGCGGCGCGTCTCGCGCAGGGCGGCGGCCTTGTCGAGCGCGAACATGAAGCCCCAGCGGCACAGGACCGCCTCGACGCTCGCGGCCGGCAGGTCGATCCACTCCAGCTCGAGCGGCGTGAATTCGACGTTCGCCAGTCCCAGCTGCTCCGCGCGCGCTCTGGCGTGCGCGAGCATCGCCTCCGCGCCGTCGCTGCTGATCAGCGTGCCGCCCCCGGGCGCGATCAGCTCGGCCGCGAGGAAGCCCGTCTCCCCGACGCCGGCCGCGAGCTCCAAAACGCGCTCGCCGGGCTGCGGCTCGATCGCGTCGACCAGCCACTGCGAGACCGGCATCGCCGCCGCCTGGAAGCGCGCGTTGCGCCGGCTCCAGCCGTCGGCGGAGCGCTCCCAGCGCTCGCGCACGGCCGCGCGCAGCTCGTCGGGGTCGTCGGTCGTTCCGGGGTCGGTGCTCATCGGCTCAGCTCGCGCCGCAGCAGCTTGCCGGACGCCGTGCGCGGCAGTCTCGCAGCGAACGCGACCTCCTTCGGCACCTTGAAGCGTGCGAGGTGGGCGGCGACGTGCGCGCGCAGCTCCTCGGGCTCCGTCTCCGCGCCGTCGTAAAGCACCACCGTCGCGACGACGGCCTCCCCCCACTCGGCGTCGGGGCGCCCGTGGACGCCGGCGTCGGCGACGGCCGGATGCGTCAGCAGCGCCGCCTCGACCTCCGCCGGCGCGACGTTCTCGCCGCCGCTCACGATCGTGTCGGCCTTGCGGCCGGTGACGGTGAGCCGTCCGTGCGCGTCGAGCACGCCGCAGTCGCCGGTGTGCAGCCAGCCGTCGGCGGCGGCCGCGCCGGGGCCGACGGTCGGGCCCTTGACGAGGATCTCGTCGTCGGCGCCGATCGCGACCTGCTGACCGAGCAGCGGGCGCCCAGCCGTCTCCGGCTCGCCCGGCAGCGAGGTCGTCACCTGCGAGCAGGCTTCCGTCATGCCGTAGGTCTGGGCGACCGGGATCCCCGCCTCCTGCGCCTGCGCGGCCAGCACCGGCGGCAGCGGTCCGCCGCCGATCAGCGCGACGCGCAGCGGGTTGGGCGCCTTCAGGCCGGCGTCGAGCAGGCGTGCGAGCGTCGTCGGGACGAGCGAGGCCAGCGTCACGCGGTCGCGCTCGATCGCCGTCAGGACCGCCTCGGTGTCGAAGCGCTCGTGCAGCACGACGGTCGTGCCGTAGATCGCGCTGCGGATCGGGATCGCGAGGCCGCCGACGTGGCTGAGCGGGAGCGCGCAGAGCCAGCGGTCCTGCGGGTCGACGCCGAGCGCCAGGGCGGAGCCGATCGCGTTCCAGCTCCAGTTGCCGACCGTGAGCGCGACCGGCTTGGGCTCGGCGGTCGTGCCGGAGGTGTGGACGAGCGTGGCGGCGGCGTCCGGGTCGAGGCGGGCGTGCACGCGGGCGTCCGGCTCGCCCTCCCGGCGGAGCGGCTCCTCCACGATCGCCGTCGCGGTCGCGCTGCGCCGCTCCCGCTCCCCGGCCGCCAACCGCAGGTCGATCGGCACGACCGTCGCGCCGAGCATGAGCGCGGCATGCAGGGCAGCCAGGAAGGGGCGCCCCGACGGCAGCTGCAACGCCACCCGGTCTCCCTCCTCGATGCCCGTCGCCTGGAGCACCGCCGCCGCGTCGAGGGCGTCGGCATACAGCTCTGCGTACGTGGTCGGCCGGCCCTCAGCGTCGATCAGCGCCGGATGGTCCGGTCTCAGCGCGGCCGCTCGGGGAAGCCAGGGGTCGAGATCCATGCCCACCCACAGCGTACGCGCAATAGGGTTGCGGGCCTGTGATCCCTTGCCAGGAGTTGATGACGTGAGCGTGACGTGGGCCCCTGCCGGCGAATACGAGGACATCCGCTACGAGACCTCCTCCCCGCCCACCCCCGGGATCGCGAAGATCACGATCGCGCGGCCGGAGGTCCGCAACGCGTTCCGGCCGGAGACGGTGATCGAGCTGATGGACGCGTTCGAGCGCGCGCGGGAGGACACGGACGTCGGCGCGATCATCCTCACCGGCGAGGGTCCGGACGCCTTCTGCTCCGGCGGCGACCAGCGCGTGCGGGGCGACTCCGGCTACAGAGTCGGCGGCACGGCCAGCGTCGGGCGCTTCCACGTCACCGATCTGCATGTGCAGATCCGCCGGCTGCCGAAGCCCGTCGTTGCGATGGTCGCCGGCTATGCGATCGGCGGCGGGCACGTGCTGCACGTCGTCTGCGACCTCACGATCGCGGCCGACAACGCGCGCTTCGGGCAGACGGGACCGCGCGTGGGCTCGTGGGACGGCGGCTTCGGGACGTCCGTGCTGCGCGACCTGGTGGGCACCAAGAAGGCCAAGGAGATCTGGCTGCTGTGCCGGCAGTACGACGCGCAGGAGGCGCTCGCGATGGGGCTCGTCAACGCGGTGGTGCCGCTGGAGCGGCTGGAGGAGGAGACGGTCGCCTGGTGCCGCGAGATGCTCGCGCTCTCCCCCTTCGCGCTGCGGCTCGTGAAGTCGAGCTTCAACGCGCAGGAGGACGGCTATGCCGGCATCCAGCAGCTCGCGCACGACACGAACCTGCTGCTGTACGGCAGCGAGGAGGCGACCGAGGGCCGGACGGCCTTCCTCGAAAAGCGCCGACCGGACTTCTCGCGGTTTCCGCGGCGGCCGTAGGCTTCCGGGCATGTCGGCGACGACGGGACCCAGCGTGATGCGCATCTGGCTGATGGCCGCGCGGCCGAAGACGCTGCCGGTCGGGCTCGCGCCCGTGCTCGTCGGCACCGCGCTGGCGGGCACCGCCGACGTCTTCCATCCGCTGCGCTTCGCCGCCGCGCTGCTCGGCGCGCTGTTCATCCAGGTCGGCGCGAACCTCTCGAACGACTACTCCGACGCGCGCCGCGGCGCCGACGCCGAGGACCGCCTCGGCCCCGTGCGCGTGACCGCCGGCGGGCTCGTGCCGCCGCGGCAGGTGCTGATCGCCACCTACGTGACGTTCGCGCTGGCGATCCTGTGCGGCGTCTACCTGATCGCGGTCGCCGGGTGGGAGCTGCTGCTCGTCGGCGCCGCCTCGATCGTCGCCGGCGTGCTCTACACCGGCGGCCCGCGGCCGTACGGCTACGAGGGGCTCGGCGAGCTGTTCGTGTTCCTGTTCTTCGGGATCGTCGCCGTCGCCGGCTCGTTCTTCGTGCAGACGGAGGAGCTCGTGTGGGAGGCGTTCGCGCTCGCGGTGCCGGTCGGCCTGTTGGCGAGCGCCGTGCTCGTCGTCAACAACGTGCGCGACCTCGAGACCGACCGCCGCGCCGGCAAGCGCACGCTCGCCGTGCGGCTCGGGCGCGAGCGCACCCGCGTGCTGTACGCGGCGATGGTCTACGGGGCGTTCCTGCTGTCCCCCGTCACGTGGATCTTCGGGCCGCTCGACCCGTGGATGCTGCTCCCCTTCCTCGCCATCCCGTTGGCGGCACCGATCGTGCGGACCGTGCGTAGCCGCACGGACGGCCCGTCGCTGAACGAGGCGCTCGCACGCACCGGCCAGCTCGAGCTGCTCTTCTGCGTGCTCCTGTCGGCGGGGATCCTGCTCAGCTGAGCGCGGGCGGGCGACGCGCTTTGCGACTCGAGATCGCGCCCCGGCGGCTGCGCCTGCGGACGCCGCTGCACGCCGCGCACGCCACGGTGACCGAGCGCGAGCTGCTCGACGTGCTGATCCTCGGGGCCGACGGCGTCGCGGGCGCCGGCGAGGCCGCGCCGCTGCCCTCCTACGACGGCGTCGGGCTCGACGACGTGCGCGCCGCGCTCGAGGACTGCCGGCCGATCGTGCACGACGCCGAGGGGCTCCCGCGCGCGCTGGTGCTGGCCGAGTGCCGCAAGGCGGCGGTGCTGCCGCAGGCGGTGGCAGCGATCGACCTCGCGCTGTGGGACCTCGAGGGGCGTCGCGCCGACGTCCCCGTGTGGCGGCTGCTCGGCGCGGACCCGGCGCCGATCGCCGTCAACGCGCTGATCGCGGCCGAGGATCGCGCGGGCGCCGCGGCCGAGGCGGCGCGCGCCGCGCAGGACGGCTTTCCGTGCGTGAAACTGAAGGTCGGGATCGGCGACGACGCCGGGCGCGTCGCGGCGGTGCGCGCAGCGGTCGGACCGGACGTCGCGCTGCGACTCGACGCGAACGGCGCGTGGAGCGTCGAGGAGGCGCGCGCGCATCTGCACGCGCTCGCGCCGAGCCGGATCGAGCTGATCGAGGAGCCCGTGCACGGCGTCGAGCAGCTGCGCGCGGTGGCGGGCGCCACGACGGTGGCGGTCGCGATGGACGAGACGGCCGTCGCGCCGGGCGCGCTCGACAGCGGCGCGACCCCGCTCGTGTGCCTGAAGCTCAGCCGCTGCGGGGGTATCAGCGGGCTGATCGAGGCGGCCGAGACGGTGCGTGCGAGCGGCGCGGAGGTCTACATCGCCTCGACGCTCGACGGGCCGCTCGGGATCGCCGGCGCGCTGCACGCGGCTGCCGTGCTGGCGCCGGCGCGGCCGTGCGGGCTGGCGACGCTCGACGCGTTCGAGGGGCTGGAACTCGACCCGGCGCTGCGGATCGAGCGCGGCGTCATGCGGGCGCCGACGGGTCCGGGGCTGGGCGTGCGGGCGTAGCCGCCGCCACGCCGTCCCGCGCGGCGAAGTAGCCGCGGCCCTCGACGCTGACCTGCGGCAGCCGCCGGTCGAGCCACGACGGCATCCACCACGCGGCTCTGCCCATCAGCGCCATCACCGCCGGCACGAGCAGGCAGCGCACGAGCGTCGCGTCGATGATCACCGCGACGGACAGGCCGATCCCGAACTGCTTGATCGTCGGGTCGCCGTTCAGCACGAAGCTCGCGAAGACGGACACCATGATCAGCGCCGCGGCGGTGATCACGCGCGCGCTCTCGGCCAGCCCGACGACGATCGCGTCGCGCGGCGAGCGGCCTTCCTTCACGTGCTCCTGCACGTGGCTCATCAGGAACACCTCGTAGTCCATCGACAGGCCGAACAGCGCGGTGAACATCAGCAGCGGCAGGTAGCTGACGATCGGCACGTCGCCGTCCAGCCCGACGAGCCCGCTGAACCAGCCGTACTGGAAGACCATCACGACGACGCCGTAGGCGGCGCCGATCGACAGCAGGTTCATCACCGCCGCCTTCAGCGGCACGAGGAACGAGCGGAACGCGACCGTGAGCAGCAGGAAGCTCAGCCCGATCACCACGAGGATCGTCTCCGGCAGCTTGTCCGAGATCTCCTCCGCGAGGTCGATGAACGCGGCCGTCGAGCCGCCGACGTACGCCGTCAGGTCGCTCCCTCTGATCGCAGCGGGGATCGTCGTGTCGCGCAGGCGGTTGACGAGGTCCTGCGTCGCGAAGTCCGACGGCGCGGTTCTCGGGATCGCCGAGAAGGTCGCGACCGTGCCCGCGCTGTCGAGCGCGATCGGCGAGACGCTGACGATGCCGTCCGCGCCCGCGACCGCCTGCTGGAGTCTCGCCAGCGCGGGGTCATCGGGCTGCGCCGGTCTGTCCAGCTGCACGGCGAGCACGACCGGCCCGTTCGTGCCGACGCCGAAGCCGTGCGAGAGGTCGTCGTAGGCGACGCGCGCGGTCTCCTTCGTCGGCAGGTCGGCGGTGTCGGTCTGCCCGAAGTGCAGCGACAGGGCGGGGATCGAGAGCGGGATCAGGATCGACAGCGCGACGACGACGGACAGCACCGGGTGGCGCATGATCCAGCGCGCGAAGCGCGCCCAGCGCGTGTGCTCGACGTCGAGCGGCTTGTCCGGTCTGCGCCCCGGCAGCGGCAGCGCGTTGATGTGCGAGCCGACGGACGCGAGGATCGCGGGCAGCAGCGTGAGCGCGCACACGACCGCGACCGCCACCATCAGCCCGGTCGTGAGGCCGAGCGTCGTGACGAGCGGGATGCCCGCGACCGCCAGCGAGCAGACGGCGACGACGACGGTCGTGCCGGCGAACAGCACGGCGCCGCCGGACGTCGCGACCGCGCGCGCGACCGACTCGTGCACCTCCATCCCGCGCGCGAGCGTGTCGCGGTGCGTCGTCACGATGAACAGCGCGTAGTCGATCCCGACGCCGAGGCCGAGCATGATCGCGAGCGTCGGCGCCGAGGTCGGGACCTCGGCCAGGTGGCTCAGCAGCGTGATCCCCGCGAGCCCCACGGTCACCCCGATCAAGGCCGAGAGGATCGGCAGCCCCATCGCGACGAACGTGCCGAACGTGAACGCGAGCACGATCAGCGCCATCGTGAGGCCGACGACCTCGCTCGACTCCGTCTCCGGCTTCGACAGCTTGGAGCCGAGCGGCCCGCCGGCGGACGTTCTCAGGCCGGCGTCCTTCGCCGCGTTCGCGTCGTCGAGGATCCCCTGCGCCTCGTCGAGCGTGATGTCGCCGAGCGACTCCGCCGGGTAGACGGAGATGAACGCGACGGTGCCGCCTCTGCTGACCTGGCCGGCGCCCGCTCTGTCGAGCGGGCTGATCACCTTCGCGACGAGGTCGTTGCCCTGGAGCGCTCCGACCGTGCTGTCGATCGCTCTCTGGTAGTCCGTGACGCGTCTGCCCTCGGGCGCGCGCAGCACGATCGGCGAGGAGCCGTTCGCCTGGCTCGGGAAGCCTCTGGCGAGCAGGTCGGTCACCTGCTGAGAGCCGGTGCCGGGCAGGCTGACGTTGTCGGACGCCTGCGAGCCGAGCCGGCCGGCGGCGAACACGAGGCCCACGACGATCGCGAGCCACAGCGCGAGCACCGGGAGGCGATGGCGAGCGCAGGTGCGCCCGAGGCGGTAGAGAACCGCGGTCACGGCCCGGCGCCAGGGGGTCGGCGCATGTCCCGACCCTAGTGCCGCCGGCCACGGCGGTCAAAGCAGCTCAGCGACCGCCGCGGGGGCTTCGAGGGGGACGGCGTGGCCGGCATCCGCGACCACGTGGAGCGTCACGTCGGGCAGCCGCTCCGCCATCGCCGCGGCGATCGCGCGGAACTTGGCGTCCCGCCCGCCGACGACGAGCGTCACCGGGAGCGTCAGCCGCGGCAGCCGCTCCCACAGCGGTTCCATCGCGCCGGTGCCGAGGCCGCGCAGCGCCGCGGCGAGGCCGGCGGGCGACTGCGCGAGGCGCATCGCGTGCGCGGCGTCCGCGACGGCCGGCGGCTGGTCCGCGAACAGCGGCAGCGCGGACCAGTGCGCGGCGAACGCCTCGATCCCCGCTCCCTCGATGCGATCGGCGAGCGCCTCGTCGGCCGCCCGGCGCGAGCGGCGCTCGTCCGCGTCGGCGATCCCGGGCGACGCGCCGACGAGCGTCAGGCGGGAGATGCGGTCCCGCCCGCCCGCGGCGAGCGCGAGCGACAGCGCGATTCGCCCGCCCATCGAGTAGCCGGCGAGCGCGAACCGCTCCGGCGCGAGCGCCAGCACGTCGGCGCGCACGGCGTCGAACGAGACCGGCCGCGCGTCCGCGGCCGAGCCGTGGCCGCGGATGTCCGGCGCGAGCGCGCGATAGCGTTCGCCGAGCGCCGCGATCGTCGGCTCCCAGCTGCGCCCCGTCTGCGTGAAGCCGTGCAGCAGGACGATCGTCTCGCGCGCCATCCCCGCATCATGACCGCGACCGACAACGACATGCCGCCCGCGGGCGCGCCGGCCGGCGGAGGCGCCGCCGACGCCTACCTGCTGCTGCGCGCGTTCTGCGAGGAGCTGACGCGCTGCGGCATCACCGACGCGTGCACCTCCCCCGGCTCGCGCTCGACGCCGCTCGTGCTGTCGCTCGCGCGCACCCCGGGTCTGAGAGCGTGGTCGCACGTCGACGAGCGCGTCGCCGGCTTCTTCGCGCTCGGGCTCGCGAAGCGGACGCGTCGGCCGGTCGCGGTCGCGTGCACGTCCGGGACCGCCGCCGCCGAGCTGGCGCCCGCGGTGATCGAGGCCG
>DASVFS010000288.1:0-24936 GCA_036379915.1 Conexibacter sp. | reverse complement strand
CGGTGCGCGCGCACCGCCTCGCCGTCGGTCGCCAGCAGTCGTGCCAGCTCCCCCCCATGCGGCGTCAGGACCGTCGGCGCCATGCGCCCGGCCAGCCGCTGCAGCGCGGCGCCGGTCGCGTGCGCGTTCAGCCCGTCGGCGTCGAGCAGCAGCGGCAGCGGCGCATGCAGCGCCAGTTCGCGCGCGAACGCGGCCGCACCCTCGCTGCGCCCGAGCCCCGGGCCCAGCACCAGCGCGTCCGCGCGTTCGCAGCGCGCGAGCGCGAGCTCGGCCGCCTCGGGGGCGAGCGCGCCGCCGGCGTCGGGCAGCGGCACGCTCATCACCTCCGCGTCGCGCAACTCGAAGACGAGGTTCAGCGAGGACGGCACGAGCGCGGTCACGTAGCCGGCGCCCGCGCGCGCGGCCGCCTCGGCCGCCAGCGACGGCGCGCCGGTGAGCCCGGGCGATCCTCCGCACACGAGCACGCTGCCGCCGTCGAACTTCGTCGCCTGCGCGTCGCGCTGCGGCAGGCCGCCGAGCACGCGCTCGCCGATCAGCCCGATCTCGGCGTCGCCCTCCGGCGGGCGATCGTCGGCGGGGATGCCGATCTCCACCACGGTCACGTCGCCGGCGTGCAGCTTGCCGGGCGCGATCCACAGTCCCGGCTTGGCGGCGTGAAAGGTCGCCGTCGCGACCGCGTGCACGGCGGGCCCCGCGACCTCGCCGGTGGAGGCGTCGACGCCGCTCGGGACGTCGCACGCGACCACCGGGATCCCGCGCTCGGCCGCGGCCGCCATCGTCTCGACCGCGTCGAGCGGCGCGTCGCGCGGCGCGCCGCGCGAGCCGGTTCCGAGCACCGCGTCGACGATCCCGGCGACCTCCATCAGCGAGCCGGGGTTGAACAGCCGTGGCGGCGCCCCCGGCAGCCGATCGCAGTTCGCGCGCGCGTCGCCGCGCAGCTCGCGGCCGGGCCCTCCGACGAGCTGCACGTCGACCTCGCGCCCGGCTTCGCGCAGCAGCCGCGCCGCAACGAAGCCGTCGCCGCCGTTGTTGCCGTGGCCGCAGACGATCGCGATCACGCCCTCGGGAATGCGCGCGCCCGCCAGCTCGGCGAGCCCGCGCCCCGCGCGCTCCATCAGCGCCAGCCCGGGGACGTGGCGCTGCTCGATCGCCCACGCGTCGAGCGCGCGCTGCGCGGCCGCGTCGGGAAGCGGATCCAGGAAATCCGGCAGCCCCGTCATCGCGGGCGAGGCTACTCGACGGTGACGGTCTTCGCGAGGTTGCGCGGCTGATCGACGTTGAGGCCGCGCAGGCGGGCGATGTGGTAGGCGAGCAGCTGCAACGGGACGACCGCCAGCAGCGGCGCGAGCATCCAGTCGGTCGCCGGGATCGCGATCGCCTGCTCGGCGTGTGCGCCGATCTCGTCGTTGCCCTCGCTCACGATCGCGATCACGTGCGCGCCGCGGACGCGCACCTCCTGGATGTTCGAGACGACCTTGTCGAGCACCGGCGAGTCGGTCGCGACGCACACGACCGGCGTCTGCTCGTCGAGCAGCGCGATCGGCCCGTGCTTCATCTCCCCCGCGGCGTACGCGTCAGTGGCGATGTAGGAGATCTCCTTCAGCTTCAGCGCGCCCTCGAGCGCGACCGGCAGGCCGACGTGGCGGCCGAGGTAGAGGAAGAAGTCGGAGCGGTGGTGCATCTGCGCGATCGCCTCGATCTGCGCGCCGTCGCGCTCCAGCAGCTCGGCGATGTGGTGCGGCAGGTGCTTGAGCGCGCCGACCAGCTCGCTCAGCCGCGTGGGCGGCAGCGTCTCGCGCAGCTCGGCGAGCCGCAGCGCCAGCAGGAACATCGCGGCGACCTGGCTGACGAACGTCTTCGTCGCGGCGACGCCGATCTCCAGGCCCGCGCGCGTGAACAGGACGCCGTCGGCGTCGCGCGTGATCTGCGAACCCATCACGTTCGTGATCCCCAGCACGGTCGCCCCGCGCGAGCGCGCGAGCCGCATCGCCGCGAGCGTGTCGGCCGTCTCGCCCGACTGCGAGATGCCGACGACGAGGTCGCCCTTCCCCACCACCGGGTTGCGGTAGCGGTACTCGGACGCGATGTCCATCTCGACCGGCACGCGCGCCCACTCCTCGATCGCGTAGCGGCCGATCAGGCCGGCGTGGTAGGAGGTGCCGCAGGCGACGACGACGATCCGCCGCACGTCGGCCAGGAACGCGTCGTCGATCGCGCCGAGGTCGCCGAGGTCCACGCCGTCGCCGCGCGCGGTGCGGTCCGCGACCGTCTCGGCGACCGCGTCGGCCTGCTCGTGGATCTCCTTCAGCATGAACGTCTCGTAGCCGCCCTTCTCGGCGGTCTCCGCGTCCCAGTCGATCTCGACGACCGCGCGCTCGACGGGCGTCCCGTCCGCCGTCGAGAACTCGACGCCCGACGGGCGCAGCACGACGATCTCGCCGTCCTCGATGTACTGCACGCGCCTCGTGCGGGCGAGGAACGCCGGCACCGCGGAGGCGAGGAACTGCTCGTCCTCGCCCCGCCCGACGACGAGCGGGCACTCGCGCCGCGCGCCGACGAGCACGCCCGGCTCGGCGACCGTCATCGCGACGAACGCGAAGTGGCCGACGAGCTCGCCGTAGGCGGCGCGCACGGCCGCCGGCAGGTCGCCGTCGTAGTGCTTGGCGATCAGGTGCGCGATCACCTCGGCGTCCGTCTCGGACGAGAAGCGCGCGCCCTCGGCCTGGAGCTGGCGCTGCAGCGCGACGTAGTTCTCGACGATCCCGTTGACGACGACGTGGACGCGGTCCTCGGCGTCCGTGTGCGGATGCGCGTTGCGCTCGCTCACGCGGCCGTGCGTCGCCCAGCGCGTGGGGCCGATGCCGGTGCCGGGCTCGGCGAGCGCGACGGCCGTCTGCGGCTGCGCCTCACTGGAATCGGCCCCACCCGCCCGCGCGTCGAGCGCCGCGCGCAGCGCCTGCAGGTTCCCGACCGCGCGCACGGAGTCGACGTTCTCGCCGTTCAGGACGGAGATGCCGGCGCTGTCGTAGCCGCGGTATTCGAGCTTCTCGAGGCCGGCGAGCAGCTGCTCGCGGACCGGACGGGCGCCGACGTAGCCGACGATGCCGCACATGGGGAACCTCCGTGGGGACGCGAAAGAGCCTAGTACACGCGCCGCGGCGCGGACATGGGCCTATGGAGTCACTTCGACGGCGGAGGCCTGCGCCCTCTCGACGAGGCGGCCGCAGACGGCCTCGGCCTCGTCGGCGCTCGGCGCCTCCACCATCACGCGCAGCAGCGGCTCGGTGCCGGAGGCGCGCACGAGCACGCGCCCGCGCCCGGCGAGCGCGTCCTGTTCGCGCTCGACCGCCGCGACCATCTCGTCGCCGGCGGCCGCGCGCTCGACGGCCGCGCGGTCCGGCAGGCGCACGTTCACGAGCGTCTGCGGCAGCTTCTCCATCGCGTGGCGCTCCGCGAGGTCGCCGCCGCCGAGCGCCTCGAGCGTCAGCAGCGCGCTCGCGATCCCGTCGCCGGAGGGCGCGAAGCCGAGCTCGATGATGTGGCCGGACTGCTCGCCGCCGAGCGCCCAGCCGCGCTCGCGCAGCGCTTCGAGCACGTAACGGTCGCCGACGGCCGTCGTCGCGACCTCGATCCCGGCGGCCGCCATCGCCGTGTGGAAGCCGTAGTTCGTCATCACGGTCACGGCGACCCCGTTGCCGGGCAGCTTGTCCTGCCCGCGCAGATGCAGCGCCGCCAGCGCGATCAGCTCGTCGCCGTCGACGACCGCGCCGTCGCGGTCGACCGCGAGCACGCGGTCGCCGTCGCCGTCGAACGCGAAGCCGGCGTCGTGCCCGCCGGCGCTGACCGCGTCGGCGAGCTGGTCGATGTGCGTGGAGCCGCAGCCGTCGTTGATGTTGCGCCCGTCCGGCGCGTCCGCGAGCACGTCGACGTGGGCGCCGAGGCGGCGGAAGATCTCCGGGGCGGCGCGGTAGGTCGCGCCGTTCGCGCAGTCGAGCAGGATGCGGCGACCGTGCAGGTCGAGGTCGGCGAAGCGCACCTGCAGCTCGCGCAGGTAGTCCTCGAGCGTGCCGTGCAGCTGCGCGACGCCACCGGGCTCCACGGCGGATGCCGGCTCCTCCAGCAGCGCCTCGATCTCCTCCTCGACCGCGTCCGACAGCTTGTCGCCGTCGGCGCCGAAGAACTTCACGCCGTTGTCGCGCCACGGGTTGTGCGAGGCGCTCAGCACGACGCCGAGGTCGAAGCCGTAGCGGCGGATCAGGAGCGGCGCGGCCGGCGTCGGCAGCACGCCGCCGAGCAGCGCGACGCCGCCGGCCGCGGCGATTCCGGCGGCGACCGCCGCCTCCAGCATCTCGCCGGACGCGCGCGTGTCGCGGATCACGAGCACGCGGGGGCGGTCGGAACGCGGATCCCGCGCCCCGCCCCCGCCACGCGCCGTGGCGGCGCGCCCGAGCGCGAGCGTCAGCTCCGCCGTCAGGAACTCGCCTGCGACGCCGCGGACGCCGTCCGTGCCGAACAACCGCCGGGCCACGGCGGAGAAGCTAACGCTTCGAGAACTGCGGCCGCTTGCGGGCCTTCTTGAGGCCGGCCTTCTTGCGCTCCTTCGCGCGCGCGTCGCGCGTGAGGAAGCCGCGGCGCTTGAGCTCGCCGCGCAGGTTCGGGTCGGCCTCCAGCAGCGCGCGCGAGATGCCGTGGCGCAGCGCGCCGGCCTGCGCCGAGACGCCGCCGCCGTGCAGCTTCGCGATCACGTCCATGCGCGCCTCGTAGCCGACCGTCTCGAGCGGCTGGCGGATGTTGCGCTGGAGCGTGGGCCGCGGGAAGAACGCCTCGAGCGACTTGCCGTTGATGACGTACTCGCCGCTGCCCGGCTTGAGCGTGACGCGCGCGACGGCCGTCTTGCGCTTGCCCGTCGCCGTGTAGCGGGCGCCGCTCGCGAGCGAGATCGCGGCGCCGGAGATCGGCTGCGCCTCCGGCTCCTCGTCCTCGCCGTCGGCGGCCGCGGTGGGCGCGGGCTCCTGATCCTCGTCGTATTGCGAGGCGGACTCGCCGAGCGCGACGCCGCCCTCGGGGACGATGTCCGGCACGAGGTCGGCGCCGGGGATCTCCGGCTTGACGCGCGGCGTCTCCTCGATCAGCTCCTCCTCGGCCGCGGGCGCGGCGGCTGCCGGGGGCTGCTCGGCCTGCGGCTCCACGGCGGCCGGCTCGTCGGCGGGCGCGGCCGCCTCGGCGACCGGCTCCGCAGCCGGCTCGTCCGCCGGCGCCTCGGCCTCGGCGGCCGGCTCGGGCGCGTCGCTCGCGGCCTCGGCGGCGGGCGCCTCCTCGGCGGCGACGGGCTCCTCGGCGGGCGCGTCGGTCTCCGGGGTGCGCTGCTCGTCCTCAGGCTGCTCGACGTCGGTCACGAGGCGATCTCCATGGGTTGCGGCTGCTGGGCGGCGTGCGGATGCTCCGGGCCGGCGTACACCTTCAGCTTCGTGAGCTGCTTGCGGGCGAGGCGGTTGCGGGGCAGCATCCCCCTGACCGCGAGCCGGATGACCTCTTCGGGCCGGCGGTCGAGCATCTCCTCGAGCGTGCGCGAGCGCAGGCCGCCCGGGTAGCCCGAGTGGCGGTAGTAGCGCTTGTCGGCGCGCTTGTTCCCCGAGACCGAGATCTTCTCGGCGTTGACCACGACGACGAAGTCGCCGGTGTCGATGTGGGGGGTGTACGTGGGCTTGTTCTTCCCGCGGAGCGCGTCGGCGATCTGGGTCGCGAGGCGGCCGAGCGTGAGCCCGGTCGCGTCGACGAGCAACCAGTTGCGCTCGCGGTCGGCTGGAGTGGCGACGTAGGTCTTCATGGCATGAGAGAAGCCACGCCCTGGTGGCGCGGCGGTCGCCCATGATAGGGAATCCGTCGCGGTCGCGACGACCGACCTCCGCGGCGGCGCGCCGGGACCAGCGGCGCCGGCGCGCGCGGCCGTCCGTCCGGGGGCCGTGGTTATACTGCCGCGCGTTCCACAAGCCAGCGCCGAGTCCCTCCTCGTGCCGGAGGGAGCGGGGAACCCAATGACGGCGGTGTTGCCGCACCGGCGTCGAGGGGCGAATCCGAGCACTGCCGCTCGGTAGCGCGGACCTTTCAAGCGCGAGCCCGTCAGCTAACCCCGTAGGCCGCGACGAAAGGGCATCGCACCACGATGCTGCGCGGAATGCGGGTTCGCCCCGCGACGACGACGATCTGTGCCGCCGCCGCGCTCCTCGGCGCGGGCGCGGCGACCGCGGCGGCCGGGACGGGCGGCGCCGGGATGGCCCAGCCGACTCCCGCGCGCACGCTGAGCGCGCCGGCGCAGGCGGCTCCCCTCCTCACCCCCGTCGCCGCGCTCCCGCAGCTGGCGGCCGGCGTCAGCTTCCGCAGGATCTCCAAGCGCGCCGTGAGCGCCGCGACGCTCACGTACGTCTCCCACGCACGCAGCCCGCAGCAGGTGCGCGTCGACGTCGTCCGCCTCGCCGACGGCTACTCCGTCTTCACCGACGAGCGCACCGTCGCGCCCGAAGCGACGCAGAAGGTCCGCTGGAGCGGGCGCGCGAGAAGCGGCCTCGCGCTCGACGGCCGCTACCAGCTGCGGATCGCGCTCGCCGGCGCCGGCGCGTCGAGCACCGCGAGCGCCGAGGCCGGCGGCGGAGGCGCCTCGCCCGAGGCGGCCGCGCCGCCGCCCGGATCGGCCGGCGTGAAGACCTTCACGTTCGTCGGGGCCGTCTTCCCCGTGCGGGGCCCGCACGACTACGGGCAGGGCGCCGCCGGCTTCGGCGCCAGCCGCGCCGGGCACTCGCACCAGGGCCCGGACGTGATGGCCGACTGCGGCACGCCGCTCGTCGCCGCGCGCGGCGGCGTCGTGGTCCAGCGCGCGTTCCAGGCGCTCGCCGGCAACTACCTCGTGATCCGGGACCCGATCACCGGCGAGAGCCACATGTACGCGCACCTGCGCGCGCCGGCGACGGTCAGGAGAGGCCAGCGCGTCGAGACCGGGCAGCCGATCGGCGTCGTGGGCGAGACGGGCGACGCGAGCGCGTGCCACCTGCACTTCGAGCTGTGGACCGCGCCCGGCTGGTACCGCGGCGGCTCCCCGGTCGACCCGCTGCCCACGCTGAAGGCGTGGGACCGCGTCAGCTGAGCGCCACCTCGCGCAGACGCGCGACCGCGTAGCCTGCGGGCATGTCCCTGCCCGCGATTCTCGGCCTGATCGTGCTGGGCGTCGCCGTGCTGGTGCTGCTCGTCTCGCTGCTGCATCCGGAGGGACGACGCCGGCCGGGCGGCTACCTCGACGGCCGGGAACCGCGGCCGCGCGACGACGAGCGCGCGGACGCGTAGGCTGCCCGCCATGGACCGCGACGAGCTGCGGGCGCTTCAGACGCCGCTGAAGGAGCGCTACCGCGAGGAGGCGGAGGCGGCGGTCGTGACGCTCCGCGCGACCGGCTCGCTCGGCGACGGCGTGTCGTGCTCGGTGCAGACCGGTCGCGCGCTCGCCGAGGCCGGCCTGCATCCCGCGAGCGGCGGCGACGGCACGCTGCTGTGCTCGGGCGACATGCTGCTCGAGGCGCTCGTCGCCTGCGCGGGCGTGACCCTGCGCGCAGTCGCGACCTCGCTCGAGATCCCGATCCGGGGCGGCGCCGTCCGCGCCGAGGGCGACCTCGACTTCCGCGGCACGCTCGGCGTCGATCGCGACGCGCCCGTCGGCTTCCGCGCGATCCGGCTCACCTTCGAGCTCGACGCCGACGCGACCGACGACCAGCTCGCGACGCTGACGAAGCTGACCGAGCGCTACTGCGTCGTCTTCCAATCGCTCGCGAGCGCGCCCGTGCTCACGACCGAGCTGCGCGCGCGCTGAGCGGCGCCGCCGCCTACTCCCACTCGATCGTGCCGGGCGGCTTGGAGGTGATGTCCAAGACCACCCGGTTGACCTCGCGGATCTCGTTGATCATGCGCGAGGCGATCTGCTCGAGCAGGTCGTAGGGCAAGCGTGCCCAGTCGGCCGTCATCGCATCGTCGCTCGTGACGGCGCGGATCACGACGACGTAGCCGTACGTGCGCTCGTCGCCCTGGACGCCGACCGTGCGCACATCGGGCAGCACGCAGAAGGACTGCCACAGCTCGCGGTACAGGCCCGCTCTGCGGATCTCGTCCTGCAGGATCGCGTCGGCGTCGCGCAGCGTGTCGAGCCGCTGCTTCGTCGCCTCGCCGCCGACGACGCGGATCGCCAGGCCGGGGCCGGGGAACGGCTGGCGCCACACGAGCCGCTCGGGCAGGCCGAGCTCGGCGCCGACGGCGCGCACCTCGTCCTTGAACAGCGCGCGCAGCGGCTCGACCAACTCGAACTCGAGGTCGTCGGGCAGACCGCCGACGTTGTGGTGGGACTTGATCGTCGCCGCACCCGTTCCCCCGCCGGACTCGATCACGTCGGAGTAGAGCGTCCCCTGGACGAGGAAGCGCGCGCCTCCCCCGCCTTCGGCCGCGAGCTTCGCCGCCTCCTCTTCGAAGACGCGGATGAACTCCTCGCCGATCGCCTTGCGCTTCGCCTCCGGCTCGGTGACGCCCTGCAGCTTCGCCAAGAAGCGGTCCTCCGCATCGACCGCGACGAGGGGCACCTTGAAGTGGTCGCGGAAGGCCAGGATGACCTGGTCGCCCTCGTTCTTGCGCATCAGCCCGTGGTCGACGAAGACGCACGTGAGCTGGTCGCCGATCGCGCGGTGCACGAGCAGCGCCGCGACGGACGAGTCGACGCCGCCGGAGAGCCCGCAGATCACGCGCCCGTCGCCGACCTGCGCCCGGATCCGCGCGATCTGGTCCTCGATCACCGAGCCGGCGCTCCACGTGCGCTCGCAATTGCAAATGTCTTGCAGGAAGCGCGTGAGGATGTCCTGGCCGTACGGGGTGTGGACGACCTCCGGGTGGAACTGGATCCCGTAGATGCCGCGCTCGACCGACTCCAGCGCGGCGACCGGCGACTCGCTCGACGAGGCCAGCGCGGTGAAGCCGGGCGGCGGCGCGAAGACGGTGTCGCGGTGCGACATCCAGCACGTCTGCTCGGCCGGCAGCCCGGCGAGCAGGCGGCCGGGCTCCGTCACCGTCAGCTGGGAGCGGCCGAACTCGCCCACCTCGGCGCCCTGCACCTCGCCGCCCAGCTCGCGCGTGAGCAGCTGCATGCCGTAGCAGATGCCGAGCACGGGGATCCCGAGCTCGAGCAGCGCCGGGTCGAGTCTCGGCGCGTCCGGCGCGTAGACGGAGGCGGGACCGCCCGAGAGGATCAGGCCGCGCGGTCTGCGGCGCGCGACCTCCGCCGCGCCGACGTGATGCGGCAGCAGCTCCGAGAACACGCCGCACTCGCGCACGCGCCGCGCGATCAGCTGCGAGTACTGGCCGCCATAGTCGAGCACGACGACCTCTTCGGTGGCCACCGGCGGGGGCGCCGAGACGGAGGCTGCTTCAGGCTCGCCGTCGTGCACCGCCGTCGCGGCGGTCGGCAGGTCGCTCGCGAGGCCGTCAGTCATTTACGAGCGCGACCGCTCGCCCATTCGAACCCATCCCCACCTGCTGCTCGCGCTGGAGGTGCTTGCCCTCCGTCTGCAACGCGGGCGCGACCATCAGCTCGGCGCGGTTGAATTCGGCGATGTCCCGGTAGCCGCAGGTGGCCATCGAGGTCTTGAGCGCGCCCATCAGGTTGAACATGCCGTCGTTCTCACGCGCCGGCCCGTGGATGATCTCCTCGAGCGACGCGTTCTGCTGCGTCTTCACGCGCGTGCCGCGCGGCAGCGTCGGGTGGAACGTCGCCATGCCCCAGTTGTAGCCGCGGCCCGGCGCCTCGTACGAGCGCGCGAGCGCGGAGCCGAGCATGACGGCGTCTGCCCCGCAGGCGATCGCCTTCGCGATGTCGCCGCCGTTCTTCATGCCGCCGTCGGCGATCACGCGCACGTAGTCGCCCGTCTCGAGCATGTGCTGCGAGCGCGCGGCCGCGACGTCGGCGATCGCCGTCGCCTGCGGCACGCCGATCCCGAGCACTCCGCGCGTCGTGCAGATCGCGCCCGGCCCGACGCCGACGAGCACGCCGGCCGCGCCGGTCCGCATCAGGTGCAGGCCCGTGTGGTAGGAGGCGCAACCGCCGACGATCACCGGCACCGGGACCTCGCGGATGAACTCCTTCAGGTTCAGCGGCTCCGCGACCGTCGAGACGTGCTCGGCGGAGACGACGGTTCCCTGGATCACGAGGATGTCGAGCCCCGCCTCGAGGGCGGTCTCGTAGTGCTCGCGCACGCGCTGCGGCGTGAGCGAGGCGGCGACGACGACACCCTGCTCCTTGATCTCGCGCACGCGCTGGGCGATCAGCTCCGGCTTGACCGGCTCGCGGTAGATCTCCTGCATCTCGCGCGTCGCCTCGTCGCGGTCGAGATGCGCGATCCGCTCCAGCTGGGAGTCGACGTCCTCGTAGCGGCAGAAGATGCCCTCGAGGTTGAGCACCGCGAGACCGCCGAGCTTGCCGATGATCCCCGCCGTCTCCGGCGAGACGACGCCGTCGAGCGCGGCCGCCAGCAGCGGCAGCTCGAAGCGGTACGGGCCGAGCGTCCAGGAGATGTCGACGTCTTCGGGGTCGCGCGTGCGCCGCGAGGGCACGATCGCGACGTCGTCGAAGCCGTACGCGCGACGGGCCTTCTTACCGCGGCCGATCTCTATCTCCATTGCTGCACCGTATGGGTCGAGGGAAGGTGACGCCGTCGGCGGGGACGGCGACCACCGGGCGTCCGATGCTACCAGCGCGCCCGGCGCATCCTCGCCTCAGGAGACCTCGGCCGGCAGCGCCAGCGGCACCGCCTCGACCGTCGGCAGCAGCCGCTCGACCGCCTGCGGGTCGATCACGCCGGCGCCGAAGTGCTGCGTCGACTCGGCGCCGCAGGCGACGCCGAAGCGCAGGCACTCCTCGGGCGTCCCGCCGTCGTAGCGCGCGGCGACGTAGCCGGCGAGGAAGGCGTCGCCGGAGCCGACGGCGGCGCGCGCCTCCTGCTCGGCGACGCGCACGCGGTAGAGCTGCGGCCCCGTCTCCCCGAGCACGTGCGCGTAGCAGCCGTCGGGCACCGTCATGATCGCCTCGCGCGCGCCCAGCTCGACGACCTCCGCGATGCCGAGCGCGCGCTCGTCCTCGTCGTTGAACTCGTGGCCGACGAGCTCCTCCGCCTCCCCCACGTTCGGCGAGACGACGTCCGGCTCGGCGCGCACGGCGTGACGCAGCGGCTCGCCGTCGGTGTCGACGACGGTCGCGACGCCGAGCTTGCGCAGCTCCCTGATCAGCTCGCCGTAGACGTTCGGCTCGACCTCGCGCGGGAGACTGCCGGCGAAGACGCACAGCTTCGCGCCCTTCGCGAGGTAGAGCAGCTTGTCGCGGAACAGCTCCATCTCGCGCTCGGTGACGGCCGGGCCGCGCTCGTTGATCTCCGTCTGCACGCCGGTCGTGGGGTCGAGCACGGCGGTGTTCGTGCGCGATTCCTCGCCGATGCGCACGAAGTCGGTCAGCACCGACTCGGCCGTGAGCGCGTCGACGATGCGCGTGCCGGTCGAGCCGCCGGCGAAGCCGGTCGCGATCACCGGGCGGCCGAGCAGCTTGATCGCGCGCGCCACGTTCACGCCCTTGCCCCCCGGCATCGTCGCCTGGGCGACGGAGCGGTGGCGGCGGCCGATGCGGAAGTTCGGCACCTCGAGCGTCTTGTCGATCGCCGTGTTGAGCGTGACGGTGATGATCATGCTGTCTCCATGTCCGCCTTCCGGCGCTCGCGACGGCGCGCGCCGCGCACTCGCGCGAGCAGGGCGCCCGCGCCGGCGAGCAGGGCCGCGACGGCTACCAGGCTACCGGGGCCGCCCAGCGCTCGCCCGGCCTGCTCGAGCAACCCCACCTCGGGCACGGGCTCGCGCGTCACGAGCGGGACGCGCGCGATCGCGCGGCCGTTCGCGCGCACCGTCACGCTGCCGACGACGGCCCGCGCCGGCAGCGGCCCTTCCAGCTCTCTCGGCACGTCGACCGCGAGCCGCACGCGCGCGTCGCGCGCCAGCAGCTCGCGCACGTCGCGCGCCGCGACGACGGCGACGCGCGCGTCCGGCCGGTGCTTGACCAGCGGACGCGCGTAGACGACGCCGCGTCTGACCGGGGTCGCGACGCGAAAGCTCGCGAACGCCCACCGCAGCAGCGCGAGCGCGTCCGCGTCGCGCGCGCTCTCGGACGGGTCGCCGAGCACGGCGGCGACGAACGTCGTGCCGCGCTGCGTGCCGGAGGCGACGAGGATGTACCCCGCCGCGTTCGTGTGGCCCGTCTTGACGCCGTCGACCCACGGCACCTGCTGCACGAGCGCGTTGCGGTTGACCACCGTGCGCGGCCGGTCCCCGCTGCGCAGCACGGCGCTGCGCAGGTCCGTCGTCTGACGCAGGAAGGGCACCTCGCGCAGCGCGATCGCGAGCCGCACGAGGTCGGCCGCGGTCGAGTAGTTGCCGGGATCGTCCAAGCCGATCGGCGTCGAGTAGCGGGTGTGCGCCAACCCGAGCCGGCCGGCACGCCGGTTCATGCGCGCGACGAACGCCGCGCGCGAGCCGGCGACGCAGACGGCGAGCGCCGCGGCGGCGTCGTTCGCGCTCGGCAGCAGGACGGCGCGCAGCAGGTCGCGCACGCGCATGCGCTCGCCGGCGCGCAGGCCGATCTGCGTCTCGAGCGGGCCGGCCGCGTACGGCGGCGCCGTGCAGACGCGGTCGAGCGGCGCGCTCGTCGCCGCGACCAGGGCGGTCATCATCTTCGTCGTGCTGGCGATCAGCCGCCGCTGCCCGGCGGCGCGGCCGAACACCGGCCGGCCGGTCGAGGCTTCGAACACGGCCGCGGACGGCGCGGCGAGCGACGGGGGCGCGGGCACGGCGGCCGTCGCGGGCACGGCTGCGAGCGCCGCAGTCGCGCACAGCGCGACCAGGACCGCGAGCAGGGATGGCAGCCCGCGCGACGCGAGCGCGCGAGCCCCGCTCACGGAGTGAGCTCGAGGCGCTCGCCGGTCTGCAGCGCGTTCGGGTCGACGTCCGGGTTGAGCCGCTCGATCTCCTCGATCGTCACGCCCGTCTTGTCGGCTATGACGGTGAGCGTGTCGCCGGGCTTCACGACGTAGGCGCGCGGCGTCTTCGGTCTGCTGTGTCTGGCCGGCTGCGTGACGGCCGGTCTCGGCAGCGGCGGCCCGCTGTCGGTCGAGCCCGGCCTCGACGCCATCACGACCACCACGACGGCGACGGCGGCCGCGAGCAGCGCGAGCGGCGCTGCCAGACGTGCGGGATTCCGGTCTGCCATCGGGCGCCGATGTTAGCTGTGCCCTCGGCGCCCCACGACAGGTCCCGCCACCGCAAGCGGCGGCGACGGGACCGGCCGAAGGAACGGCACGCGGCACGCGCGTCGGGACGCGCGGCGGCGGCGTGCTAGCCCTTGACGGCCTTCTTGAGGCCCGACCCCGGCGTGAAGCGCGGGACGCGCGAGGCGGCGATCTGGATCTTCTCGCCCGTGCTCGGGTTGCGACCCTCGCGCGCGCTGCGCTCGGCGACGTGGAACTTCCCGAAGCCGGAGAACGTCACCTCGCTGCCGCGCTTGAGCGCGTCCTCGATCGTCTGGAGGACCGCGTCGACGGCATCGCCTGCATCCTTCTTGCTGAGCCCGCTGTTCGCGGAGACCTGGTCGACGAACTCGGATTTCGTCACGTCTTCCTCCTTCGAGGTGTTCGGGGGATGGCCGAAGCTAACAACCCTCGCGGACGGGAACAACGCCGAATCGCCCGTCGTTACGGGGAATCTCGTGTTTCCGGCTCGTCGGCGAGCGCCTCGGCGAGCCGCGCGAGGTCGTGCCGGAGCAGTGGCAGGAGCGCGAAATCCCCTGCAAGCACCGCGAAAGCGCCGCCTCCTGGGGTGCGCGCCGCGAGCAGCGGTCCGTCCGCCGCCACCCGAGCCGTTCCGCCCGCCAGCAGGGCGCGGGCGCGGTCAGCGAGCTGCCCGTCGCCCGCCAGCGGAACGCCGTCCGGATCGAGCACGACGGCCGCGCGCACGTCGACCGAGAGCTCCTGCAGGCAGGCGAGCGCGAGCGCGGGCGTCAGCGGAGCCGTCATGCCGGCAGGCGAGAATACGCGAGTGCCGCTCTCGCGCATCGCCTGGCTCGTGACCGTCGGCAGCTGCCTGATCGGGGTCGTGCTGCTGCTCGCGAGCGGCTACGTCGGCTATGCCGGCGTCGTCTTCGCGGTCGCCTGCTCGGCCGCGATCAACCTTCGCTGACGCCGTCGGCGCGCGCCCACTCGGTGCCCGGCCGCACGCGGTCCGCCGGCTCGAGATGGATCAATACGTCCGCACCGTCCAGACGCGCCGCGATCGCATCCTGGATCCGATGGGCGATCTCGTGCGCCTGCTCGAGCGACGTCCCGGCCTCGAACTGCAGGTGCAGGTCGACGTAGCGCCGCGCCCCGGCCCGCCGCGTGCGCAGCTGGTGGTAGCCGACGACGCCGCGATCGCCGAACGCGACGACCTCGGCGTGGATCGCGGCGCGCTCCTGCTCCGGCAGCGCTTCGTCGACGAGCACGCGGGAGGAGCCCATCAGCAGCCCCACCCCGGCGCGGACGATCGCCGCGGCGACGAACAGTGCGACGAGCGGGTCGAGCCACTCCGCGCCGGTCAGCTCGACGAGCGCGAGCCCGGCGACGACCGCGATCGAGGTGTAAGCGTCGGTGCGCAGGTGGGCGGCGTCGCCGTCCAGCGCCGGCGAGGAGGTCTCGCGCGCGGTGCGCGCGATGACCGCCGAGACGACGAGGTTCGCGACCGCCGAGAAGCCGACGACGGCGATGCCGAAGCCGAGGTGGTCGACGCTGCCGCCGGCGACCAGCCGCCGCACGGACTCGAACACGATGATCCCCGAGCCGACGAGGATCAGCATCCCCTCGATCGCCGCGGCGAGGTTCTCGATCTTGTCGTGGCCGTAGCGGTGCGACTCGTCCGCCGGCTCGCCCGCCTTGCGCACGGAGAAGTACGCGATCACCGAGGCCATCAGGTCGATGCTCGAGTGGATCGCCTCGGTGATGATCGCCACCGAGCCCGTCACGACGCCAGCCGCGAGCTTGAGCAGGATCAGCGTGACGTTGGAGACGATCGACAGCCCCGCCGCCCGTCGCTTGCGCTGCGCGTCCGGATGCTGGACGGCGCCCATCATCGATCCGGCAGCCAGGCGAGCAGCGCGCGCACGGCGCGCCCGCGGTGGCTGATCGTGTCCTTCTCGGCGTCGCTCAACTCGGCCATCGTGCGGTCGGGTACCCCGTGGTCGGGCAGGAACGCCGGGTCGTAGCCGAAGCCTCGCTCGCCGCGCGGGTCGGCCGCGAGCGTGCCGGTGCAGCGCGCCTCGAAGACGCGCTCCTCGCCGCTCGCGGGATCGACGTAGGCGAGCGCGCAGACGTACGCGAGCGGGCTGCCGGCGGGCGCCTCGCGCACCAGCTTGGCGAGGTTCTGCTCGTCGGTGGCGTGCTCGCCCGCGTAGCGCGCCGAGCGGATCCCGGGTCGGCCGCCGAGCGCGGCCGCCTCGATCCCCGAGTCGTCGGCGATCGCGACCCGGCCGGTCGCGGCCGCGGCGGCGCGCGCCTTGCCGAGCGCGTTGTCGGCGAACGTCGCGCCGTCCTCCGGCGGCAGCTCGACGTCGTCCGGCAGCGGGTCGATGGAGATCGGTCCCCCACCCCGCCCTTCCGCCAGCCGCGCGAACTCGCGCAGCTTGTGGGCGTTGCGCGTCGCCAGCAGGAGCCGCACGGCGCTACGCGACAGCCGCGTCCTGGAGCTCGCGCAAGCGCTCGATCCCGTCCGCCGCAAGCGCCAGCAGCTCGTCGAGGTGCGCGCGAGAGAGCGGCGTGCGCTCGGCCGTCGCCTGGACCTCGACGAGGCCGCCGTCGGCCGTCATCACGACGTTCGCGTCGACCTCGGCGGTCGAGTCCTCGGGGTAGTCGAGGTCGAGCAACGGCGTGCCGTCGACGATCCCGACCGAGACGGCGGCGACGCTGCCGCTCAGCGGGACGCGCTCCAGCTTGCCCTCGGCGACGAGCCGCTCGCACGCCAGCCGCAGCGCGACCATCCCGCCGGTGATCGAGGCGCAGCGCGTGCCGCCGTCCGCCTGCAGCACGTCGCAGTCGACGTAGATCGTGCGCTCGCCGAGCCCCTGGAAGTCGACGACGCCGCGCAGCGAGCGGCCGATCAGCCGCTGGATCTCGACCGTGCGCCCGTCGGCGCGGCCCTTGCTGACGTCGCGCGCCTTCCGCTGCCCGGTCGACGCCGGCAGCATGCCGTACTCCGCGGTGACCCAGCCTCTGCCGCTCCCGACCATCCACCTCGGCACGCTCTCCTCCACGGAGGCGGTGCAGATCACGCGCGTCTCGCCGATCGAGATCAGCGCCGAGCCGGTCGCGCTGCGGACGAAGCCGGGCTCGATCTCGACCGGGCGCAGCTCGCCCGGCGCACGGCCATAGCTGCGTTCGACGCTCGTCACACCACTGCTCACACCGGCACCTCCAGCGGGGTCAATGTCACCCGCTCGACCTCGCCGAGCGGCATCTGCAGGAAGCGCGTGCCGAGCGTGCGGAACGCCTCGGGGTCGCCGGTCGTGTGGAAGCGGTACGCGCCCTCCGTCGTCCGCCGGCTCGACAGGTCGTTCAGCTCCAGCGTCCGCTCGACGGCGCGCGCGACCCCCTCTCCCGAGCTGACGAGCCGCACGCCGCGGCCGAGCATGCGCTGCAGCATCGGCGCCACGAGCGGGTAGTGCGTCGAGCCGAGGACTACCGTGTCGACGTCCGCCTCGCGCAGCGGCGCCGTGTAGCGGCGAACCGTCTCGACGACGCGCTCGTCGAACGGGAAGCCGCTCTGGATGATCGGCGCGAGGTCCGGGCAGGCGACGCTCTCGACGTGCGCGCGCGGGTCGCCGGCCGCGATCGCGTCGGCGAAGGCGCCGCTCGCGACGGTCGCCGGCGTCGCCAGCACGCCGATGCGCCCGCTGCGCGTCGCCTCGACCGCCAGCTCCGCAGCCGGCGCGATCACGCCGAGCGCGTCGACGCCGCCGCCCGCCAGGCGCTCGCGCAGCAGCGGCAGCGCGGCCGCCGTCGCCGAGCCGCAGGCGACGACGAGCAGCTTGGCGCCACGCGCGAGCAGGTGTTCGGCAATCTCGAGCGCGAACGTGCGCAGTTGTTCGCCCGTCTTGTCGCCGTAGGGGAAGCGGGCAGTGTCGCCGAGGTAGAGGAAGTCCTCACCGGGCAGCGCCACAAGCAGCTCATGCAGGACAGTGAGCCCGCCGACGCCCGAGTCGAAGACGGCGATCGGGCGCTCGCGATCGGTCGCCGACATGCGCGACATGGTGGCACGGGCTCTCCCCGAACGCCGTTGGCGGGCGGGTCCGGACCACCGGCTTCGCCGGCGGTGCCCCTCCGGGTGCGCGCACGACCGCCTTTCGGCGGTCGCACGTGCATCCTCACTGCCACCCGCCCGATCTGCGTCCGTGGTGGACGCCCGGCTGGGCCGCGTGGCTATTTCAGGTTTCTCAGCGCCGACTTGATCTGCGTGACGATCGCGTCGGCGATGCCGCCGGTGCCGAACTTCGTGCCCTTCGTGGCCGCGACGACGCCGGCGAGCAGCGCGGCGACGAGCAGGATCAGTGCGACGTACTCGACCGTCCCCTGCCCGCGCTCTCCGCTTCCTGCCCGCACCGTCCGTGCATGGAACCAACCCATCAGTCGGTAGACCATCCTGGTCCTCCTGGTCGAACGTCGGATTCGCAGCCGAGTGTTCGGGCGCGACCTGCGCAGGCGCTACACGCAATCGCGACGAGATACGCACGGGAGTACGCTGGCGCAGCCGATGCGCGCGCTCGTCGTGACGAACATGTGGCCGACGTCCGCACGTCCCGCGCTCGGGCGCTTCGTGCTCGACCAGGTCGAGGCGCTGCGGCGCATCGACGGCGTCGACGTCGAGCTGTTCGCCTTCCCGCCCGGCGTGCGCTCGTATCCGCGCGCCGCGCGCGACCTGCGCCGGCGCTGGGGCGGCGAGCGCTTCGACGTGATCCACGCGCACTTCGGGCTGACCGCCTGGCCGGCGCTCGCGCTGCGCGGCGCGCCGCACGTCGTGACGTTCCACGGGACTGACCTCGCGCACCCGCGCAGCGGCCGGCTGAGCCGCGCCGCGCTGCGGCTCGTCGACCTCGCGGCGACCGTCTCGGCGTCGCTCGCGCGCGAGCGGCTGCCGGGCGCGGGCACGCGGCGACGCGTCGCGGTGCTGCCGTGCGGCGTCGACCTGCGGCGCTTCCGCCCGCTGCCGCGCGCAGAGGCGCGCGCGCGGCTCGGGCTCGACCCCGACGCGCCCTGCCTGCTGTTCCCGGCCGACCCGGCGCGCGCGGAGAAGCGCTTCGACCGCGCCCGCGCAGCCGCGGGCGAGGTGCCGCTGCTGACGCTCGGCGACGTCCACCCCGACGAGGTGCCGCTGTGGGTCAACGCGGCGAACGCGGTGCTCGTGCCGTCCGAGCGCGAGGGCTTCGGGCTCGCCGTGCTCGAGGCGCTCGCGTGCGACGTGCCGGTGCTCGCGACGCCCGTCGGGATCGCGCCGCTCGCGCTCGACGGGATCGCCGGCGCGCACTGCGGCGCCTTCGAGCCGGACGCCTGGCGGCGCGCGCTCGCCCCGCATCTCGCCGACGCCGACGCGCGCGTCGCCGGCCGCGCGCGCGCCGAGCTGTTCTCGGCCGAGCGGATGGCCGAACGGGTGGTCGTCGCGTGGCGGGGGATCGCGGCGGAAAGCAGAGGGATGAGCGGCAGCCGGGGGTATACTCGCCGCCGAGGCGCCGTCCGTGCAGGGAATTCGGCGTCCCCCGACCGATGAGCGGCATGTTCGAACGCATCGCGCGCCGGCAGGCGGACCGTCCCGGCGAGTCCGACGACCAAGCGACCGCCGAGGTGCCCGTCGGCGACCAGCCGACGGAGCGGATGGACCCCGTCGAGCCGGCGCCGAGCGCCTCCCAGGCCGTGCAGCCACCGGCGGCCCCGCCGACCGAGCCTCCGCCGCCGACGATCGACCTGACGACGCGGCTCGCGCCGATCGCGGCGCCGGCGACGCCGCCGGTCGTCGCCGAGCCGGCCCCGCGCCGGCCCGGCTTCCGCGCGCGCGGGCGCATGCGGCGGCGGCTGCGCTACCTGCGCAAGCTGCGCGAGCTGCAGGTGCGCGACCTCGGCGGCCTCGTCTTCGACCTGCGCCGCTTCGAGCGCAAGCGCGACGACCTGCTGGCCCAGAAGCTCGACCAGATCCGCGCCTGCGACGACGAGCTGCGCGCGCTCGAGCAGGCGCTCGACGAGCGGCGCGACCTGCGCGACGTGCGCGAGCCGGGGATCGGCGGCACGTGCCCGCGCTGCTTCGCGATCTACGGCAGCGCCGACAAGTTCTGCTCGAACTGCGGGGCGGCCTTCGGCGGCGCCGTCCAGGGCCCGGCCGCCCAGGTGCCGCTGGCACCGCCGCCTGCGCCGGCGTCGCCGCAGTCGGCGGGGAGCCCCGAGGCGAGCGGGCCGGACGGGCCCGGTCCCCAGGCGTGACGGCGGTCGGCCAGCCGCCCGCCTCGCCCAGCGCGGGCACGCTGCTGTGCCCGCGCTGCGGCAGCGCGCTGAGCGACGCGCAGGGCTGGTGCCTCGAATGCGGGCTGGCCGCGCGCACGCGCGTCCACCCGCCGCCGAGCTGGCGCATGCCGATCGCGCTGACGGCCGTGCTGCTGGCGCTGCTCGCCGCCGGCATCACGGTCGCGCTCGTGACGCTGCTCGACGCGCCGGAGTCGGCGCCGGCCCCGACGACCGTCACCGTCCCCGCGACCGCCCCGGCCGCGAGCACGCCTGCGGCCACCGTCCCGACGATCACGACGCCGGCCGCGACGACGCCGACGGTCCCCACGACGACCGCGCCCGCGGCGACGACGCCCGGGTCGACGACCCCGTCGGGCACCGCGACGCAGAGAACGTTCACGATCCCCGGCACGAGAATCCGCCTGCCGGCGAACGCGCTGAGATAGCGGCCGCTCAGACGCCGGCCAGCGCCGGCCAGTGGGCCGCGAGCCGCGCGGCGGCGGCACGCGCCTCGGGCATCGTGGGCACGTCGCGCGCCGGCGGCGGGTCGGCCGCCGTCAGCACCCGCAGCGTCGCCGCCGTCGAGGCGGCGAGCGCGCGCAGGTCGTAGCCGCCCTCCAGCACGGCTCCGATCGGCGCCTCCAGCTCGGCGGCGAGGCGGCGCAACGTGCCCGTCAGCGCGGCGAAGCCGTCCTCCGTCAGCGCGACGCCGGCGAGCGGGTCGTCGCGGTGCGCGTCGAAGCCGGCCGAGATCAGCACGAGCTGCGGCGCGTAGGCCAGCGCGAGCGGAACGACGACGTGCTCCAGCAGCGAGGCGTAGAGCGCGTCGCCGACGCCCGCCGCGACCGGCAGGTTGACGGTGAAGCCGCTGCCGGCGCCGCTGCCGACGTCGCTCGCCGGCCCGGTCCCCGGATACAGCGGCGACTCGTGCAGCGAGACGAACAGCACCTGCGGGGAGGCGTGGAACGCGGCGCTCGTGCCGTTGCCGTGGTGGACGTCCCAGTCGACCACGAGCACGCGCTCGAGCCCGTGCGCGTCGAGCGCGTGCTGCGCCGCGACGGCGACGTTGCCGAACAGGCAGAAGCCCATCGCCCGCTCCGGCTCGGCGTGGTGGCCGGGCGGGCGCAACGCGCTGAAGCCGCTCGGCGCCGCGTCGCTGCACAGCAGGTCGACGAGCCGTACGGCGCCGCCAGCCGCGCGCAGCGCCGCCTCGTAGGAGGCCTCGACGACGAACGTGTCGGTGTCGATGTGGCCGCCGCCCGCGAGGCACAGCTCCTCGATCCCGCGCACGTGCGACGCCGGATGGACCGCGGTGAGCGTCTCGAGCGCGACCGCCGGCGCCTCGAGCCGCTCCATTCCCAGCCAGTCGTGGCGCGCCAGCTCCTGCTCGATCGCGACGATGCGCGCGGCGCGCTCGGGATGCGCCCCGGTGTCGTGCGCGAGCGAGGCCGCGTGCGAGATGTAGACCGGGCGACCCATGCGAGTACGGTACTTGCCGAGATGGCGGGGCCCACCACGATCGAAGCCGACGTCGCCGTGGTGGGAGCGGGCGCGGCCGGGCTCTACGCCGCGCTGACCGCCGCGTCCGCCGGCGGCCGCGTCGCGCTCGTCAGCGCGACCCCGCTCGCGCAGTCGGCCAGCTATTGGGCGCAGGGCGGACTCGCCGCCGTGCTCGCGCTCGACGACACGCGCGAGCGCCACCTCGAGGACACGCTGCGCGCCGGCCGCGGCACCGTCCGGCGCGGCGCCGCCGAGATCCTCACGAGCGAAGCGCCGGCCGCCGTCCGCGACCTCGAACGGCTCGGCGTGCGCTTCGACGCCGACCGCCGCGGGCGGCTGTCGCTCGGGCTGGAGGGCGGGCACTCGGTGCGCCGCATCGTGCACGCGGGCGGCGCCGCGACCGGCCGCCGCGTGACGCGCCAGCTGTCGGCGCTCGTCGCCGAGCACGAGCGGATCGCCGTGCTCGAGGACTGCCGCGCGGTCGCGCTGCCGATGCTCGCGGGCCGCTGCGTCGGCGTGCGCCTGCACGACGAGCGGCTCGTGTCCGCGCGCGCGGTCGTGCTCGCGACCGGCGGCGCCGCGGCGCTGTGGTCGCGCACGACGAACCCGGTCGGCGCGGTCGGCGCCGGGATGGTGCTGGCGCACGCCGCCGGCGCGGCGCTGGCGGATCTCGAGATGACGCAGTTCCATCCGACGGCCGTCGTCGCCGCCAACGGCGCCGACGGCTTCCTCGTGACGGAGGCCGTGCGCGGCGAGGGCGCGCTGCTGCTCGACGCCGGCGGCGAGCGCTTCGTCGACGAGCTGGCCCCGCGCGACGAGGTGGCGCTCGCGGTCGCGCGCCGCATGCGCGACACGGACGCGCCGTCCGTCGGGCTCGACATGCGCGCGGTCGACCCGGCGCTGTTCCCGAACGTCGTCTCGGTCCTGCGGCGCAGCGGGATAGACCCGGCGCGCGACCTCGTGCCGGTCGCGCCGGCGGCCCATTACACGATGGGCGGGATCGCGACGGACCTCGAGGGGCGCGCCACCGTCCCCGGCCTGTACGCCGTCGGCGAGTGCGCGTGCACCGGCCTGCACGGCGCCAACCGCCTGGCGTCGAACAGCCTCAGCGAGTGCTTCGTGTTCGGCCGCCGGGCGGCACTCGCCGCGCTCGCCGAGCCGCGGCCGTCCGTCCCGCCCGGTCCGGTCCCGGCGCTGCCGCGCCCGCAGCTGGCGCAGGCGAGCCGCGATGGGCTGTGGCGGCACGCCGGGATCGAGCGCGACGCGGACGGCCTGAGCACGCTGCTGGAGGACCCGCACCCGCTCGTGCGGCTCGTCGGCGCCTGCGCGCTGGCGCGCGAAGAGAGCCGCGGGGCGCATCTCCGGAGGGATTTCCCGCAGCGCGACCCGATGCTCGACGAGCATCACACCGTCGTTCGCGGCGCGGACGCACCGGTGCGCGAGCACTGGGCTTGATCGCCCCGAACGGGCGACAATCGCCCGCCGTGCTTGCAGAAGAACGCAAGCGTTTGTCAGCCGTCTGACAAACGAACGCAGACGTTTCAACTTAACGCGCGGTTAATAGTCCAGGGCCCTGAGCTTCACACCCCGGTGAGATGCTGCGCCGGCCAAGGGGAGTCCGGCACGGGGAAAGAGAAGGAGAGGGCCAGCCGTCATGTACCGCTTCAGTCGCGCGATCTATCGCGAGCTCGCGAACGAGATCGTCGAAGACAGCCCGGGCAGCGTCACCGGGGTCACGAACCACGAGCGCGTGCTGCGCGCGTGCGAGGCGGCGATCGAGCGCCTCGCCACCGACAGGCACTACTTCGCTCGTCCGGCGCGCACGCTCTTCAACGACATCCGGCCCTACTTCCCCATGTCCTCCCAGGCCCGGATATACCGCGTGATCGAGCGCTACATCACGCTCGCCGACGACTTCCTCGCGCGTCAGCCGATGACCGGCTACGACCTCGCGGGGAACCCGCTGCAGTGCCGTGCGACGACGCGCAAGGGCACCCCCTGCCAGCGCATGCCTCTCCCCCACAACGGCTACTGCCCGTCGCACCAGCACCTGGCGGAGACCGAGGAACTGGTCGAAGAGCGCGAGCTGGCCGCCGCCTGACCCACCGGGCAGGCGCCACGTAAGCTGGCGCCGTGCTCTTGGGAGTCGACGTCGGCGGGACGTTCACGGACGCCGTCCTGCTCGGCGACGGTGTCTTCGTCACGGCCAAGGCGCCAACGACGCCGGAGGATCAGTCGCGCGGCGTGATGGCCGCGGTCGAGGCGGCGCTCGCGCGCGCCGGCCGCGAGGCGCGCGACGTCAGCGCGTTCGCGCACGGCATGACCGTGGCGACGAACGCGCTGCTGGAGGGCCGCCATGCGCGCACCGCCCTCGTCGCGACCGAGGGCTTCGCCGACCTCGTCGAGCTCGGCCGCCAGGCACGCGCCGAGCTTTACCGCCTGTGCGCGACGCGCCCGGCGCCGCTCGCGCCGCCGGAGCTGCGCTTCGGCGCGCCGGAGCGCATGACGCCCGACGGCCCGCTGCGCGAGCTGAGCGACGACGGCGCGCGCATGCTCGCGGACGCCGTCGCCGCCGCGGAGCCCGAGGCCGTTGCGGTCGTCCTGCTGCACGCCTACCGCCACCCGCAGCACGAGCGGCGGATCCGCGACGCGCTCGCCGCCGCGCTCCCGGATGCGCACGTCTCGCTCTCGCACGAGGTCGTCGGCACGTTCCGCGAGTACGAGCGCGCGGCGACGACCGAGGTCGACGCGGCGCTCTCCCCGCTGCTCGGCCGCTACCTGCGCCGGCTCGCCGAGCGCGCCCGCGCGGCGGGGCTGCCGGAGCCGGCGATCATGCAGTCCAACGGCGGGCTGACGGACCTGCCGCGCGCCGCCGGACACGCCGCCTGGACGGTCCTGTCGGGACCGGCCGGGGGCGCGGCGGGAGCCGCCTTCGCCGCGCGCGCGGCCGGCGCCGAGCGCGCGCTGTGCCTCGACATGGGCGGCACGTCCGCCGACGTGTGCGTGGTCCGCGACGGCGCCGTCGCCGAGGCGAGCGGGAGCGAGATCGCGGGCCGGCCGATCGCGCTGCCGACGCTCGACGTCCACACGGTCGGCGCCGGCGGCGGCTCGATCGCGTGGCGCGACGCCGGCGGCGCGCTGCGCGTCGGCCCGCGTTCGGCGGGCGCCGTGCCGGGACCCGCGTGCTACGGCCGCGGCGGCGAAGAGCCGACCGTCACCGACGCGAACCTGCTGCTCGGCCACCTGCCCGGCGACGTGCCGCTCGCCGGCGGCGTGGCGCTCGACCGCGCCGCCGCCGAGCGCGCGGTCGGCGCGCTCGCCGCGCAGCTCGGGCTCGACGTGCTCGCCTGCGCCGCGGGGATCGTGCGCGTCGCGAACGCCGAGATGCTGCGCGCGCTGCGGGTCGTGACGGTCGAGCGCGGGATCGACCCACGCGACCACGCACTCGTCGCGTTCGGCGGCGCCGGCCCGCTGCACGCCGTCGCGATCGCGGAGGAGCTGGGGATCGCCCGGGTGCTCGCGCCGCGCGCCTCGGGCGTGCTGGCCGCGCTCGGGCTGGTCGTCGCGCCGCGCCGGCGCGACGCGCAGCGCAGCGTGTTGCGCAGCGGCGGCGCCCTGACCGCCGAGGCGGTCGCCGCCGACGTGGCGGAGCTGGCGCACGCCGCGCGCGCCGCGCTCGGCGACGCGGGCGGCGAGGTGGCGATCTCGGCGACGTACGAGCTGCGCTACCGCGGCCAGGCGTTCGAGCTCGCGATCCCGACCACCGGCTCCGCCGGCGGTGCCCCAGGCGACGAGCCGGCCGCGACGCCGGCGGCGC
>DASVFS010000287.1:0-5937 GCA_036379915.1 Conexibacter sp. | reverse complement strand
GCCGCCGTACTCGTCCGTGCGCTTGTTGAACATCGGCGAGAGGAACTCCGACGGAAGCATCTCGTGCGCGGCGTAGATGTAGACGATGTCGAAGCCGGCGCGGCGCGCCAGCTCGGCGGCGCGCACGTAGTGGCCCTGGACCTCGCGGATGTCGTCGAGGTCCATCGTCTGCGGATACGTCAGCTGCTCGATGTTGCCCGCGATCTGCGAGGGCGCCTTGCGCACCGAGCGCGACTCCTGGCAGCTCGTGGTCGGGCCGCCGTAGTACAGCTCGACGCCCGCCAGCGCGCCTCCCTCGTGGATGCTGTCGCACGTGAGCGCGAGGTTGCGCACGTCGTCCTCGTCCCACAGGCGCGCCGAGATCCGCGTCACGCCGTCCGCCTCGGGGTGGATCGAGCAGTACTCGATGAACACAGCGCCCCAGCCGCCCTCGGCCTTGAGGCCGCGGTGGGCCGCCTGGCCCTGAGGGCGGTCCGAGCCGGTGCCGTTGCACTGCGGCACCTGGCAGAAGCGGTTCTTCATGACCTTCGGACCGAGTTGGATCGGCTCGAAGAGGATCTCGTGACGTTCTTCCATCTGTGTGTTCCCTGTTCCCTTTCTCAACCGGCGACGAGTTGGACGGTCTCGACCTGCTCGTCGCCCAGCGTCACGAGGGCCCCGTAGAGCGTGCCCTCGGTGTAGACGGATCCCGCGTTGACGCACGTCGTGCGGCCGATGCGCTGTACCGCGCGCGACTCGTGGACGTGCCCGTGGAGGCTCAGCAGCGGCTGGCTCGCCTCGATGAACTCCTTGACCGCCGTCGAACCGACCGGACCCATGCGCGGCGCGCCGGAGTCCAGCTGGATCGAGAAGTCCGCATCCAGCTGCGGCGCCTGGTCGAGGTCGGTCCCGTGCGGCGGCACGTGCAGCACGGCGATGAGGCTCTCCGGCCGCCGCACGTCCCGCGCCATCCCGTCGATCCGCTCGCGCAGCGCGGGCTCCTCGAGCTCGCGCGGGGTCTGCCACGGCGTCGGATTGGCGTGCCCGGTGGTGATCATCTCGTGCACGTCGTCCAGCTCGACGCGCCGGCCCTCGACGTACTCGACCACGTCGGAGGACTCGAGCAGGGCGTCGATCTCCCAGTAGTCGTCGTTGCCGGGCGTGATGAAGCAGCGCGTGCCGGTGCCGCGCAGGCGCTCCTCCGCGAACGCGATCCAGCTGGCGATGCTCTCCACGACGACCTCCTTGAACACCTCCTCGCGCTGCTCCTCGCCGGCCCGCGCACGCTCCGCGCGCTCGCCGAGGACGGGGTAGTCGCCGCGGTTGCGGATGTAGCGCTCGAGCTCCTCACGGCCGCCGTCGTCCAGCCCGCGGTACTCGTGGTCGTGGTAGTGGGCGCGCCAGCCGCCCTCGTCCGGGTCGATCGCCACGAGCGACTTGCCCGTGATGTCACCGCCCAGGACGAGGTATCTGGCGTCGTAGAACTGGCCCGCGTTGATGAACTTGCGGTAGCAGCGCTCGGAGCCGTGGATGTCGGTCGCGAAGAACAGCCGCGCACCCTCTCGCCGTCGTGCCTTGTTCTTCCTCAGCATGTGCGCACTCGCCTCATTCCGGCGGGATCTCGCGGTAGACGAGCGAGAGGTCGACGCCCTGCTCGCGCCGCACGGCGCGCGCGACGGCCATCCACAGCGCGCAGACGAGGCACAGCCCGCTGAGCGCCAGCAGCGGCTGCCACACGTGCTCGATGCCCAGCTCGGTGTGGAACCACAGCGCGAGTCCGATCAGGCCGGCCCCCACCGCGGCGCAGCCCGCGCCGAGCAGCGGCAGCACCTCGACGCCGCCGACTCGCCACTCCGCCGGCGAATGCCGGTAGAGGTCGGGGCGGCGCCACTTCATGACCGTCGCCGAGATCCCCACGAGCAGGATCGGCAGGTAGCCGAACAGCACGATGTAGACGAAGATCTGCGAGAAGCTCGCGTAGAACGTCGCGAGCGCCGCGGTGCCGACCGTCAGCAGGAAGGTGACGGCGATCGCCGCGACGGGCGTGTGCGTCCGATGCGACACGCGGGAGACGCCGGCCGGCAGCAGGCCGTCGAGCGACCACGTCACGAGCGCGCGCTGCACCATCGCCTGGTTGATGTACTGACCGGGCAGCCACCAGCCGAGGAACGCGAGCGCGATCACCACGACGATCACGTCGCTGCCGGCGACGAGCGCGGACAGATACACGTAGCTCGACGTGCCGATGAGGCCCTGGGCGGGCGCGAACTCGCCGTTGAGCGAGGCCACGAGGAAGTCTTGCCCGACTGTGTGGAGAAAGACCACCACGACGAGCAGGATCAGCAGGCTCTGCACGACGCCGGTGCCGACCATCGCCCCGAGCTGGCGTCTGCGCGCGCCGGCGCCGCGGAACTCCGAGGAGATGTACGTGCCGAACCAGATCCAGATCGCGTTCGTCATCCAGAAGTAGAGCCCGCCGAGCGTCGCCTTCAGCGTGTGTCCGACGGGGTCGACCGTGCCGGCGGCTCTCTGGTATGCGTTCGCGCCGCCGACCTCGTTGACGGTGTCGACGAAGCTCGAATGGCTCGTGAACAGCAGTACGAGCGTCGAGACGAGCAGCCCCGCCACGCCGACGAAGAACAGCACGGTCATGGCGCGCATCACGACGCGGGTGCCGAAGAGCGCGAGCACGCTCGTGAGCGCCAGCGCGATCACGGCGGTCGCGAACACCACGCCTCTGTGGGTCGGCGAGAAGAAGTCGCCCCAGTCGAGCAGCGTCTGCGAGCCCGTCACCGCGCCGATCACCGAGAACGCCGGCGACAGCGCTTGCGTTGACAGGAAGGAGGCCCACAGGCCCGCGCCGAGCGTCGCTGAGATGAGCTCGCCGACGTTGCCGATCAGCCCGAGGACCGGGTGCAGGATGCGGGAGTTGAACGTGTAGTCGCCGCCCAACCGCGGCATCGCCGCAGTCAGCAGAGCGAACGTGGCCCAGACGAAGAAGCCGAGCGCCGGCGCGACCGCGCCGACGACGTAGATGTTCGAGCCCGGGAAGGCGACGAGGCCGAAGAGGCCGAAGATGATGATGGCCTGAGCCGGTCCCGAGACCGCGTTGAACGCGGCCTGGTCCAGGAATTTGATCTCGCGGACGAGACCGCTCGATTTCCGGCTGAGCAGCTGCGACTCCGGCTGGCCGGTGATGGACGACACAGGGGTTCCTCCTCCGTATCAGGGGCGCGCAGCTCGCTCGCGGGCGAGCGTGACGCTCCTTGGGTGCGGCGGCCGCGGTGGGATGCCGCAGATCACCATACCAAATTCAGTACACATCTCCTTAGGATATGTACCACATCCGGAACAGTAGACGCAAGTGCCGGAGAGAAGAGGCTTGTGCGCAGTGATTTTGGCGCATCGGCGGGCCCTCGTATTTTCAATCCGTATCTGGTATGTATTCCGTCCATGACGCTCGACAGACTCCTTGAAGCGCGGCTGCGGCTGCTCGAGGCCAGCGGCCAGATCGACGCCGACATCGCCGTCTTCGTGCGCGCAGCCGCGCTCGACCTCGCCGCCGCCGCGGGGCGCCCCGCGACCGACGAGCTGTTCGGCACGCTCTGCACGCACACCGGGCTCGCGCTCCAGCGGAGCCGCCGAGGCGAGGCCGTCTCGGCGTGGGATGTCGACCACGCGGCCGAGCTGGCGGCGCATCCCGACGCCGTGCGCGCGGCGAAGGCACTGCTCGACCGGGCAGCCGGCGAGCTGGCCGTGCAGCTGCCGCCGGCTGAGGAGCAGTTCGTCGCGCTCCATCTCGCCGCGCTCGAGCGCAAGGACGCCTGAGTGTTCCTGCGAGCCGTCATGGAGCGCAACGCGCCATTGGTCGACGCCGCCGTCGAGCTGCATCGCGACGGCGCCATCCCGCCGGGCACGTTCGTGATCGACGTCGACGCCGTCGCTGCCAACGCCGCCGCCGTGGCAGGCGCCGCGGCGGCCGCCGGCGTGCGCCTCTACTTCATGACGAAGCAGATCGGGCGCAACCCGATGGTGGCGGAGACCGTGCGCGCGCACATCGACGCCGCCGTCGCCGTCGACGTCGACGACGCCGACGCGCTGCACGCCGCCGGCGTCCCGCTCGGCCACGTCGGCCACCTCGTCCAGACGCCGACGTGCGCGGTGGAGCGGATGCTCGGCTACGAGCCCGAGGTCGTCACGGTCTTCAGCGTCGAGAAGGCGCGCCAGATCGCCGCGATCGCCTGCCGCAGCGGGCGCGAGCAGGCGCTGCTGCTGCGCGTCGCGGACGTCGACGACGAGTTCTTCCCGGGTCAGGAGGGAGGCATCGCGCCGGAGCGCATCGCCGCGGCGCGCGCCGAGATCGACGCGCTCGACGGCGTGCGCGTCGTCGGCGTGACGACGTACCCCACCGTCCGCTTCGACGGCGCCGCCTACCGGCCGACGCGCAACCTCAGCACGCTGCGGCGCGCCGCAGAGCTGCTGGCGCCGCTGGAGCAGGTCAACGCGCCGGGGCACACGAGCGTCGACACGCTGCCGCTCGTCGCGGCCGCCGGCGCGACGCACGCGGAGCCGGGCCACGCGCTGACCGGGACGACGCCGCGCGCGGCCGTCGCGCCGACCCCGGAGGTGCCGGCCGTCTGCTTCCTCAGCGAGGTCTCGCACGTCGACGACGAGCATGCGTGGGTGTTCGGCGGCGGCTTCTACGAGCGGGGGCGCGCCGAGCGCGGGCTGCTCGTGCGTGAGCACGACGAGCCCGCGCAGTTGCTGCCGCTCGTCAAGCTGCCGAAGGGCTCGATCGACTACTACCGCCGCCTGCGGCTGACGCGCAGCACCGCGGTGTCGGTCGGCGACTCAGCCGTCTTCTCGTTCCGCTTCCAGGCGTTCACGAGCCGCGCTCGGATCGCGGTGATCGGCGGCCTGCGCGACGGCCGCTGGCGCCTGCTCGGTCTGCACGACGTCCACGGGCGCACGCTCGCACACGGCGCCGAGGCCGTCGGCCGGGGCGCCGCGCAAGCGCTGGGAGGCAGCCGATGAGGCGCGCGCTGCTCGTCGTGCTCGACGGGCTGGGGATCGGAGCGCTGGACGACGCCGCGGGCACGCGCCCGCAGGACGTCGGCGCCGACTCGCTCGCGCACGCGCTCGCCGCCGCCCCGGCCCCGCTCCCCTGGCTGTCGGCGCTCGGACTCGGCGAAGTGGCGCCCACGAGCGGACTCGCACGCGATGCGCACCCGCTCGCCAGCTGGGGCCGCTCCGAGCTGGGCTATCCCGGCGCCGACTCGTTCCTCGGCCACCAGGTGATGATGGGCGGCGACATCAGATCGATCCGCCTTCAGCCGCTCGCCGAGCAGATCGAGCGCTATCGCGGAGCGCTGTGCGCGCGCGGCCACGACGCGCGCCGGCTCGACGGCCTCCCGGTGCTGGTCGTCGACGACGCGATGCTCGTCGCCGACAGCCTCGAGGCCGATGTGGGCATGAATTACAACGTGACCGGCTCGCTCGAGCGCACCGACTTCGCCGCGATCCGCTCGGTCGCCGCCGTCCTGCGCGAGCATGCGCCGGTTCCGCGCGTGATCGCCGTGGGCGCGCACGAGACGCCGATCGAGCGGATCCTCGCCGACGTGCGCGAGCAGGACGGCGCGGTCGGCATCGACACGCCGGGTCTCGGCATCTACGAGCGCGGCGCCGAGATCGAGCACTTCGGCGTGCGCGACGTGGGGCCGGCGCAGCAGCTGCCGATGCTCGCGGCGAGCGCCGAGCTGCCGGTCGCGCTGATCGGCAAGATGGCGGACATCGTCGCCTGCGAAGGCGCGCGGCGCCTGCCGGCGGTCGAGACCGCGCGCGTGTTCGACCTGCTGGCGGAGGCGCTCCGCGAGCAGGACCGCGGCCTGATCGCCGCCAACGCCCAGGAGCTCGACCTCGCCGGCCATGCCGGCAGCCCCGAGCGCTACGTGTCCGTGC
>DASVFS010000286.1:0-3433 GCA_036379915.1 Conexibacter sp. | reverse complement strand
CCTCCAGCGCACCGGCGGAGACGCCGGGCAGCCACCGGCGCAGCGCCTCCAGGCGCAACGGTCCCGATGCGAGATCGCGCACGATCACCATCACCCAACGGTCGCCGACGACGCTCAGCGCGCGAGCGTCGGGCGCCCACTGCCGGCGCGGCTTCTCGCCACCCTGCTGTCCTCCCGCCATCTGGCCTTCCCCCGATCGCCCCGACTCTCTGCAACAGGAACATAGGAGTTCCCCAGATCCCGACGGCACAGTACCAAAATCCGGGATCACGGATATTCAGTCGGCGCGGTGTCCGCGCGGCGCGTGGGGGTCAGACCGCGTCGGCCTCGACCGCGCCGTCGCGCACGGCGACGCGGCCGCGCTCGATCGCCACCGCGCGACGTCCGGCCAGCAGCTCCGCCAGCTCGCCGCCGACGAGCTCGCGCCGCCATCCGCCGAGCGCGCGCACGTCGGGCTCGGGGTCGCGGCGGCGCGCCGCGATCACGATCCGCTCCAGCTCCGCGCGCGAGGCGATCAGCTCGTACGCCAGCCCGGCCTCGATCGCGCGGGCGCGGATCACCGACTCGATCAGCGCGACGAGCGGTGCGTCGCCCGGCTCCGACCCCGGCCCGCGCGCCTCGCGCGGGATCGGCTCGGCCGCGCGGCCGCGCTCGACGGCGGCGATCAGCTCGGCTCCGCGCCGCCTCAGGTGCCCGCCGTGGAGCCCGCGGATCTGCTCGAGGTCGGCCGCCTGGGCCGGCTTGCGCTTGGCGATCTCGACGAGCGCCGGGTCCGGCAGGATCGTCCCGACGGGCTTGTCCTCGGCGGCGGCGGTGCGCTCCCGCCAGGCGGCCAGCTCGCGCGCGACCGCGCGCGAGCGCGGATCGAGCGACGCGGCGCGCGGAAGGCGCTCGAACGCCGTCTCGGGGTCGCGCTCGTCGGTCGCGTCCTCGAGCCGCCGGCACTCCTCGCGCGCCCACTCCAGGCGTCCCGTGGCCGCGAGCCGCTCGTGCAGCGCGTCGCTCAGCTCGAGCAGGTGCAGCACGTCCTCGCGCGCGTAGGCGAGCTGCTCGGTCGTCAGCGGCCGTGCGTCCCAGCGCGTGTAGCTGGCGCTCTTGGCGACGTGCAGTCTCAGCACGCCTCCGAGCAGGTTCCCGTAGCCGGTCTGCGCGCCGTGGCCGGCGAAGCCGGCGGCGACCTGCGTGTCGAAGACGCTCGTGACCTCGGTTCTCCACACGCGCCGCAGCAGCGCCACGTCCTGTCGCGCGGCGTGCAGCACGATCTCGATGTGGGGATCCGCCAGCACCTCCGCCAGCGGCCCGGGATCGAGCGGCTCGAGCGTGTCGAACAGGGCGATTCGCAGCCCTCCCGGCGCGTCGGGGTCGTCGGCGACGACCTGCACGAGGCACAGCAGCGCGCGGTAGCGGCCCTCCGACATGAACTCGGTGTCGATCCCGAGGCGGCCGCCGGCGCGCGCGAGCGCGGCGATGCGCGCGACCTCGTCCTGGCCTGCGAGCGTGGGGGCCGTCGATCCTTCCACGGCCTCGCATCATGACCGAGCGGCGCGCGTGGCGCGCACGCGCGACCGTCGATTAACCAACCCCGTTGGTAGGATTTCGCCGTGATCTTCTCCTCGAAGGCCGAGTACGGCGTCCGCCTGATGGTCGAGCTGGGGCGCCAGAGCCCGGAGCAGCCGACGAGCCTGAAGGCGATCGCGGAGGCGGAGCGGCTGCCGCTCGCCTACCTCGAGCAGGTCGTCGCACGGCTCAAGAGAGCGGGGCTCGTGATGAGCGCCCGCGGCGCGCACGGCGGCTACTGGCTCGCGCGGCCCGCCGAGCAGATCACGATGGACGAGGTCGTGCAGGCGCTCGAGGGGGCGATCGCCCCGATGGAGTGCTTCCTGTCCGAGACGACCGAGCGCGTGCTGTGCTCGCACGCCGGCGGCAGCGCCGACGATCACCAGCACTGCGCGACGAAGCTGCTGTGGATGCGCGTGCAGGGCGGCATCGCCCGCGCGCTGCAGACCACGACGCTCGCGGAGCTGGTGGAGTTCTCCCGCCGCGAGTCCCCCGTCGCCGCCCCGGCGGCTTGAGCCCTTCCCTCCCCCGAACCCCCCCGCAGGTGACCATGGCCGAGCTCGAGATCCGCAACCTCCACGTCCGCGCCGGCGAGAAGGAGATCCTCAAGGGTCTCGACCTCACCGTCGGCAAGGGCGAGATCCACGCCTTGATGGGTCCGAACGGCTCCGGCAAGTCGACGCTCGCGAACGTCGTGATGGGCCACCCGAACCTCGAGGTGACCGAGGGTCAGGTCCTCTTCAAGGGCGAGGACATCACCGAGGCCGACACCGACGAGCGCGCCCGCATGGGCCTCTTCATGGCATTCCAGTATCCGGTCGCGGTGCCGGGCGTGACCGTCACGAAGTACCTGCGCACGGTGCTCAACGCGCATCGCGAGGCGCGCGGCGAGGAGCCGATCTCGCTGAAGGACTTCCGCCAGACGGTCGAGGCGGCGATGAGACTGACCGAGGTGCCGAGAGAGTTCAGCTCGCGGTATCTGAACGAGGGCTTCTCGGGCGGCGAGAAGAAGCGCATGGAGATCCTCCAGCTGGCGCTGCAGAAGCCCGAGATGGCAATCCTCGACGAGACCGACTCGGGCCTCGACATCGACGCGCTGCGGATCGTCTCCAACGGCGTCAACGCCGTCGCGGGCGACCACATGGGCGTGCTGATCATCACGCACTACCAGCGCATCCTGCACCTCGTGCAGCCAAGCCACGTGCACGTCATGTACCAGGGCCGGATCGTGAAGGAGGGCGGCCCGGAGCTGGTCGGCGTGCTGGAGGAGAAGGGCTACGGCTGGATCAAGCAGGAGGTCGAGGCGGCGGCGTGACCTCGCTCGCCGCAAGCTCGACCTTCGACGCCGCCGCCGTCGCGGCGCAGTTCCCGATCCTGCAGCGCGAGATCGACGGGCGCCGGCTCGTCTACCTCGACTCGGGCGCGACCGCGCAGAAGCCGGAGGCGGTGCTGCGCGTCCTCGACGAGTCCTACCGGCTGCACAACGCGAACATCCACCGCGGCGTCTACACGCTCGCGCAGGAGGCGACCGAGCGCTTCGAGGGCGCGCGCGAGCGGATCGCGCGCTTCATCGGCGCGCCGACGGCCGAGACGATCTTCACGAAGAACGTGACCGAGGCGATCAACCTCGTCGCGTACGCGTGGGGCCGCTCCAACGTGAGAGCGGGCGACCTGATCGTGCTGACGCCGATGGAGCACCACGCGAACGTGGTGCCGTGGCAGCAGCTGGCGCTCGCGGTCGGCGCGAGCCTCGCGTACGTCGAGCTGACCGACGACGGCCGGCTCGACCTGGACAGCTTCGACGCGCTGCTGGAGCGCGGCCCGAAGCTCGTGACGGTCGCGCACGTCTCGAACGTGCTGGGGACGCGCAACCCGG
>DASVFS010000285.1:0-11334 GCA_036379915.1 Conexibacter sp. | reverse complement strand
CAGGTTGACCCAGAAGACCCAGCGCCAGCTGGCGTGCTCGACGAGCAGACCGCCGAGCAGCGGCCCCGCGACGGTGGCGACCGCGAACGTCGCGGCGATGTAGCCCTGGAAGCGCGCCCGCTCGCGCGGCGAGACGAGGTCGCCGACGGCCGCCATCGCGAGTGTCATCAGCCCGCCGCCGGCAGCACCCTGGATGGCGCGTGCGGCGATCAGAGCTCCGATCGAGCTGGCGGCGCTGCACGCCAGCGAGGCGAGCAGGAACAGCAGCAGCGAGCACTCGAGCAGGCGCTTGCGACCGTGACGGTCGCCGAGCTTGCCCCACAGCGGGGTCGTGGCGGCGGCTGCCACGACGTAGGCCGTCACCACCCACGAGACGTCGGACAGCTGGCCGATCTGCGTCGCGATCGTCGGCAGCGCGGTCGCGAGGATCGTCTGGTCGAGGACGGCGGGCAGCATCGCCAGCACGATCGCCGAGAAGGGGACGAGGATCGCCCGCAGCGAGACGGGCTCGGGCGGGGCGTCGGGATGGGCGTGCGCGGAAGGCATGACGGTCGCTCCTTGTCGAGTTCGCCAGCCATTATTAGATATCAAATTGTTTGATGTCAAACACTTTGATATCGTGCTGACCGTGGCTCGACCCGATCTCGTCCCTCCGCTCGGCGTGCGCCTCGCGCGCACTGCCCGCACCGCGACGCAGGCGCTCGAGCAGGCGCTGGCGGACGCGGGCGGCTCCGTCCCCGTCTGGCAGGTGCTGCTGCTCGTGCGCAGCAGACAGTGCGGCACACAGAGCGAGATGGCGCGGGCGCTCGGGATCACCGGCGCCACGCTCACCCACCACCTCAACGCGATGGAGGCGCAGGGCCTCGTGCGCCGCTGGCGCGAGGCCGGCAACCGCCGCGTCCAGCACGCGGAGCTGACCGTGGCCGGCGAGGCCGCGTTCGAGCGCCTGCGCCATGTCGCGGCCGCCCACGACGAGCGGCTGCGCTCGGAGCTGTCGGCCGAGCAGGTCGCCGCGCTCGCGCAGCTGCTGGAACACGTCGAGGCGGCGCTGGCGCACCCGCCGCGCGCCCGCCCTTAAGAACCGCTCATCTCGTCTGCCATGATGGGTCCTGGAACCTAGATCCCGGGAGGATCACGCACCATGGCCCGCCCAACGTCGTTCGGCAAGGACACCGGCCTTCAGCTCCGGATGACGCTCACGTTGTTCCTGCTCGGCCTCGTCTACGCCGCGCTCGTCGGCGTCGTGTTCGCATCCGGCTACACGTGGCTGCTGATCTTCGTGGGCGGGATGTTCCTGTTCCAGGTGTTCGCCTCCGACAAGCTGGCGCTGCACGCGATGGGCGCACGCGAGGTCAGCCCGCAGGAGGCGCCGCAGCTGCACGCGATGGTCGAGCGCCTGTGCGTGCAGGCGAACCTCCCGAAGCCGCGCGTCGCGGTCGCGAACACGCGCATGCCGAACGCGTTCGCGATCGGCCGCTCGCCGAAGAAGGCGACCGTCTGCGCGACGACCGGGATCATGGAGCTGCTGTCCCCCGCCGAGCTCGAGGGCGTGATGGCGCACGAGCTCACGCACGTGCAGAACCGCGACGTGATGGTGATGACGATCGCGAGCTTCTTCGCGACGGTCGCCGCCTACATCGTCCAGTTCGGCTTCTTCTTCGGCGGCGGCGGGATGGGCGACAGCGACGACGACAGCCCGTCGTTCGCGGTCGTGCTGCTCGTCTCGATCGGCGTCTACGTGATCTCGTTCCTGTTGCTGCAGGCGCTCTCGCGCTACCGCGAGTTCGCGGCGGACCGCGGCGCCGCCGTGATCACCGGCCGCCCGAGCGCGCTGTCGTCGGCGCTGCTGAGAATCAGCGGCACGATGGAGCGGATCCCGCAGCGCGACCTGCGCGCCTCCGAGGAGCTGGCGGCGTTCTACATCTTCCCGCCGCACGCGAAGCAGTCGCTGCTGAACCTCTTCTCGACGCACCCGCCGATGGAGAAGCGGATCGCGGCGCTCAGCCGCCTCGAGGCGCAGCTGCAGGGCGCCGCCTGACCGGCGGCGGAGCGGTCGGGGACACGCGGATGGGCCTGTTCGACATCATCGCCGGCAAGCGCAAGCTCGCGAGACCGGCGCCGGACCGGCTGTTCGCGATGAGCACCGCGTACGTGACGTTCCAGACGGAGCTGTCGATCAGCAGCCGCGGCGTCGCGGGCATCGTCTTCCAGGCGCTCGCGACAGCCGACTTCGAGCAGATCGCGAGCGACATGGTCGAGGTCGTGCAGGGCACGTCGAGCGACAGCGGCACGACCGTCGAGACGCGCGACGACGAGTACGACTACCGCTGGATGCTCCTGCGCGACCCCGACTTCGACGACCTCGTCGTCGGCGTCAACGCGGTCAGCGGGGCGCTCGAGGCGGGCGGCTACGGCGAGCGGATCCTGTGCGCCGTGTTCGCGTTCGAGGACGCGCGCGGGCGCCCGCTCTACTGGATCTACAACTACAAGCGCGGCGCCTTCTACCCGTTCGTCCCCGGCGCCGGCTCGCACGAGCGCGACACGGAGCGGGAGCTGCGGCTGAAGGCGCAGGTCGGCGCCGAGCTGCCGGTCGAGGCCGAGCTGGAGCGCTGGTTCCCGCTCTGGGGCATCCCGATCTGACGCCCGTCAGTCGGGGATCAACCCGTCGCCCGTGAACTCGTGCCGCGCCTCCTCGAAGGAGGTGTCCGGCGGCGGCACGATCACGTCGGAGCCGCGCAGATCGTCGTCCGCGAGCGGGCTTCCCTCGCCGCGGATGAGCGCCACGATCTGCCCGAAGAGGTCTGTGAAGCGCGCCTGCTCGCCCGCCTCGACGGCGGCCACCGCCTCGTTGTCGAGCGCGTTCAGACGCTCGACGACGTCGTCGGCCAGCTCGAACTGGCCCTCGCCGGAGATGCGCACGATCATGCGGACTGCCCGCCCTGCCCGCCCTGCCCGCCCTGCCCGCCCTGCTCGCCGCTGCCCAGCTCGCCGGCGCTGCCGCCGCCGGAAGCGAGCTCGGCCTTCATCGCCTCCAGCTCGTTGTCGACCTGCGTCCCGCTGCTGAGCTGTCTCAGCTGGCGGTCGATGTCGTCCTCGCCCCCGCCGAGCTGCGTGAGGTCTTCGAACGCGCCGGCCTGCTCCAGCTCGTCGACCGCCTGCGCGCGGGCGCGCATGTTCTCGGTCTTGTCGAGCGCGCGCTGCATCGCGAGGCCGACGTCGGCCATCTCCTCGCCGACGCCCGTCGCGGCCTCGGAGATGCGCACCTGCGCCTCGGCGGCCGAGTACTGCGCCTTGATGACCTCCTTCTTGCTGCGGAAGGCCTCGATCTTCGACTGCAGCTTCGCCTGGTTCTCGGTCATCGACTGCTGTTGGGACTCGAGCTCGGCGATCTGCCCGTCGAGGCCCTGCAGCTCGGCCTGGATCGCGCCCTTGCGCTCGAGCGCCGTGCGCGCGAGCGCCTCGTTGCCGCCGGCGAGCGCCTGGCGCGCCTGCGTGTCGAGCTTGACGACCTGCTGCTCCAGCTTCTGCGACTGCAGCTGAAGGCGCTTCTTCGCGGTCACGACGTCCGCGAGGCCCTTCTTGACGTTCTGCAGCAGCTCCATCTGCTTCTGGTAGCTGTACTCCAGCGTCTCGGAGGGATCCTCGGCGCGGTCGAGCAGCTTCGAGATCTTCGCCTTCACGACGGTGGAGAAACGCCCGGTCAACCCGGCCATCGGATCCTCCTTGGGGCAGCTTCGAGGGGCAGGTCGGTCAAGCCTACCGAGCGCGCGCCTCCGGACCGGGCGCGCTCCGGTGGCTCAAAAGCCCTCGGGGTGGCGGGCCCTGAACCCGCGGAAGGAGCGCGTCTCGGTGCGCCAGCGCGGACCGGACTCGCCGGGGCCGCTGGTGTCGAGCCGCAGACCGGCGATCACCATCCAGGCATGGCCCGGGTTCGTGTACACGGTGATCCACTGGCCTCTGCCGCGCTCGCCCCACCGCATGAAGCTGCTCGAGTCGAGCGGCGAGGCGAGCAGGCCGCCGCCGTGGAGCGCGAACGAGACGGTGCCGGAGCAGTCGTAGCCGCGCGAGCGGAAGCTGCGATGGCCGCCGCCATAGATGTACGGCTTGGCGCGCAGCTTGTTGGCCGCCCAGATCGCCTGCTGCACCGGCAGCGGCGCGTTCTCCGGGGCGTACGCGATGCCGGCTCTGATGACGCCGACGTCGCCGGGAACGGTCGGCCGCAGCAGCTTCGGGACGACGCCGAACGCGGCGCCGCCGGCCTGGTCCTGAGGCGCCTGCGGCGCGTCGGACGTCTTCGCAGGCGACGTCTTGGCGGGCATGCCGGCGCCGCCGGTCGCCGCCGCCGCGATGGCAGGAGCGCAGGCGAGGCCGAACGTCGTGAGACCCAGCGCAACCAGGGCCCGTGGGCGCAACAGCTTCCTCTTTCGTCGGCCTCCGGGGTTAGCTGACGGGCTGGCGCGGAAAGAGCCGGCGCCTCTCGTGGATGCACCACGGGATTAGCCCCAGGGACTTCTGGGTCCCCCGGTCCACGGCTTCGGGCCATGGATTCGGCGTTGGCGCGGCACTCTAGACGATCCGGCGGCGGATATGTCAAGTCGTGCGCCGCGACGGCCCAAAGCGCCCGCACGCTGCGTAGCATTCCGCCGATGCCCGACCGCCGACTCCCCCGCGGCGCCCGCATCGCCGCGCCGCTCGTCCTGCTGCTCACGCTGCTGCTCGTCGCCCCCGGCTGCGGCGGGGAAGACTCGTCCTCGTCGAACGCTGCCGGCCCGGATCCGGCCACCGTGGCGCCCGCCTCCGCCGCGCTCTACGGCGAGGCCGTCGTGCGGCCCAGCGGCGAGCAGAAGGACGAGGTCGTCGCGGCCGCTTGCAAGGTCTTCCGCGTGGAGGATCCGGGAGCGGAGCTGGCGAGAGCGTTCGACGCCACGCAGACGAGCGGCGTGCGTTATGCCCGCGACGTCGAGCCCTGGCTGGGGCAGCGCATCGGCGGCTTCCTGACGCTGCCGAGATCCGGGTCGGGCGATCCCGACTGGGCGTTCGCCCTCTCAATCGCCGACCGCGACGCCTTCGATGCGGCGTTCCCGCATCTGCGCAGAGGCGATCGGCACGACGTCGGCAGCTATCGCGGCATCTCGTATGACGAGAACGACACAGACGAGTCGTACTCGGCGCAGGTCGGCGACTTCTATGTCGGTGGCTCGCTCGGCGGCCTCAGAGCCGCGATCGACGCCTCGAGAGGCGACAACCTCGCGGAGGCGTCGCGCTTCACGGACGCGATCGACGCGCTGCCCGACGACGCGCTCGCGTTCGCCTACGCGGACCCGCGCGCGCTCGCCGCTGCGCTCGAGCAGGCGCCGCCGGCCGCGCGCAGGGCGCTCGCGCGGCTCACCGAGGGCAGACCGCTCGTCGCGAGCCTGACGGCGAACGCCGACGAGATCGCGATCGAGGGCAGCGGGGAGTCGGCCTTCGCCGAGACCTTCAGCAACGGCGCCGAGGTCACCGTCGGCCAGCTGCCCGGCGACTCCTGGCTGGCGCTCGCCACGCCGCCGCTCGGGCCGCTCGTGCGCGAAGCGCTCAACGCCGCAGGCATCCACGACAAGGCCGCGGCGCAGGTGCGCGCCAACCTCGGGCTCGACCTCGACCGCGACCTGCTCGCGCCGCTCGGCGGGCTCGGTCTGTTCGCGCGCGGGGAGGGGCCGCTCGACCTCGGCGGCGGCGCGCTGCTGCAGCTCACCGACGCGGCGGCCGCGCAGCGGCTGCTGACGCGCCTGCAGACCGTCGCGGCGAGCACGCACCTGCCGATGCAGCCCGTCTCGGCGGCGGGCGCGCGCGGCTTCCAGATTCAGATCCCGCGGTCGCCGCTGCCGATCGTCGTGCTCGCGGAGGGCGCGAAGCTCGCCGCCGGCTACGCCGCCTCGTCCGCGCAGGACCTGCTCGACCCGCAGCAGCGCTTCGACGAGAGCAGCGCCGGCAAGGCGGCGATCGCGACGCTCGGCGAGGGCTACGAGCCGTCGTTCGTGCTGATCGTGCCGCCGATCGCCGCGCTGCTGAGAGCGCTCGACCAGATCGAGGTCGCCGACCTCGCGCCGGTGATCCCCTACGTGAACGCGTACCGCTCGCTCGCGATCGGCACCAAGCGCGACGGCGACCGCACGACAGTGCGGATCGTCGCGGCGTTGCGCTGAGCCGCATGCGCCGCCGCACCGCTCTCCTCCCGCTCGCCGCGTCGGTCGCGCTGGCGCTGTCGAGCGGCTGTGGCAGCGAGCCGCAGAGACTCGACAGCCCCCAGCTCGGCAAGGCGGGCGACGAAGCGAACGCGCCGCAGCAGCTGGGCTTCCCGGCGTTCGCGACGAAGAACACGACGCGCGTCGGCGGCGCCGACCCGGTCGCCGACGCGGCCGCGGTGGCGCGGGCCGTCTTCCCCGGCAACGGCGAGGCGGGCGGCCGCGCGTCCCGTCCCCGCGCCGTCGTGCTCGCCGACCGGCGGCAGTGGCAGGCGGCGCTGGCGGCGGCCGTCCTGATGAGCCAGCCGCTGCGCGCGCCGCTGCTGCTGTCGGACGGCGCCGAGCTGCCCGCCGCGAGCGCCGAGGCGCTCGCGCAGCTGGCGCCGACCGGTGCCGCCGAGCTGGGCGGCACGCAGGTCGTGCGGATCGGCGACGTGCCGGCGCCGAGCGGGTACCGCTCGACGACGCTCAGCGGCGCGGACCCGAGCGCGCTCGCGGCGGCGATCGACCGGCTGCAGGCCGCCGCCGTCGGCCGCGCGAGCCGCGCCGTCGTGCTCGCGTCCGCCGACGAGCCGGCCTTCGCGATGCCGGCGGCCGCATGGGCGGCGAAGACCGGCAACCCGCTGCTGTTCGTGCGCAGATCGGAGATCCCCGGCCCCACCTTCGCCGCCCTGCAGGGACACCACAGACCGCGCATCTACCTGCTCGCGCCCCCGCGCGTCGTCAACCGCGGCGTGGAGCGCGCGCTCAGAAGCATCGGGAGCGTGACGCGGATCGCCGCGCCCGATCCGGTCCGCTCGGCGATCGCGTTCGCGCGCCACCGCGACGGGCTCGACGGCTGGGGGATCGACGACCCCGGCCACGGGCTCGTGTTCGCCAACGCGGCGCGCACGCTCGACGCGGCGGCGGCGGCGCCGCTGTCGGCGAGCGGGACGTACGGGCCGCTGCTGCTGATCGACGACGCCGACACGCTGCCGCTGCCGGTCGGCGCCTACCTGCTCGACATCCAGCCGGGCTACACGCGCGATCCGGCCCGCGGCGTCTACAATCGCGCCTGGCTGATCGGCGACGAGTCCGCGATCTCCCTCCCGGTGCAGTCGCGCATCGACAGCCTGCTGGAGATCGCCCCGATCCAGACCGACGCGAACGCCATCAGATGAGCCAAGCCGAGCACCCCGACCGCCTGCGCCCCGGCCGCGACGTGACCGTCGAGGACGTGCGCCAGCTGATGGGCGCCTCCACGCCGCACTTCGCGCTGCAGCTGCGGGAGCGCATCCGCACGCTGATCCGCGAGCTGCCGGCGGATCATCCCGCGCGGCTCGAGGGCGAGCGCGAGATCGCGCGCCTCGACGGCCTCGCGCGCGCCGGCGAGGTGCGCGGCGGCGAGACGGACCTGGCGACGCTGGCGAGCGTCGCCGATCCTGCCTGAGCCGGTCGCACCCGCCGGGATCCCGGGCAGCGCGCTGCCCGGTCCCTTCCCGGTCGGCGCCTACGCCGAGAAGCTGCGCGAGCGGCTGCGCGCGTTCGCGCACGTGCAGGTCTTCGGCGAGCTGTGGAACCTGCGGCTGAGCAGAGCGTCGGTGTGGTTCGAGCTGCGCGACGGGCGCGGAGCGCTGCCGTGCTCGATGTGGCGCAGCGACTTCGACCGGCTCGGGCTCGACCCGGCCGACGGCGCGCAGGTGGTGATCGCGGGCGGCTGCGACTACTACCCCGGCAGCGCGACCTCCTCCCCCTCCTTCTCGTTCCGCGCGAGCGACCTGCGCGTCGCGGGCGAGGGCGACCTGCTCGCGCAGGTCGAGCGGCTGCGCAGGCAGTTCGCGGCGGAGGGCCTGCTGGAACCGCAGAAGCGGCTCGCGCGACCGCTGCTGCCGAAGGCGATCGGCGTCGTGACGGGCGAGGGCGGCAAGGCGCGCGACGACGTCCTCGCCGGACTGCGGCGGCGCGGCTGGGGCGGCCGGATCGTGTGGGGCTTCGCGCCGGTGCAGGACCGCCACGCCGCGCCCGCGATCGCACAGGCGCTGCGCGAGCTCGCGGCGATCGAGGAGGTCGAGGCGATCGTCGTCGCGCGCGGCGGCGGCTCGCTCGCGGACCTGTTCGCCTTCTGCGACGAGACGCTGTGCCGGACGGTCGCGCTGCTGCGCGTGCCGGTGATCGCGTCGGTCGGGCACCACACCGACCGCACGCTGATCGACGACGTGGCGGCCGTCTCGTGCTCGACGCCGACGCACGCCGCCGAGGCGGCGGTGCGACTCGACGTGAACGAGGCGCGCGCGACGCTGCTGCGCGAAGCGCGCCGACTCGACCTGCACGGCCGCCGCGCCGTCGTGACGCGGGCGCGCGCGCTGGCGGCGCTCACGCGCGCGCCGGCCGAGCATGTCGCGCGCAACCGCCGCCGGCTGCACCAGCAGCTGCGCGAGCTGCGCGCGAGCGCGCGGCGCGGGCTCGCGCGCGAGCGGGAGCTGACGCGCACGCGGCTGCTCGTGCTGCAGCGCAAGACGGAGGCGGCCGCGGTCGACCGCGGTCGTCGTCGCGGCGAGCTCGAGCGGCTGCTGCTCGCGCTCGCCGCGCACGACCCGGAGCGCACGCTCGCGCGCGGGTACGCGCTCGTGGAGGCCGGCGGCGAGCTCGTCACCTCGACGGCGGAGGCGCGCGCGGCCGGCGCGGTCGACCTGCGCTTCCACGACGGACGCGTCCGGGCGAGCGTCGAGGATGCGCGACCGTGAGCGATCAGCCGACGAGCTACGAGGCCGCGAGCGCGCGCATCGAGGAGATCGTGCGCCGGCTCGACTCGGGCGAGGCGGGGCTGCGCGAGACGCTCGACCTCGTCGCCGAGGGGCGGCGGCTCGTCGAGTGGTGCGCGGGCGAGCTCGAGGCGGTCGGCAGAGGGCTCGAGGAGCTGCGCCTCGAGGAGCTGATCGCGCGGCTGGAACGCGGCGGCCCCGCCGCCGACGGCCCGGCCTGACCCGCGCCACCGCGCCCGCGCCGGCCGGCTCGCTAGGCTCGTCGCCGATGGGGACGTACGACCTGCTCGCCGGCCTGCCGCTCGTCGTCGAGTCGTATGCGCTCGAGGGGCTCGCGCAGGACGTCTCCAGCGGCTTCCGCCGCCAGACGACCGTGATCCATGTGCAGGGCGGCGGCGAGGAGGGCGTCGGCGAGGACGTCGTCTACGACGCCGAGGACCACGACGCGCTGCAGGCGGCCGGGCCGTACCTGGAGCTGGCCGGCGAGACGACGCTCGGCGACTTCTGCGCGCGCGTCGACGCGCTCGACCTGTTTCCCGTCGAGCCGGCGCGCGGCGAGGTCTCGCGGCTCTACCGCCGCTGGGCGTTCCACTCGGCCGCGCTCGACCTCGCGCTGCGCCAGGCCGGCACGCCGCTGCACGCGGCGCTCGGGCGAGAGTCCCGCCCGGTCGCGTTCGTCAACTCGCGGCGGCTGCCCGAGGCGGACGGCGCCGCCGACGTCGCGCCGCTGCTCGCGCTGCTCGAGCGCTACCCGACGCTGCGCTTCAAGCTCGACCCGACGCCGGCGTGGAGCGACGCGACGATCGCGGCGCTGGTCGACAGCGGCGCGATCGACTCGGTCGACTTCAAGGGCCACTACAAGGGCACGATCGTCGACAACCCGGCGGAGCCCGGCTTCTACCGCCGCATCGCGGAGGCGTTCCCCGACGCGTGGCTGGAGGATCCGGACCTCGGCGCCGACGGCATCGACGCGGTGCTGCGCCCGCACCGCGACCGCATCACATGGGACGCGCCGATCCACTCGATCGCCGACATCGAGGCGCTGCCGTTCGCGCCGAAGATGGTGAACGTGAAGCCGTCGCGCTTCGGCGGGCTGGAGCGGCTGTGCGCCGGCTACGACTACTGCGTCGAGCACGGGATCGGCGCCTACGGCGGCGGGCAGTTCGAGCTCGGGCCCGGCCGCGGACAGGCGCAGTACCTCGCGTCGCTGTTCCACCCCGACACGCCGAACGACCTCGCGCCCGGCGGCTACAACGCGAACGAGCCGCCGGACGGGCTGCCGCCGAGCCCGCTGGAGCCGCGCCCGTCGGCGACCGGGTTCCGCTGGGACGCGTGACGACGCCCCGCCGGCTGCGGCGGCTGGCGTCGACCACCGTGGCGGCGCTCCCCGACGTCGACGTGCGCGTGGCCGCCGACCCGCGCGCGCGGCTGCTCGGACTCGCCGGCCTGCGCGCGCTGCCGCGGGACGTCGGGCTGCTGCTGCCGGGCACGCGCTCCGTCCACACCCTCGGCATGCGGTTCCCGCTCGACCTGGTCTGGCTCGACGGCGCGGGACGGATCGTGCGCATCGATTGCATGGTCCGCCCCGGCCGCGTGCGCGGGTGTCGCGACGCGCGTGCCGTGATCGAGCTGGCGGGGTGCGACGAGGCGCGTCGCAGACCCGTAGTGTTCGGTTGACTGGCGAGTCAACAGAGGAGCATCTGGTGGAGGAACGGCTGGGAATCGCGGGTTCGGGCGCCATCGCGTGCGGACTGGCCGCCACGGCGGCGCAACACGGCGACGTGCTGCTGTGGGCGCGCTCGGAGGCGTCGGCGGAGCGCGCGCGCGGCGCGGTCGCGAAGTGGTGCGGCAAGCTGAGCGAGGAGCCGATCGCGGACCGCGTCACGGTCGTGTCCGACCTCGGCGAGCTGGCTGCCGCGACGTTCCTCGTCGAGGCGACCGCCGAGGACTACGACGTCAAGGGCGACGTGCTGGCGGAGCTGGGGCGCGTATCCGGCGACGACGCCGTGCTGGCGACGACGACCTCGTCGCTGTCGGTCGCGCAGCTGGCACAGGCCTCGGGTCGCCCGGATCGGTTCGTGGGCCTGCACGTCTTCAACCCCGTTCCGAAGATGGCGCTCGTCGAGTTGGCGTACGCGCCGGAGGCGGTCGAGAGCGTCCGGGAGCGGGCCCGCGCGCTCTGCGCCACGCTCGACAAGACTGCTGTCGTGGTGCCGGACATCGCGGGATTCGTCGTCAACCGGCTGCTGTTCCCATACCTCTTCAGCGCGGTCGAGCTGATGGAGCAGACCGGCCTGCCGCCGGAGTCGATCGACACCTGCATGCGCCTCGGCGCGGGTCACCCGATGGGTCCGCTCGCGCTGCTCGAC
>DASVFS010000284.1:0-2564 GCA_036379915.1 Conexibacter sp. | reverse complement strand
GGTCGCGGTCGCGCCACACGAGCCCGACCGCCTGCGCGGCCGACGGCTCGACGAGCGGCACCGCCGCCATGCCCTCCGGGACGCCGAAGCCGCGCAGCCACGTGTCGGCCATCACCGCGGACAGGCCGGCGTCGCGCACCTGGGCGTGCAGCGTCGAGATCGAGTTCGTCTCGACCGCCGGCGCGGGCGTCGCGCCCGCGCGCGCGAACAGCGCGTCGACGATGCGGCGGTTCTGCATGTCGCGCGCGAGCAGGCACAGCGGCGCGTCGGCGGCGTCGCGCCAGCGGACGCTCGCGCCAGCCGCCCAGCGGCTGTCGCGCGGGGCGACGAGCAGGTAGCGCTCGTCGTAGAGCGGCTGTCGGCGGACTCCGCGCAGCGGCTCGTTCTCCAGGTACGTGATCCCGGCGTCGAGCGCGCCCTCGTGCAGGTCGCGCTCGAGCTCGCGCGAGGACAGCGAGCGGATCGTCACGCGCACCGCGGGGTGGCGCTCGCGCAGCGGCGCGGTGAGGAGCGAGACGACCGGCAGCGACGTGGGGATCGCGCCGAGCCGCAGGCTGCCGCCGACGCCCTCGCGCATCGCCGTCAGGTCGGAGCGCATGCCGTCGGCGTCGGCGAGGATGCGGTGCGCCCACTCGAGCGCGCGCTCGCCCTCGGAGGTGAGGCCCTGGAAGCGGTGGCCGCGCTCCACGAGCGGCACCCCCAGCTCGGCCTCCAGCCGGCGGATCGCCTCCGAGAGGGTCGCCTGCGAGACGTGGCAGGCCTGCGCCGCGCGGCCGAAGTGGCGCTCGCGCGCGAGCGCGGCGAGGTAGACGAGGTGTTTGAGGAGCACGGGATCCGCAGCCTACTTGATCGGTTTGACCGATCAATCGACCGGTGCCGTCAGTTGCACGGGTCCGCCCCGGCGGGGATGCTGGGACGGCCATGTCGCGGAACCTCGTGGAGCTGGTCCGTCGCCACCACGCGCTCGACGCCCCGAGCGCGCTCGACGTGCTGAAGCAGGCCGTCGCGCAGCGCGGCGAGCTCACCGACGAGGACCGCCGCGAGGCCGCCCGGCGATCGGGATTGCCGGAGGCGGCGGTGCACGGCGTATCGACGTTCTACGACGATCTGCTGCAGCCGCGCGGCGACCGCCACGTGCGCGTGTGCACCGGCACGGCGTGCTTCGCCGCGACCGGTGACGCACACGTCGACGCGCTGCGCTCCGCGTTCGAGCTGGAGCTCGGCGAGCGCGCAGCGGACGGCAGCGTGTCGCTCGCGGAGACGGTCTGCCTCGGCTTCTGCCACAGCTCCCCCGCCGTGCGCGACGGCGACGTGATCGACGCCGGGCCGGACGTGGTCGCGCGCGTGCTGGCGGGCGAGACACGCGCCGCCGACGAGCCCGCGTGGGAGTCGACGCTGCCGGAGCCCGTGTTGACGCGCCCCGGCGACTGGTCGGGGCTGCGGCGCGTGTTGGAGGAGGGCGTCTCCCCGGAGGCGCTGCTGGAGGCGGTGACCGCGGCCGAGATCCGCGGGCGCGGCGGCGCCGGCTTCCCCGCCGGCGTGAAGTGGAGATTTGCGCGCGCCGCGGCGGGGGACGAGACGTTCATCGTCGCGAACGGCGACGAGGGCGACCCCGGCTCCTACATCGACAAGTACCTGATGGAGCGCAACCCCGAGCTGCTGCTGGAGGGCATGGCGCTGGCGGCGCACGCGGTCGGGGCGCGGCACGGCTTCGTGCTCGTGCGCTCGGAGTACCCGCGCTCGAAGCCGGCCCTGGCGGCGGCGGCGGAACGGGCGCGCGCGGACGGCTGGCTCGGCGAGCGCTTCGACGTGACGGTCGTCGAGGGCGCCGGCTCCTACGTCGTCGGCGAGGAGACGGCGCTGCTCGCGTGCCTGGAGGGCTTGCGCGGGACGGTCTCCGCGCGGCCGCCGTTCCCGGCGCAGGAGGGGCTGTTCGGCAGACCGACGGTCGTCAACAACGTCGAGACGCTCTGCAACGTGCCGTTCGTGGCGCAGCACGGCGCGGACGCGTACCACGCGCTCTCGCCGGACTCCGCGACCGCCGGCTCGAAGCTCGTCTGCTTCAACGAGCGCTTCGCGCGGCCGGGGGTCTACGAGGTCCCGTTCGGCGTCTCGACGCGCTGGCTCTGCGAGGAGCTGGTCGGCGGCCTGCGCGACGGGCGCGCGCTCAAGGCGGTGCAGATCGGCGGCCCGCTCGGCGGGATCCTGCCGGCGCAGCGGCTCGACACGGCGTTCGACTTCGACGCGCTCGCGGCCGAGGGCTGCATGCTCGGCCACGGCGGGATCCTCGCGTTCGACGACCGCACGAACATGCGCGACGTCGCGCGCCACCTGCTGCGCTTCGGCGCGCACGAGAGCTGCGGCAAGTGCTTCCCGTGCCGGATCGGGCTGCAACGCGCGCACGCGATGTTCGGCGCGGACGCGCCGCCGGTCGACCGTGCGCGCCTGGAGCAGCTGCTCGAGACGCTCGAGCTCGGCTCGCTGTGCGCGCACGGTGGCGGCATGCCGGCGCCCATGCGCAGCCTGATCGCCCATTGGCCGGAGGAGCTCGGGGTGGCCGGCGA
>DASVFS010000283.1:0-12817 GCA_036379915.1 Conexibacter sp. | reverse complement strand
TCGACCGGCGGCCATGGAAGCAACCGTTGCTGCTGGCCATCGCAGGAAAGCGTAGCCCGCCGGTAGGCCGGCTACAACCGCAGCTCTGTGGCGAAATGCCGCGTCAGCGCGGCAGGGCGGCGAGCAGGCGGTCGAGGTCGGCCTCGTCGTTCCAGCCGCCGAAGGAGGCGCGCACGAGCTGCTCGCCGGGGAGCGAACGGACGACCACGCCCGCCGCCGCGAGCCGCTCGACGACGGCGGGCGCGTCGGGCTCGCGCCAGCTGACGAGCGTCGTGCGGTCGCGCGGGAGCACGTCGCGGCCGGCGGCGGCGAGCGCGTCGGCGGCCGTCGCGGCGAGCGACGCGGCGTGCGCGTGGATCGCGTCCCAGCCGGCGACCGCCAGCACGTCGAGCGCGCCGGCGGCCTGCGCGAGTGCCGGGCCGGACAGCACCGGCGCGTCGTAGGCGCGCGCGTCATCCCACGGCACGGCGTCGATCCCGCCGTCCGGGTCGGCGAGGTTCGCGTACGCGGGCGCCGGCGGGCGCATCCGTTCGCGCAGCGCAGGCGAGACGTACAGGAGGCCGGTGCCCTCCGGCCCGCACAGCCACTTCTGTCCCGCCGCCGCGTACGCCGCGCAGCCGAGCGCCGTCACGTCGACCGGCACCGCGCCCGCGCCCTGCGCGCCATCGAGCAGCAGCGGCACGTCGAGCGCGCGCAGCGCGTCCAGCGGCGCATACCGCCCGCTGCGCCACGACACGTGCGAGCAGACGACGAGCCGCGTGCGCGACCCGACCGCCTCGGCCACCCGCGACCACGGCGCAAGCGTCACCTTCACCCCGCGCGCCCGCTGACCCATCAGCGGCCCGAGCACGCCCGGGTGCTCCTCGTCGCTCGTGACGATCTCGTCGCCGGGACGCAGGTCGAGCCCGAGCAGCCCGCGCGCGATCCCCTCCGTCGTCGAGCCCGTGAGCGCGAGGTCCTCAGCGGCGCAGCCCACCCGCTCCGCGTACGCCGCGCGCAGCTCCTGCGCCAGCTGCGCGCGGCGCCCGAAGTGCGCCGCGCCCGCGCGCCCCTCCTCCAGCTCCCGTTGGAGTTGCACGCGCGCGGCGGCAACCGCCTCGTGGGGCAGCGGCCCGTTCGTGCCGGCGTTCAGATACGCGAGACGGTCGAGGACCGGGAACGCCGCGCGCAGGCTCGCGAGCGGGGCGGGCGGGCCCCATGTCACCGCGATCAGCCCCGCTCGAGCACGGGGCGGGCCTGCTGCTCGCGCCAGCGCGCGTGCGACTCGTCGATCACCGCGATCGCGTCCTCGCGCGAGAACCAGCCGTCGACCTTCACGACCTTCCCCTCGGGCGTCTTGTAGATCGAGAAGAAGTGCGAGATCTCGTCGCGCAGCGGCAGCGGCAGATCCTCCAGCGAGTTGATCGAGTTCCAGTTCGGGTCCTCGAGCGGCACGCACAGGACCTTGTCGTCGACGCCCTTGTCGTCGCGCATCTTGAACAGCGCGATCGGCTTGACCGGGATCACGCAGCCGGGGAACGTCGGCTCGGAGACGGTGACCATCGCGTCGAGCGGGTCGCCGTCCTCCCCCAGCGTCTGCGGGATGAAGCCGTAGTCGGTCGGATAGACGACGGAGGAGAAGAGGAAGCGATCGAACTTGATCGCCTGCAGCTGCTCGTCCCACTCGTACTTGTTGCGCGAGCCCTTCGGGATCTCGACGAGGCAGTGCAGGTGGCGATCGCTCATGTCCAGGACCATACGACACGCGTACGATTGCGGCATATGGCACACGCCCACGCCCATCCGCACGGCACGCACGGCCACGCCCACGGCACGGGCACGACCGACGCGCGCGCGCTCAGGATCGCGCTCGCCCTGATCCTCGGCTTCATGGGCGCCGAGATCGTGACGGGCATCGTCGCGAACTCGCTGGCGCTGCTGTCGGACGCCGCGCACATGCTCACCGACGCGGCCGCGCTCGCGCTCGCGCTCGTCGCGCTGCGGATCGCGAGACGGCCGGCGCGCGGCGCGATGACGTACGGCTTCGGCCGCGTCGAGATCCTCAGCGCGCAGGCGAACGGGATCACGCTCGTGCTGCTCGGCGTGTGGATCGTCTACGAGGCGATCCGCCGGCTTGCCGCGCCCTCCGAGGTCGAGGGGGCGATCGTCGTCGTGGTCGCCGTCGCCGGGATCGTCGTGAACCTCGCGGCGACGCTCGTGCTGGCGCGCGCCAACCGCGAGAGCCTCAACGTCGAGGGCAGCTTCCAGCACATCCTCACCGACCTGTTCGCGTTCGCCGCGACCGCGGTGGCGGGCGCGATCATCCTGCTGACCGGCTTCGCGCAGGCCGACGCGATCGCCTCGCTCGGCGTCGCCGCGTCGATGCTGTACGCCGGCGTGCGACTCGTGCTCGCCTCCGGGCGCGTGTTCCTGGAGGCGGCGCCGGAGGGGCTCGACCCGCAGCGGATCGGTCGCGCGCTGGCGGCGCACGCGGGCGTCGTCGAGGTCCACGACCTGCACGTGTGGGAGGTCACGTCCGGCTTCCCGGCGCTGTCCGCGCACGTCGTCGTCGGCGCCGGGCGCGACTGCCACGAGCTGCGGCGCGCGCTGCAGCTCGAGCTGCGCGAGCGCTTCGGGCTGCGCCACACGACGCTGCAGGTCGACCACGAGCACGCCGCGCAGCCGCCGCTGCAGATCGAGGTCGCGAAGCCCTGAGGGGCGCGGCCCCGCGCCGCGCGGCTCACCCCTCGCCGCAGCCGCGCCGGTGCGCGAGGCCGGGGGCGAACTGCTCCCACTCGGCCGGGCTGAGGTCGCTGCCGACGACGCGACAGACGATCGCGTGCAGCACCGCGCCGCTGCGCGTGAAGACGTTGCGCCACAGCCACACGTTGTCGTCGAGCCCGGCGGCGACGACGGTACGACCGTCCGAGCTGAGCGCGACGCCGTTGAGGCTGGCCTCGCCCGCGCGCAGCGGCTGGCCGATCTGGCGGTGCGTCGCGACGTCCCACAGACGGACGCTGCCGTCGTCCGAGCTCGACGCGAGCGTGCGGCCGTCGCGGCTGAACGCGACGCCGGTGACCGCGCCGGTGTGGCCGACGAGCGCCGAGCCGAGCGGCCGATGTGTGGCCACCCGCCACAGGCGGACCGTGTCGTCGCCGCTGCCGGTCGCGAGCGTGCGCCCGTCGGGGCTGAAGGCGACGCTGCGGACGTCGTCGGTGTGGCCGGTCAGCGGTCTCCCGAGCGGTCTGCCGCTGCGCACGTCCCACAGCCGCGTCGTGCCGTCGCTGTCGCCGGCAGCGAGCGTATGGCCGTCGGGGCTGAACGCGACGCCGCGGACGATCTCGCCCGCGCCGCGCAGCGGCCCGCCGAGCGCCTCGTGCGTGCCGACGTCCCACACGTGCACGGCCCCGTCGTAGGAGCCGGCGGCGACGCTTCTGCCGTCGGCGCTGAACGCGACGCTCGTGATGTCGCCGGCAGGACCGGTGAGCGGCGGCTCCAGCGGCGTCCGCGTCGCGACGTTCCACAGCCGCACGCGGTCCTCGGTGTCGCCCGCGGCGAGCAGGCGACCGCTCGGGTCGAGCGCGACGGCCGCGACGCGACCGTCGCCGTACGTCAGCGCGTCGCCGTCCTGCTCCTGCGTGCCCGCGTCCCACAGTCGCACCGTCTCGTCGTCCCCGCCGGAGGCGATCGTGTGCCCGTCGCGGCCGAACGCGACGCTCAGCACGGCGGCGCTGTGCCCGACGAGCTGGTTGGCGAAGTAGGTGCGCGGGTCGACCTTCCACAACCGCACGGTCTCGTCGCGACCGCCCGAGACGACCGTTCTGCCGTCGGGGCTGAAGGCGACGCTCATCACCGGGCCGGTATGCCCCTCCATCGCGGACCCCTCGTCCTCGCGCGTGGCGAGATCGATCAGGTGGACGCTGCCGTTCGCGGCGCCGAACGCGAGCGTGCGCCCGTCGGGGCTGAAGGCGACGCCGCCGACGTCGCCCGCATAGCGTCTGATCGTCGCGATCGGCAGGTGCGACTCGACCTCCCACAGCTGCACGGTGCTGTCGTCGGCGCCGGACGCGAGCGTGCGGCCGTCGGGGCTGAACGCGACGCTGCCGACCGGGCCCTCGTGACCGACCATCCGCGGACCGAGCTCGTAGCGGTAGTCGACCGTCCACATGCGCACGCTGCCGTCGCCGCCGCCGGTGGCGAGGCGCCCGTCGTCGCGGCTGAAGGCGATGCTCAGGACGCCCTTGGGAACGTGGCCGAACGGTCTCCCGCGCGGCGCGCGACGCGCGACGTCCCACACCTGCAGCGAACCGTCGACGCCGCCGGTCGCGAGCATGCCGCCGTCGTGGCTGAACGCGAGGCTCGCGACGTCGCCCCGCTGCGGCGGCAGCTGCCGCGCGTCGAGCCGGCCGCGCGCGACGTCCCACAGGCGCACCCGACCGTCCTGGCCGCCGGTCGCCAGCAGCCTGCCGTCGGGGCTGTACGCGACCGCCGCGATCACCGTGCGGTGCGACGGCGCGAGCAGTCCCTTCCCGCGGTGCGTGCGGACGTCCCACAGACGCACCGTCCCGTCGTTGCCGCCGGAGGCGACGGTGCGGCCGTCGGGGCTGAACGCGACGCTGCGGACGAAGTCCTCGTGGCCGTGCATGATCGCGCTGGCGCCCGATTCGCGCGCGGCCTCGATCGCCCCCACGAGGCTGCTCCAGGTGGCGAAGCGCGGGCTCGTCTCGTACGCGTCGAGCGCCAGCAGCAGCCCGGCGTCGAGGCGGTTGTCGAGCTGCTGCTGAGCCGCCACGCTCAGGCCGAGCGCGGTCGCCGAGGTCGCCGAGCGGCGCGCTCCGTCGCGTGCCGAGATCGCAAGCAGGGCGAGGATGCCGACGATCACGGCGACGGCCAGCCCGGCCGCGAGCAGCCCGCCGAGGATCCACAGGCGGCGCCGCTCCTGCTGCCGTCGCTGCCGCTCGCGCCGCTCGCCGATCCACGGCACGAGGAACTCGCTCGTGATCTCGTACAGGTCGACTCTGCGCCGCCGCTCGCGCCGCACGAGCCGCGACTCCCCCTCGAGCCGCCTCAGCGCGCGCTCGAGCAGCGCGCGCGGGATGCGCTCCTCCTTCGGGATGCGGTCGAGCAGGTCGGCCGCGGAGATCACGTTGCGCGTGCCGGCGGAGGTGACCATCTGCGCGAGCAGCGCGATCGCGGCGCGCCGCAGGTCCGGCGGGAAGGCGTCGAGCGCCTCGCCGAGGTAGTCCTCCAGCAGCCCCTGCACCTCGCGTGCCGCGAGCAGCGCCTCGGGATCGTCCGACTGCCACAGGCGCAGGCAGACCGTCTGCACCTCGGTGAGGCTGATCTCGCCGCTGCCGAAGCGCTCGCCGAGCGCGGCCTGCAGCCGCCCCGCCAGCGTCGGCGAGAGCTCGTGGCGGAACAGGCCCGGGTTGCGCTCGAACGGACCGCGGATGATCGTCCCGAGCGTCTCGCGCGCCGGCGGCGCGAGCCGCAGCGCCTGGTCGATCAGGTCCGGGCAGGCGCCCAGCAGCTCGTTCACGCGCCCGAGGTAGTCCTCGCGGAAGACCAGCAGCAGCTTGACCGGCAAGTCGCCGTCGATCAGCGCGACGAGCAGGTCGACGACCCGCTGCTGCAGCGCCTGCGCGCCGGTCTCCTCGAACAGCGTCACGAGCTCCTCGAACTGGTCGAAGATCAGCAGCGGCCGCCCCTCCTCGCAGGCCGCCTCCACGCGCTGCTCGAACGCGTCGACCGAGAAGACCGCGCGCGGCGCGTCGTCGCCGGAATCGGCCAGCGACGACGGCAGCAGCGCCGACGCGTCGTCGCTGGCCAGGATGCGCTCGAGCACGATCTCCTCGTCGGCGCGCGGCTGCACGCGCAGGCGCTCGGCGCGCAGGCCCAGCTCCGCCGCGGCGGGGATCAGGCCGGCGTTCACGAGCGACGACTTGCCGGTGCCCGAGTCGCCGTACAGCAGCACGCCGCGGTAGACGGTGACGAGGTCGGCCAGCTCCGTCGTCTCCGCCTCGCGCGCGAAGAAGATCGCCCGGTCGACGGTGCGGAACGGGCGGATCCCGCGGAACGGCCTCGCCGGCGCGACGACGAGGTCGAGGTCCCCGACGGCTATGGCAGCAGCTCCCGGTCGAGCACCTGCCGGTACAGGTCGGGCACGAACGTCCACACGTCCTCGACGACGAAGCGCAGGTAGCCGCGCCGCTCCTCCCAGACGTTGCGCGTGAGCACGTCGGGATCGCGGTCGACCGAGTACATCGGCGGGTAGCAGGCCGCGTCCATCCGCCAGCGCAGCGTGTGGAACAGCAGCCGCAGGTTGTAGTCGGCGAGGCTGTAGCCGAGGAACAGCGTGGCGCTTCTCATCAGGCGGCTCTTGAGCGGCAGCGGGATCGGGTGGCGCGCGCCCTTCTCCGTCATCTGCCCGACGAAGTCGATGTAGTCGTTCTCGGTGATCACGAGCGACTCCGGCTGCGACATGTCGCCGTGCAGCTTGAAGATCACGGGGCGCGACCCCGTCAGGTCCTCGGTCGTGATGCGCGGGCCGCGTCTGCGCGAGTAGACGACGATCCGGGGGTCCTTGCCGGCGCGCCGCAGCGCCTGCTCGTAGAGGTCGTCGTAGTTCGTCGTCAGCACGATCGGGAAGTCGAGCTCGGCGAGCGCCTGCAGCATCGGCGAGGGCTGCTTGTCGCGCTGGACGGACTCCTCGATCGCTTCGACGAGCAGGCTGCGGGAGCGGCCGAGCTCGTAGAACAGCGAGACGCGCTGGAGGTTGCCCTCGTCGTCCGCGCCGAAGTGCGGGGAGCGGCGGCAGTGCGCGGCGAGCGCCTCCGTCAGCTCGCCGGCGAGCGCCGGGCGGTGCGCGTGCGGATAGGCGAACGCCGAGCCCGCCGGCGGACGCGCGTGGATGGCCGAGCCGAGGAACAGGATGCACGCCCCCTCCCGCACCCGCTCGGAGATCTCCTCCAGTGCATCGTCGATGCCGAAGTCAATCGCCATGAATTAGGCAAGGATATTTGCCTAATGCTGGAGTGTCGAGCCGCAACCCGCGACCGGGCGCGAGCGCGTCAGGCGACCGCGAGGTCGCCGAGCGCCAGGCGACAGCCGGAGAAGTAGCCGCCGGCAGGCGAGGCGAGGTACGCGGCGAGCGCGGCGAGCTGCGCGTCGGAGGTGTCGGCGCCGGGGGTGATCGCGACGACGACGACGTCGTGACGCGCCCACTCGATCGAGAGCGTGCGGGCGAGGTTCTCGGCGGCGGCGCGGGCGCCCGCGGCGGCCGGGTCGCCGCCGTCGGGCGCGGGCGCGATCAGCGTCACCCGGCCGCCGCTGCGCGGTCCCGCACCCCCTCCCGGGATGAAGGCGGCGTTCGCGACGGCGCGCACGGTCACCCACGCGAGGTCCAGCGCCGCGCGCAGCGGATCCTCGCCGTCGGCGGCCGCGAAGGCCGGGCGCAGGTCGTGCACGAGCGCGTCCGTCGCCGGATCGACGGCCGCCGCCATCGCCTCCTCGTCGCGCGTCGCCGGCAGCTGCGCGAGGCGCGCGCCGAGCGCGGCGAGCGGCGCGCCGAGCGCGCCCTTCGGGTCCGCGCCGCCGCCGAGCGCGACGGCGACGCCGTCGAGCAGGTGCGGGCGGAGCAGCGCGGTCGCGTCCATCGCGCGGGAGGGTACGGCGCGGTCGCGTCGGCGGCGCCGCTAGCGCGCGCCGGCGGGGCTGGCCGGGGCGGGACCGCGTCGGCGCGCGGCGCGCACGCGGCGGCGGACCTGCTTCTCGCCGTGCTGCTCGAGGTCCGCGTAGAGCGACCTGATCGCACCGAGGATCTCGTCCGACACCGCCTGCTGCTGCTCGCGCGTCGGATTCGCCACCTGCGGGAACGTCAGCGGCTCGCCGTACTGCACGAGCACCTTCGGGAACTGCAGCTTCTTCCAGTTGCGCACGCGCTGCGAGCCGTAGATCGCGATCGGCACGACCGGCGCGCCGGACTGCAGCGCGAGGCGGCCGATGCCCGGGCGCGCCTTGTCGCTCACTCTGCCGCTGCGCGAGCGTCCGCCCTCGCAGTACATGACGATCGCGCCGCCGCGCTCGAGCACGGCGTTCGCCGTGGTGAAGGCGTCCTCGTCGTAGTGACCGCGCCGCACCGGGAAGACGCCGCCGGGCGAGTAGATCCACTCCATCGGCTTCGAGAACAGCTGCGACTTCGCCATGAAGTTCACGCGCCGGCGCGTGAATGCGCCGGTGAAGAAGTGGTCCATGAACGAGAAGTGGTTCGGCGCGAGGATCGTTCTACCGCCGGCCGGCACGTTGTCGGAGCCGATGCAGCGCATGCGGAAGAAGATCAGCCCGTAGAGGACCGTGATGACGCGCACCAGCTCGTAGACCCAGTTGGGCTCGCGCTCGCGCACGCGCCGGTGGAATCTGTCGAAGTACTCGGCGGGCCGCGGGTCCTTGTAGACCTGGGCCTTCATGGGGGCGAGCTGCTCGGCCATGCAGCCGGGAGCTTACCCGCGCGCGCGGATTCTGCGCCGGTCCTGCGGTGCTGCGCAAAGTTGGCGCAAAGCGCGCGAGCATTCGAGTATTGCCGGATATACTCGCGCGCATGAAAGTCATGGTTTCGATCCCCGACGATCTGCTTGCCCGCATCGACGCCGACGCCTCCGAGCGCGGCGAGTCGCGCAGCGCGTTCCTGCAGGCGGCGGCGCGGGTGCGGTTGGGCGAGCCGAACGCGAGAGCGCTGGCGGCGATGGAGTCGATCAAGGGGTTGATCGTCGGCGTGAGAGGACCGACGGCGGCCGAGGCGGTCCGGCAGGACCGCGACAGAATCCTCATCGGGCGCCGGTGAAGCTGCTGCTCGACAGCTCGGCATGGCTCGCGTATGCGCGTGCCGAGGACGAGCCGGACCATGAAGCCGTCGCGGCCATCCTCACGCGGAGCGCCCGCGGCGAGGTCGAGCTGCGGCTGCTCGATCTCACCGCGTACGAGCTGGGGAACGTGGTGGTGCGCGCGTGGAGACAGCCCAAGCGGGTCGCGCGGCTCGTCGTCGACGCCGCGCTCGACCTGTGCGCCGCCCCGCCGCTCGTGCCGACAGCGTCGGAGCGCCGCGACGCTCACGCGCTCGCCGAGGAGCACCGGCTGAGCGTCTACGACGGGACGTACGCGGCCGTCGCGCTGGCGCGGCGGCTGACGCTCGTGAGCGGCGACCGGCAGCTGTTGAGCGCCGGGCTGGCGACCGCGCCGGGCGACGTCTGACGCGGTCCGCGCGGAGCGGCCTATCGGGCGCGCGGCTGCCGCCGCGCCCACCAGACCGCGACGAAGTCGAGCAGCTGGCGGCCGCGGTGCAGGAAGCCGCGCAGCGTCCTGCCGGTCGCGCGGTGGGCGAGCGGCAGCTCGACCTCGCTGACGCGGAAGCCCGCGCGCACGGCGTCGATCGTCATGCCGATCTCGATTCCGAAGCGCGGCGCGAACGGCACGACGGCCGGCAGCACGTCGGCGCGCAGCGCGCGCTGGCCGGAGATCGGCGCGCCCGCCTCGTAGCCGCAGCGCGTGCGGATCGCCCAGCGCGCGAAGCCGAGCGCCCAGCCGAAGCCGCCGCCGACGCGTGCGGCGAACGCCGCGATCGCGAGGTCGGCGCGGTCGGCGCGCACCTCCTCGACCAGCAGCTTCAGCGCCTCGGCGCTGGCGGCCAGGTCGCCGTCGCACAGCAGCACGACCGCGAGGCGGTCGGCGGCGGCCGGAGCGGACGCGGCAGCGGGCGAAGCGAGCGCGGCGTCGCGCGCGGCGGATGCGCCGGCCGGCGAAGCGGCGTCGGACGGTGCAGCCGCGAGCAGCCGCTGCGCCGCGAGCGTCGCGACGCCCCCCTTCCCCACGTTGCGTTCGGAGCGCACGACCTCGGCCCCGTGGGCGGCCGCCACCTCGGCGGAGCCGTCGGTCGAGCCGTCGTCGGCGACGAGGATCCGCGCGCCCGGAAACGCGTCGGCGAGCGCGCGCAGCGTCGCCGGGAGGCGGTCCGCCTCGTTGTAGGCGGTGACGATGACGGCGGTGTCGGGGGCCATCGGGAGCGGCGGCTATTGTGGCGATCCGCGGGCCCGTCTGCGGCGCCCTCTGCGATTTCGAGCGAACCTTGGAGGTCGGAGCGTGCCTGACGTCGAGGCCCACATCACGGGGACGGTCTGGAGAGTCGAGGTCGCGGTCGGCGACAACGTCGACGAGGGCGACACGGTCGTGATCCTCGAGTCGATGAAGATGGAGATGCCCGTCGAGGCGGAGGATCCCGGCGTCGTGAAGGAGATCCGCTGCGCGGAGGGTCAGGCCGTCTCCGAGGGCGACACGCTCGTCGTGCTCGAGTAGGGCGGCCCCGTGCCCGGAACGGTGCAGGTCGAGGAGCCGGCGCCCGGCGTCGCCCTGCTGACCCTGTCCAACCCCGACAAGCGCAACGCGCTCGACCGCACGCTGTGCGAGTCGCTGCGCTTCGCGCTCGAGCGGCTCGACGCGCGCTGCGTCGTGCTGACCGGCGAGGGCCGCGCGTTTTGCGCCGGCTACGACATCGCCGAGCTGCTCGGCGAGGGCTACGACGACGGGGAGGAGTCGCACCATCCGTTCCCGGCCGCGCTGACGGCGATCGAGGCGTACCCGTACCCGGTGCTGGCGGCGCTGAACGGCGCGACGATCGGCGGCGGCCTCGAGCTGGCGATCGCGTGCGACCTGCGGATCGCCGCGGACACGGTGCAGCTCGGCATGCCGCCCGCGAAGCTCGGCGTCGTCTACGCGACCGCGGGCCTCAACCGCTTCCTCACGACGATCGGCGGCGCGCGCACGCGCGAGCTGTTCCTGACCGGCCGCCGCATCGACGCGGCGACGGCCGAGCGCTGGGGGCTCGTGAACGAGCTCGTCGAGGCCGAGGCGCTGCCGGCGGCCGCGCTCGCGCTCGCGACCGAGATCGCCGGCAACGCGCCGCTCTCGCTGCGCGGCAACAAGGCCGGGATCCGCGAGCTGGTCGCCGCCGCGGGCGCGCTCGACCCGGTCGTCGCCGACGTGCTCGAGGCCGACCGCCGCCGTGCCTTCGAGTCGGAGGACCTGCGCGAAGGGCTGCGCGCGTTCGGCGAGAAGCGCGCGCCGCAGTGGCGGGGACGCTGACCGCTACCCGTCGTCGGCAGCGGTTGTCGCAGCGCGCGCGACGGCGCTCGCGACGACCCGCTCGGTGAGCGCGTCCGGCACGCCGTACAGCGCGCAGACGAGCCGCTCGACCGACTCGACGAGCGCGCGCCCGTCGTCGAGCAGCCGCTGCAGCTCGGCTTGACGGCGCGCCACCGTCCGCTCGAACGCGTCGAGGTCGAACGGCACGCGCGCCGCGCGCAGCTGTTCGCCCGTGAGCCGGCCGTCCGCCGGCAGCGTCTGGAGCAGCAGCTCGAGCCGTGCCTGCGGGCCCGCGACCGTCGCCGTGATCGTGCGCCGGTGGCGGAAGCGCAGCACGCCGCCGTCGAGCCCCGCCTCGAGCGCGGCTCTGCCGAGCACGCCGTCGGTCGCGAGCTCGACGCCGAGCGCGGGATCGAGGCGGATCGAGCGCAGCTCCGCCTCCGGCAGCTCGGCCAGCACGCCCGCCGGCGCGACCGTCACGCCCTGCGTGCGCCAAGGGGTCTTGACCGCGCGCCGCAGCTCGGGCGCCGTCGACCGCAACGGCAGCAGCGCACGCCGGTTGTCGGCGAGCGCGCGGACGAGCTGCTCGATCGCGGTCCGCGCGTCCGCGTCGCCCGCCGGCGCGCCGATCCCGGCGCGCACCGCGTCGGCGGCCGCGCCGGCCGCGCCCGCGTCGCCGGCGGCGAGCGCGCGCTCGAGCCGCTCCACCTCGGGCCCGGGCGTCCACCCCGCCGGCGTCGGCACCCGCCGGTACGGCAGCTCGTTCATCGGCTTGGGCTCGTAGTCGCGCCACACGTCGCGCGGAGTGCGGCCGCGCAGCGCGTACCACAGGTCCAGCAGCTCGCTGTTGAGCAGGCCGCACAGGTACGCGACCGACTCGCCGCCGCGCGCGACGACGGTCGTGGCGTTCTTGGCCGCCTGCCACTCGCCCCGCTCGTCGAGCGCGAAGCGGCCGCGATCCGTGCGATGGACCGCGACGACCTTCGGCGCGAGCAGGTCGGCGCGGTTGCGCGGCCACGCCGTCTCCCACCAGGCGCGTCTCGCGTTGCGTCTGAACTCCGCGCGTCCGGCGAGCACCTCGCGCCACGGCTCGAGCGCGCCGATGACGGCGTCGGGAACCGGCTGCCCGCGCTCGATCCACACGAGGTTGGTGGAGTCGCCCGCGTCGATCGCCGCGTAGAGGATCGCGCCGGCCTCCGGCGCTCTCGCGAGGAACTGCGGGTGATCGCACCACGGCGGCTCGGACTCGGCGCCCGGCGGCAGCTGCATGATCGGCGCCCCCTCGTGCAGGCCGCGCGCGCTGAGCGTCCCGCGCAGCGCCGGATCGAGCTTTCTGCGCAGTCTCGGCGAGTAGTAGTCCGCCCCGGTCTCGATGCCGGACGCCACGACCCAGTCCTCGGCGAGGCGCCGCACCGGTCCGCCGGCGCGCGCGAGCGCGGCCTCCAGGCAGCGGACGACCGCCGACGCCGTGTCCCTGCCGGCGTGCTTGACCGGCCACGGCCGCTGCGAGCGCAGGTCCCGCTGCGCGACGTCGTGCACGAGGATGCCGTCCTTGCGGCCCGGTCTGCCGGCGGCGCGCGCGCCCATCCGCGCGAGCAGCGCGTCGCGCGGCGGCACGCGCGCGTCGGGTCTGCCGGCGATCGCGACCGCCGCCTCGAGCTCGTCCTCCAGCACCACCACCCGCAGCTTGTGGCCGGCCGGCGCCTCC
>DASVFS010000282.1:0-6822 GCA_036379915.1 Conexibacter sp. | reverse complement strand
CGCCCGCGGTGCCATGTCGCACCGACTGCCGAGACGTCAGACGGGGGATCTGAGCGTTGAGTGGACGAGAGGAGCGGCCGCGCGTGCTGACGCCGGCCGAGGTCGCATGGGTGGCGCTCGTGCCGTGCGCGCTCGTCGCGGTCGTCGCGATCCTGCTGCTGGGACCGCCGCTCGGCCACGCGCTGGCGCGCCCGAGCGGCGACGCGCTGTGGCCGCCCACGTGGTGGGAGGCCGCCGGCAGGCCCGAGCCGGTCGAGCAGGGGCGCGTCGCGCTCGCGCTGCTCGCGCCGTTCGGCCTGGCGGCGGCGGTCGCCGCGAGCGTGCGCCGCCCGCTCCGGCTGCGGCCGGCGATCGCCGATGCCCTCGTCGTCGCCGGGCACGCGGCGCTCGTCGCGCTGCTGGTCGCGGCCGTGGCCGGGCAGCGCAGCCTGCCGGCCGAGTACGGGCCGTGGCAGGGGTTCGACGACGCGATGTTGGTCGTCGCCGCCGCGCTCGTCGCCGCCGGGCTGCTCGCGATGCGCCTGCCGGGAGCGCCCGCCGCCGTCGCCCGCTTTGCGCGCGAGCGGCGCGCGCTGCGGCTCGCGTGCGGCGTCGCCGCCGTCGTCGTCGCCGGCGCCTGGCTGCTGGAAACGGTCGGCAGCGATCGCCTCGTCGAGCAGGCCGGCGCGTCGAACTGGACGCTGACCGACGCGTTCGCCGTCCTGAGCGGCCGCGACCCGCTCGTCGACTACCGCCTCCTCTACGCGAAGCTGCTGCCCTATCCGGGGGCGCTGACGCTGCTGGCATTCGGCAAGACCGGCTTCGTCTACTCGCTCTACCTGACGACGCTGAGCCTGCTCGCGCTGCTGGCCGTGTACGCGATCCTGCGCCGCGTCACGCGCAGCTCGCCGCTCGCGCTCGGCTTGTTCGTGCCGTTCGTGGCGGTCACCGACATGCACCGCTCGCTCGTGATCCCGGGGGTGTGGCCGATGCGCTACGCCGGCGCCTACCTGGTCGCGTGGCTGACCGCGCGGCACCTCGACGGGGCCGGCCCGCGGCGGCGGTGGGTCGTCTTCCTCGCCGCCGGGCTGGCCGCGATCAACCAGCTCGAGTTCGGCTTCGCCGCGCTGCTCGCGTCCGTCGCCGCGCTGCTGTGGGCGCGCCCGCCGCGCACGGCGCGCGACGCGCTGCGCCTCGCCGGCGCCGTCGCCGGCGGCGCCGCGCTCGCGGTCGTCGCCGTGTCGGCGCTCACGCTCGTGCGCGCGGGCTCGCTGCCGAAGCCCGACCTGCTGCTGGAGTGGCCGCGCATCTTCTCGAGGCTCGGCCTGCTGTCGCTGCCGATGCCGACGACCGGCATGCACCTCGCGATCTACGCGACGTTCGCCGGGGCGCTCGCGGTCGCGACCGTGCGGGCCGTGCGCGGGGACGACGGCGTGCTGCTGACGAGCATGCTGGCGTGGAGCGGCACCTTCGGCCTGCTCGCCGGGGCCTACTTCGCCGGGCGCTCGGACGAATCGAAGCTGACGGGGATGCTGTCGGCGTGGGGACTCGCGCTCGCGCTGCTCGCCGTCGTCTGCGTGCGCGCGCTGAGCGCACGCCGCTGGCGCGCCCCGACGACCGCCGAGCTGCTGGTGCTGTTCGGCTTCGCGCTGGCGGTCACCTCGATCGGCAGGCTCCGCTCCCCCGTCGCGGAGGCGAGGCGGCTGGCCGACTCGCCGTCGCTGCCGGCGCCCCGGTACCGCCCGACCGTCGAGCGGCTGATCGCGTCGCGCGTCGCGCCGGGCGAGAAGGTCGCGATCCTGCTGCCCGAGAGCTTCCGCATCGCGTACGAGCTGAGGGTCGAGAACGTCTCGCCCTACCAGCACCAGAACGCCGTCGTCACGAGACGCCAGCTGCGCACGCTGCTCGACGCGATCGAACGCGAACAGGTGCGGGAGGTGTTCCTGCCCGCGCCCGGAGCGATGCTGCTCGGAGAAGGCGACACGGCGCCCGAGCAGGTGCAGGCGTTCCAGGACGCGGGCTTCGCGACGGGCGCGAACGAGGCCGGCGTGCTCGAGCTGCGGCGCCCCTGAGCGGCGCTCACCAGTCGCCGGCGGTGTCCGGCGAGATCCGCTCGATGCCGGCGCGTACGCCGGCGAGCGCGCGCTCGCGGATGCGCAGCTTCGTGGCGGCGTGCGCTCTGCGGTCGACGCCGGCGAGCGCGCGGGCGGTCGCGAGCGCCTCGTCGTGCAGGCGCTCGGGCGCGACGACGCGGTCGAGGAAGCCGGCGGCGCACGCCTCCTCGGGGTCGAGCAGGACGCCGGTGTTGAGGCAGCGGTCGGCATGCGGACGGGTCAGCCGATGCGCGGCGAGCGCGATCCCGAACCACGGGACGGTCAGGCCGATCGCGACCTCGTTCAGGCCCAGCTTGAAGTCGCCGGCGGCGCCGATCCGCACGTCGCACGACAGCAGCACGAAGCCGGCCATCGCGACCGCGTTGCCGTTGCAGGCGGCGACGACCGGCTGTGGGAACGCCAGCAGCCGTTCCGCGAGGCGAGCGCCGGCGGCCACCATCGCGGGCCAGCCCTCCGGCGGGGTGCGCAGGTCGAAGCCGCCGGAGAAGGTGCGCTCGCGGCCCGTCAAGAGGACGACGGCGGCGTCCTGCTCGGCGCGGTCGAGGGCCGACCCGAGCTCCGCGAGCATCGCGGCCGAGAGGGCGTTCGCCTTGCCGTCGTCCATCGCGATCGTCGCGATCCCGTCGGCGAGGTCGTACGTCGTGAGAGGAGTCATGGGGCTGAATCGTAACAGTGTTTTGAAATGATGTTTCGGTACGCCGTTCCGGTCGTTAGCATGGGGCGCGATGCCGAAGCCCAAGCAACGCACCCCCGAGCTGCGCGAGCACGTGCTCGCCGTCGCCCTGCGGCTGCTCGCGAGCGACGGCGTGAGCGCGCTGACGGCGCGCCGGCTGGCGGCCGAGGCCGGCACCTCGCCGGCCGCCGTCTACGAGCTGTTCGGCGACAAGGCGGGGGTCGTGCGCGCGCTCTTCTTCGCCGGCTTCGCGCAGTTGGGCGAGGCGCTCGGGCCGAACGGGCCTGCGTCTGGCGGGCGCGCGGGCGACGCGGACGACCCGCTCGAGCAGCTGGTCGCGCTCGCGCGGCGCTACCGCCGCTTCATCGTCGAGCGACCGGCGCTTGCGCTGGTCATGTTCTCGCGTCCGTTCGCGAGCTTCGACCCGGCGCCCGAGGAGGCGGCCGCCGGCGCCGCGGTGCGCGAGCGGATCGTCGGGGCCGTGCGGCGCGCGCTCGTCGCCGGCCGCCTGCAGGGCGACCCGACCGACGTCGCGCACGCCTGCGTCGCGCTCGTGCACGGGCTCGCCGCGGCCGAGGCGGCCAGACGGCTCGGCGGCTCGCCGGCGGCGATCGAGCGGCGCTGGGACGTGGCGGTGCGGGCGCTGCTGCGCGGGTTCGCGCCGGCGCGCTAGCCGGCGGGCCGGGACGGCGGGAGCGCCTACATCCCCCGCCGCGCGAGCACGTGGATCGCCGTGCGGGCGAGGATCTTGAGATCGAGCCAGAGCGACCAGTTGGCGACGTAGAGGTGGTCGATCTTGACCATCTCCGCGAGCGGGATGCGGCCCGAGCCGAGCACTTGCCAGTGGCCCGTCATGCCCGGCTTGAGGTGCAGCCGGCCGCGGCTCCAGCCGGTGATCTTGCAGTCCTCGTCGACGATCAGCGGGCGCGGGCCGACGAGGCTCATCTCGCCGCGCAGCACGTTCAGCAGCTGCGGCAACTCGTCGAGCGAGCTGGCGCGCAGCAGCCGGCCGACGCGCGTCACGCGCGGGTCGCGCGCGATCTTGAAGAGGCCGTCGAGCTCGCTGCGCGCCTGCAGCTCGTGCTTGCGCCGCTCGGCGTCGGCGACCATCGTGCGGAACTTGAAGATCTGGAAGCGCCGGTCGCCGCGGCCGACGCGCGTCTGGCGGAACAGCACCGGCCCGGGCGAGTCGAGCTTGATCGCGAGTGCGAACAGCGCGAGCAGGGGCGCCGCGGCGAGCAGCAGCACGAGCGCGCCGAGCACGTCGACCGCGCGCTTCGCCAGCTCGGCGGAGCGCGTCAGTCCCAGCCTCTGCACGCCGAGCAGCGTCATCCCGTCGAGCTGGTCGAAGCGCACCGAGGAGCCGACGACCTCGCACACGCGCGGCACGATGCTGACGCGCACGCCGAGCGTCTTCGCGATCCGCACCAGCTCGAGCATCGCCTCTTCGCGGTCGTGCGGCCCCGGGGCGATCACGATCCGCTGCACGTCGTGGGTCCGGACCGTCGCGCGCACCGCGTCGAACCCGCCGACGCCCGGCAGGCCGTCGTGCCCGAGCGGCGCGGTCGCGACGACGTCCGCCTTCGTGCGGTGGCGGCGGGCGAGCGTCTCGCGCAGCCGCTCGGCAGCGGCGCGGTCGCCGATGCAGAGGCAGCGCTCCGGCGACTCGAGCGCGCGCACGAGCGCGCGGGCCGCCCAGCGCGCGAGCCCGAGCGCAGCGAACAGCGCTGCCCACAGCGCGCCGATCTGCGCGCCGGCCAGCTCGCCGGCGACGAACGCATCGGCGCCCGCGCTGATCGCCAGCGCGGTCACGCTCGCGAGCACGAACAGCTCCGGCGCCTCGTCCAGCGTCGCCTTGTGCAGCACGAGCTCGTCGCGGTCGTGCAGGCCGCCGAGCTTCGACGCCAGCGGCAGCAGCGCCACCACGACGAGGGCAGCCGGCCGCACGCCGCCGGCCAGCAGCGCGAGTGCGGCCAGCGCGATCGCCGCCGCGAGCGCGTCGGCGAGCGCGAGCGCCCGGCGGCCGTGCGCGGCGCGGCGGCGGACGCTGGTCGCGCCCGTCGCCGTCCGGTCGACGAGCGCGACCGCCGCCCGGCGCCGCCCGGCGCGCTCCGGCTGAGCGGCGGCCGGCCGGGTCTGCGGTGCGCGCTCGAGCGTCGAGGCCATCGCCGCCCGAGTCTGGGGCCCTCCGCCCGCCAGCGCGTGAACGTCCTGCGTCTTCCTCGAGAAGGTTTGTGAACGGTGCTCGGGCAGAGCGCCCATGCCTACCCGGCATCCCGCCGCGGCACGCGACGGGATCTAGCCGCGCTCCGGCGCCGGCCGCGGGTCCTCCGGCACGTCGATCCGCTCGACGTCGAGCTCCTGCACCGTCGAGAGGACCGCCTCGAGCGCCACCCCCGACAGCGTCTCGCGCTCCAACAGCACCTCGGCCGTCTCGCGCACCGCCGCCCAGTTGACGCGCAGCACCTGCGTCGCGCGCGCCTCCGCGCGCGCGACGAGCCGCTCCGTCTCGTCGTCGATCACGTCGAGCGTGTGCGGGCCGATCGAGCCGAGGTCCTGCAGCGCCGCGCCGAGGAACACCTCGCCGCCGGGCTCGCCGATCGTCACGCGCCCGAGCCGCTCCGACATGCCGTAGCTCGTGACCATCGCGCGCGCGAGTCTCGTCGCGACGTGCAGGTCGTCGGCGATCGTCGAGGAGACGTAGCCGAACTCCAGCACCTCGCCCGCGACGCCCGCCATCGTGACGACGAGCTGGCGCTGCAGCTCCGGCTCCGAGCGCACGACGCGGTCCTTGTCGGCCATCATCTCGGCCGAGGTGCCGAGCTGGCGCCCGCGCGCGACGATCGACAGCTTCTGCGAGGCGACCGTCTGGCCGACCGAGCGCACGACGACCGCGTGTGCGGCCTCGTGGATCGCGATCGTCCAGCGCTCCTGCTCCGTCAGCACGTGGCGCTTCGCGGGGCCGGCGACGACGCGGTCGATCGCCTCCTCGAGCGTGTGCTGGTCGATCTCGGCCGCGCCGTGGCGGACCGTCAGCAGCGCGGCCTCGTTGACGAGGTTGGCGAGCTCGGCGCCGGAGAAGCCGGGCGTCAGGCGCGCGAGCGCCTGCAGGTCCGCGTCCGGCGCCATCCGGCGTCCTCTGGCATGCAGCGTGAGGATCTCCAGGCGCCCGTGCACGTCGGGCACGTCGATCACGACCTGGCGGTCGAAGCGGCCGGGCCGCAGCAGCGCCGGGTCGAGGATGTCGGGCCGGTTCGTCGCGCCCATCACGACGACGCCCGCGTCGCCGCCGAAGCCGTCCATCTCGACCAGCAGCTGGTTGAGCGTCTGCTCGCGCTCGTCGTTGCCCTGCCCCACGCCGGCGCCGCGCTTGCGCCCGGCGGCGTCGAGCTCGTCGATGAAGATGATCGCGGGCGCCATTCTGCGGGCGCGCGCGAACAGGTCGCGGATGCGCGCCGCGCCGACGCCGACGAGCGACTCGACGAACTCGGCGCCGGAGGCGGAGAAGAAGGCCGCGTCGGCCTCGCCCGCGGTCGCGCGCGCGAGCAGCGTCTTTCCGGTCCCCGGCGGGCCGACCAGCAGCACGCCCTTCGGCGCGGCCGCGCCGGCGTTCAGGTATCTGCCCGGGTCGGCGAGGAAGTCGCGGATCTCCTTCAGCTCGACGAGCGCCTCGCCCGCGCCCGCGACCGACGCGAACGTGATCGGCGCCTTGCCCTTCTTGCGCTTGCCCTTGCCGCGGAAGCTCGAGAACGACGCGATCCCGCCGGCGCCGCCGTCCTGACCGATGCGCGTGAGGAACGCGAACAGGAACACGAGCAGCACGATCGGGATCAGGAACTGCACGATCATCCGCCGCGTCGGCTTGGACGACTGCTGGTCGAGCACCGGCGCGACGTCGCCGACGCTCAGCTGGCGGATCACCTGCTGCGTCACCGCGTCGGACGCCGGGTAGCTCGCGTACAGCTGCTCGCCGTCTGTGGTCGTGACGGTCACCTGGTGGTCCTGGTCGAGCAGCACGATGCGCGTCAGCTGGTCTCTTCTGGCCAGCTGCTCGAT
>DASVFS010000281.1:0-4466 GCA_036379915.1 Conexibacter sp. | reverse complement strand
CGTCCGCGCGTGCTCGCGGAGGCCGCGCGATGAGCGTCGGGCTGCTGTCGCGGCCGACCGTCCGCGCGCCGCGCCCGCGCCGCGACGGCGGCACGCTGGCCTGCGCCGGCGTGTCGGTCGCGTTCGGGCCGACCGTCGTGCTGGAGGACGTCGCGCTCGAGCTGCACGCGGGCGAGGTGCACGTGCTGATCGGACCCAACGGCGCCGGCAAGACGACGCTCGCGAACGTGATCTGCGGCCACGTGACGGCGCAGGCCGGGGCCGTGACGCTCGACGGGCGGCCACTGACCGGGCCGCCGCACGAACGCGCCCGCCGCGGGCTCGGCCGCAAGTTTCAGATCCCGCGCGTGTTCCCGCGTCTGACGGTCCGCGAGCAGCTCGCGCTGGCCGCGCCGCGCGCCGACCTGGGCGCGCTGTCGGCGCAGCTCGACGAGGTCGGCGACGTGCCCGGCGAGCAGCTCAGCCACGGCTGGAAGCAGTGGGTCGAGCTGCAGATGGTGCTGCTGCAGCACCCCTCGGTGATCGTGCTCGACGAGCCGACGGCGGGTATGCCGCGCAGTGACCGCGGCCGCCTCGCGGAGGAGCTGGAGGCGATCGAGCACGGCACCTTCCTCGTGGTCGAGCACGACCTCGACTTCGTCGCGCGGATCGCCGACCGCGTCTCGTTCATGCACAACGGACGCGTCCTGCGCACCGGCAGGTTCGACGAGGTGACCGACGACCCGATCGTGCGATCGGCGTATCTGGGGACCGCGCATGGCGACTGACCTGGCACGCCCGCCGGCCGGCGTGGCGCACACGAACGGCGGCGCGGCCGCCGCCGAGCCGCCGGCGCTGGAGTTGGAGCTCGACGTGCTGCGCGAGCGCATGACGGTCGTCCACGGCGCGACGCTGCGGCTCGCGCCCGGCGCCGCGCTCGGGCTCGTCGGCCGCAACGGCGTCGGCAAGACGAGCCTGCTCCACGGGATCATGGGGCTGCTGCCCGCGCGCGGGCGGCTGCGGAGCTTCGGCGCCGAGCTGAGCGGCCGGCCCGCGCACCGGCGCGCCGCGCACGGCTTCGCGCTCGTGCCGCAGGGGCGCCGGCTGTTCGGCGACCTGACCGTGGCCGAGAACCTGCGCGCCGCGCAGGTCAACGCCCACGCGGGCGGGCCGCGCTTCGACGTGCTGGAGCTGTTCCCGGGACTGCGCGAGCTCGAGCGCCGGCAGGCGGGGGTCCTGTCCGGCGGCCAACAGCAGCAGGTGGCGATCGCGCGGGCGCTGCTGCGGCGGCCGAGAGTCCTGCTGCTCGACGAGCCCACGGAGGGGCTCGCGCCGAGCATCGTCGACGAGGTCGTGGCGGCGCTGAGCGCGCTGCGCGCGGGCGGCTTGACGCTCGTGCTCGCCGAGCAGCGGATCGACGTCGTCAACCAGCTGTGCGACGACGTCGCGCTGATGCGCGGCGGCGAGATCGTCGCGACAGGCGCACCCGGCTCCGCGGAGATCCGCGAGCTCGTGTTCGCGCTCTGAACAGAACCCCCCAAATCAAGAGGAACACGATGTCCACCCAGCACCCCACACGACGGGACGTCATCAAACGCGCCGGCGCGGCAGCTCTCGGCACGACGGCCGTCGGCAGCCTCCTGTCCGCCTGCGGGTCGACCGACGCCTCGACGCTGACCAGCGCCACGAACGCGTCGAGCGGCACCGGCGACGCGATCAAGGTCGGCGTCCTGTTCTCGCTGTCGGGCAACCTGTCGATCGCCGAGACGTCGATGAAGAACGCGACGATACTCGCGATCGACGAGATCAACGCCAGAGGGGGCGTCGGCGGGCGCAAGCTTGAGCCGGTCGTCGAGGACTACGCGTCCGACTTCGGCGTCGTCGTGCAGAAGGCGCGCAAGCTCGTCGAGCAGGACAGAGTCGCCGCCGTCATCGGCTGCTACGCGTCGGCCTCGCGCAAGGCGGTGCTGCCGGTCTTCGAGCAGGGCAACAACGTGCTGCTCTACCCGACCTTCTACGAGGGCCTCGAGTGCTCGACGAACGTGATCTACACGTCCCTCGTCGCGGCGCAGCACCTGACCGACACGGCGGACTGGATGGTCAGAAACGCCGGCAAGAAGATCTACATGGTCGGCTCCGACTACGTCGGCCCGCAGACGTACAACGCGATCGTCAAGAAGCTCGTCGAGCAGCAGGGCGCGACGGTCGTCGAGAACCGCTTCTTCCCGCTCGACCAGACCGAGTTCGGCTCGGCGCTGAGCGCGATCAGAGCGGCCAGACCGGACCTGATCTGGAACACGATCGTCGGCGCCGGCATCCCCGCCTTCATGAAGCAGTACCAGGCGGCCGGCTTCACGCCCGAGCAGACGCCGATCTTCTCCGGCATCTGCACCGAGCAGGAGCTCGCGGCGGTCGGCGGCAAGGCGGCGAAGGGCCACTACTTCCCGTCCTCCTACTTCATGACGACGGACACGCCCGAGAACAGATCGTTCATCCAGCGCTACCAGGCCAAGTACGGCTCGGACCAGCCGACGAACATGCCGATGCAGGCCTCGTACACCTCGGCGTACCTGCTCGCGGCCGCGATCGAGAAGGCCGGCGACGCGACCCCCGAGGCGATCCTGAAGGCGTTCCCGGGCGTCAGCGCGGATGCCCCGGGAGAGGGGACGGTGACGGTGCAGGACAACCATCACACGACCCACACGGTCTCGCTCGGGCAGGCGAACGACAGAGCCCTCTACGACATCGTCGAGAGATTCGCGCCGCGCGAGCCCGACCCGTTCCCGGCGAGCGTCGTGCCGGCGTCGAAGATCCCGACCTGCCCGCGGCGCGAGGTCTAGAGGCGGCGGATGCTCGTCCAGGTCCTCGCACAGGGGCTGAGCGTGGGCGCGGTGCTCGCGCTCAGCGCCCTCGGGCTGACCGTGATCTACGGCGTCATGGGCGTGGTGAACCTCGCCCACGGCGAGTTCGTGATGCTCGGCGCCTACAGCATGGCGATCCTGAGCGGACCGCTGGGACCGTGGACTGCGATCGCGCTGACGCCCCTGATCGTCGGCGCGATCGGCCTCGTCGTCGACCGCGCGTTGATCCGCTGGCTCTACCAGAACCCGGTCAAGTCGATGCTCGGGACGTTCGGGCTCGGCATCGTGATCCGCCAGCTGGTGCTGATCGCGGAGGGGCCGGGGCTGCGCTACGTCGACCTGCCGATCACCTCGTCGGTCTCGCTGCTGGGCGAGCAGCTGCCGGTCTGGCGGCTCGTGCTGATCGCGCTCGCGATCGTCACCGGCGTCGTCGTCGCGCTGTGGCTGAGCCGCTCCGCCGCCGGCCTGAAGGTGCGCATCGCGACCGCCGACGCCGACGTCGCGAGCACGCTCGGGACGAACGTCTCGCGCGTGAACGCGCTCGCGTTCGCGCTCGGGACGGCGCTCGCGGGACTGGCGGGCGCGCTCGTCGCGCCGCTCAACTCGGTGTATCCCAACATGGGCGTCAGCTACCTCGTCGGCGCGTTCCTCGTCGTGATCCTCGCCGGGCTCGGCAGCATCCGCAACGCGCTGCTGTGGGCCGCCGGCGTCGGCCTCGTCACCGCCGCGGTGGCGGTGCCGCAGGACGACGTGCTCGCGCAGGTCGTCGTGTGGACGCTCGCGCTCGTGATCGTCGCGCTGCGGCGCCAGACGCTCGTCGTGAGCCGGGTGTGACCATGCCCCGACGCGCGCGCACCCTCCGCTTCCCCGCGACGGTCGCGGCCGCGCTGCTCGCGGTCGCGCTCGTGCCGGCGATCTTCTCGGACTTCAGCGTCGGTCTGATCGCGCAGTGGCTGCCGCTCGTGATCCTGGCGATCTCGCTCGACCTGCTGTGGGGCGAGAACCGCATCGTCTCGTTCGGGCACGGCGCCTTCTTCGCCGGCGGCGGCTACGTCGCCGGGTTGCTGCTGCGCGGCCCGCAGTCGGACACGACCGGGGCGAACTACGACCTGCTGAGCGAGGACACCGGCCGCTCGGCCTTCAGCTCCGTGGTCGACGCGCTCGGCTCCGTCCAGCTGCGCGGCGTGCCGCTGCTGGCGTTCGTGCTGCCGATCGTGCTGTGCGGGCTCGTCGGGCTGCTCGTCGGCTTCGTGATCTTCCGCATCGGCTCGGTCGAGATCTACGCGCCGCTCGTGACGCTCGGCGTCGGCGTGATCGCCGCGACGGTGTTCCTGAAGCTGTCGGCGGTCGGCGGCAGCAACGGCCTCTCGGGGATCCCGCCCTACGTCGGCGGCGGCACGACGGCGGTGTACTGGTTCACCGCGATCTGGCTGCTCGTCGTGTACCTCGCCTACGCGGCCTTCCGCCGCTCGCGCACGGGGCGGCGCTGGCGCGCGGCGGGCGACGATCCGATCCGTCTCGACGCGCTCGGCGTCGACACGCGCCGCCTGCGTGCGCTCGGCTTCGCCGCCAGCACCGCGCTCGCCGGCCTCGCGGGTGCGCTCTACGTCGGCGTCTCCGGCTTCA
>DASVFS010000280.1:0-6962 GCA_036379915.1 Conexibacter sp. | reverse complement strand
GCCGCCGCACGTCCTGCGGGCGCGGGCGGACTGGGCGCGCGCGGTGTTGCGCGACCGGCGTGTCGCACGGCCGACGCCGACGCCGCTGCGGCTGCGCGATCGTCCGGGAGGTCTCGGCGACGGCTACGAGCTCGGCGACGTGGTCTCGCTGCACTACGCCGACGGCGCGATCCCGGACGACGACGCGCTGGCCGAGGACGTGCTCGCGTTCGCCGAGGCGCTCGGCGCGGTGTATGCGGCGGAGCGGCGTTCGCCGCCCCCGTTCGCCTCGCCGGAACTCGAGCTGGCCGTCGAGGTCGCCGACGCGGCGGCGGGCAAGCGACGCCGGGCGCGCGGCGCCGGCTTCCGCACCGACGCGGAGGAGATCCGCGCGGTCGAGCGCCACGCGGTCGAGCTCGCACGGGCGCACTACGAGGCGCTCGGCTGGCGGGTCAGAGACGTGGGCGCCACGAAGCCGTACGACCTCGAGCTGCGACGCGCCGAGGAGCGGCTCGACGTCGAGGTGAAGGGCACGACCTCCGACGGCATGGTCGTGACGCTGACGGACGGCGAGGTTCGCCACCACGAGAACGCCTACCCGCGCAACGCGCTCGTCGTCGTCTCGCGCATCTCGCTCGATCGCTCCGGCGCCGTGCCGCGCGCGACGCTGGGCGAGCTGCGCGAGATCACGCCGTGGCGGATCGCGGGAGCGGACCTGCGCCCGATCGCCCACCGCTATGCGGTGCCGTCGCGCGACGGCGGCGCCGGGTAGCGCTCAGCGCTCCGGCGTGCGGGCGCGGGCGACGGTCGTGCGGGTGCGCGGCGGAGCGGCGGGCGCCGGATCGCCGTGCGGGCCGCGCCGCGGATGCCGTGGCGGCGTGCGCCGCGGCCGGTCTTCGACGCGCGAGCCGCCGTCGCCGCCCTGCGGTGCGCTCTCCTCGTCGGGCGTCTGTCTGACCGCCCACCAGACGAGCCACAGCAGCGCGCCGAGCGGGATCTTCAGCGCGAGCATCAGGAACAGGAAGCCCGTCCACTCCATCGGGCGATGGTACCCCTCCCGAGGGGGCGCTACGCCCGCAGCGCCAGTGGCGCGTCGGCGAACTGCGTGATCTGCGCCAGCTCGCCCACGCGCGCGACGATCTCCTCGCGCGTCAGGCGCCGCACGCGCTCGGTGCCGAACTCCTCGACGTTGTAGGAGGCGATCGCGGTGCCGTACGCCATCGCGCGGCGCAGCGTCTCGGGCGAGAGGTCCTCGCCGCCGTGCGCGGCGATGCAGCCGACGAAGCCGCCGGCGAACGAGTCGCCCGCGCCGGTCGGGTCGAGCACCGTCTCGAGCGGGAAGGCCGGCAGCCCGAAGAAGCCCTCGTCGGTCAGCAGCGCGGCGCCGTACTCGCCCTGCTTCGCGACGACGACCTTCGGTCCCAGCGCGCGGATCTCGCGGGCGGCCTGCACGAGGTTCGGCTTGCGCGTCAGCTGGCGGATCTCGGCGTCGTTGAGCAGCACGCAGTCGACCTGCTCGATCGTCTTCAGCAGCGAGTCGCGCGCCGTCTCGATCCACAGGTTCATCGAGTCGAGCGCGACGAACTTCGCGTCGCCGCACTGCTCGCGCACCTCGCGCTGCAGGTCGGGCTGGATGTTCGCGAGGAACAGCACGTCGCACGCGCGCGAGGCGTCCGACAGCTTCGGCGCGAACTCGCCGAACACGTTCAGGCGCGTGTCGTCGGTGTGCGCGGTGTTGAGGTCGTAGTCGTAGTGGCCGCGCCAGAAGAACGTCTCGCCGCCGGCGACGTGCTCGATGTCGTCGGTGACCACATTGCGCCCGTGCAGGACGCCGTACTCCTCGTCGCCGAAGTCGTCGCCGACCGGGCCCACGACGCGCACGTCGGTGAAGAAGGACGAGGCGAGCGAGAAGTGCACCGCCGAGCCGCCGAGCATCTTCTCGCGGCTTCCGAAGGGAGTGGAGACGGCGTCGAACGCGATCGAGCCGACGACGGTGAGCGACATCGTGGTGGGCGTCTTTCCGGTCGGGTGCAGAACAGGCGGGGCCGAGACCCCGGCGCGACAGCGTACCGGCGGCGCGCCGGCCGAGCGTCCGCAGCTGGAGCTACTCCCAAGGGTCGAGCTGCGCCAGATGCCGCTCCAGCAGCGGGCTCGTGAACTGCCAGTCGCCGTGCCCGCGGCTCTCGATGATTGCCGCGTCGCGCAGCGCCTCGAGCGCACGACGCACGGCGCCACGTGGGAGATCTCGGTAGACCGGCCTTCTCTGCGCCAGCCGCTCGGCGACGACGAGCCCGAGCTTGTGCAGCCGCCGGATCCGTTCGATCGTCTGCTCGTGGTTGATGCGGTCTGCTTCGAGGGCGGTCGCCAGTCCCTGCATGACGATCGACGGGTCGACGTGCCGTGCTTCGAGCTCGATCGTCGTGAGATGGCTCTTCTGGGCGATCAGCATGGTCGTGCGCGGATGCGCTCTGCCGTAGGCGACGATGAGCTGAAGTGCCAGTCGGTCGACGGTGCAGTCGTCGCGCGCAAAGCGCTTCGAGAGGCCGCGCTCCCAGTCCTCGACATCGATCGGACGCAACTCGTGGAAGCCGCCGAACTGGTGCAACGCGCGCTGGGACGGCGTGAACAGATCGCGCATGAGGTGGTCGATGCTGCCGGCGAACAAGAAGCTGACGCCGGCGGAGCGCTGGAAGATCGCGCGCATCCGCTTCGTCAGGCGGTCGGGGTCGCCGTAGGGATGTCGTGGGTTGGCGACCTCCTGGAACTCGTCGAAGAAGACGATCAGCTGCTTGCCGTCGGCGGCTGCGATCCGTGCCGGGAGCGCAAGTGCGTAGTCGAGATAGCGCTCGGGGTCACGTGCGGCGAGACCGGGTCTGAGGGCGATCTCCAGCTCCTCCCCGAGCTGGGTCTTCGATCTCACGATGGCGGAGGTCTGAAGCGCGTCCGCGACGATCCGACCTGCGCGCCGCGTCTGATGGATCGCGCGGCGCAAGCCGGAGCGGTTTGCGAGCGCTGACGCCACCAGCGTCTCGGCGAGCTCGGCGGCGGTGGCGATCCGGAACAGATCGACGGCCACGACGTAGGCGTCGTGCTCGCTCGCAAGTCGTTGCAGGACGGCGTCGCACACGCTCGTCTTGCCGGTTCGACGGGGCCCCGCCACCACGACGTTGGCGCCCGCTGCAAGCGTCGTCGCGATCTCCCGCACGTCCGCATCACGTCCGATCATCTGCTCGGCTGGAAGCGGACGGTCGGTCGGGAACAGATCGCTACTGCGCGTTCGAGCCACGCTTACATCCTATGCGCCTAATTCGGCGCATGCTACACCAGATATGGCGCATCCTGCACCAATCGCGGTGCCGCGACTCCTGCCGGCGGCGTTGAGTAGCCTGCTCGCGGGATGCGCGCGATCCAGCAGCAGGAGTTCGGCGGGCCCGAGGTGTTGAGGCTCGTCGAGCTGCCGAGACCCGAGACCGGCCCCGGGATGGTGCTGGTCGAGGTCACGACCGCCGGCATGAACTTCGCCGACACGCACCAGCGCGAGAACTCGTATCTCGCGAGAGCGACGCTGCCGCTGATCCCGGGGACCGAGGTCGCGGGCGTGCGGACCGACACCGGCGAGCGCGTGATCGCGCTGTGCGGCAACGGCGGCTACGCCGAGTACGTCGCGGTGCCGGAGGCGCTGGTGTTCCCGATCCCGGAGGGCGTGGACGACGGGACCGCGCTGGCGCTGCTGGTGCAGGGCCTCACCGCGTGGCACCTCTACAAGACGTGCGCGCGGCTGGCCGAGGGCGAGTCGGTCGTCGTGATCGCCGCCGCCGGCGGCGTCGGTTCGCTCGCGGTGCAGCTCGGCCGCCCGCTCGGCGCCGGTCGCGTGATCGCGGTCGCCTCCTCGGACGAGAAGCGCGCGCTGACGCTCGAGCTCGGCGCTGACGCGGCAATCGACGCGTCGCCCGAGGGGATGACGGAGCGGCTGATCACGGCGAACCGGGGCAAGCCGGTCGACGCCGTCTTCGAGATGGCGGGCGGCGCGGTCTTCGACGCCTGCCTGGACGCGCTCGCGCCGTTCGGCCGGCTCGTCACCTACGGGATCGCGTCACGCGAGCAGAACGACGTCCGCAGCGGGGCGCTGATGCGCAAGTCGCGCGCCGTCGTCGGCTTCTGGTTCATGCACTGCCTCGGTCGCCGCGAGATGGTCGAGGAGCCGCTCGCGGAGCTGTTCGCCTACGCCGCGCGGGGCGACCTGAGAGCGGTCGTCGGCGCGACGTACCCGCTCAGCGAGGCCGCCCGTGCGCAGACCGACCTCGCCGAGCGGCGCACGACCGGCAAGCTGCTGCTCGACCCGAAGGCGTAGCCCGCTCAGGCCGCCGTGGGCGCCGCGGCCGGCAGCTCGTCGCGTCGCCGGCGTGCCGTGTCGATGCGCGCGAGCGCCTGCTCCTCCGCAACCGCGCTCGGCAGGCGACCGCTCGCGCGCGCCTCCAGCAGCACCGCACGCGTGCGCGCTCGCGCGGCGGCGAGCGCCCGCTCCAGGCGCGCCGGGTCGCGCTCGCGGCGCCGCTCGCAGTCGGCGTGGATCAGCCCGCCGCAGTTGGCGAGGAAGTCCGGCACCGAGAGGATCCCGCGGCGCGCGAGCTCCGCTGCGGCGCGCTCGTCGGCGAGCGCGTTGTTGGCCGAGCCGCAGACGACGCGGCAGCGCACGCTCGCGGCCGTCGCCGCGTCGACCATCCCGCCGACGGCGCACGGCGCCAGCACGTCGAGCGGGCGGGCGAGCAGCGCGGCCGCGCGCGGAGCGATCTCCACGCCGAGCGCGTCCGCGCGCCGGCCCGCCTCCGCGACGGGGTCGGCGCCGATCACGCGCGCGCCCGCGCGCACGAGCCGCTCCGCCAGCGGCAGGCCGACCTTGCCGAGGCCGATCACGCCGACGCCGCGACCGGCGAGGTCGGCGTCGCCGTCCAGCACCTCGAGCGCGACCGCGATCGCGCCGAGCACCGTGCGCGCGGTCGATGGCGAGGGATCGCCGCCGAGCCCGTCGCGGCGCGTGGTCCCGACGACGTGCGACGTGTGCTCGGCGAGCAGGTCCATGTCCGCGGTCGTGGTGCCGATGTCCTCGGCGGTGATGTAGGCCCCGCCGAGCCGCTCGACCTCGCGCGCGAACGCGCGCAGCCGCGCCGAGCGCCGAGCGACGTCGCCGTCCGCGTCGGCGAGCATCACCGCCTTGCCGCCGCCGAGGTCCAGCCCGGCCGCGGCGGCCTTGAGCGTCATCGCGCGCGAGAGGCGCAGCGCGTCGTCGAGCGCCTCGGGCAGGCCGCGCTCGTAGCGCCGGACCCGCAGGCCGCCGAGCGCCGGCCCGAGCACCGTCGAGTGGATCGCGATCACGGCCTGGAGGCCGCTGTCGGCGTCGTGCACGAGCTCGACGCGCTCGTGCCGCCAGGACAGCGACTGCTCCAGCGCCTCGCAGAGGTCCTCGGTCATGACGATGCCTCCTCGTTCTCGATCGACAGCAGTCGCGCGCGCAGCTCGGCGCCGCGTGCGCGGAAGCGCTCGACGCCGGCGAGCTTGATCTGCTCGTAGCCGCGGACCAGCTCGGGCAGCGCGGCGACCTCCAGGGCGAGCGGCAGCGTCGCGGGCGACAGCCGCGCCAGCGCGAGCTCGACGAGCGCTACGTACTCGCCCGGCAGCGCCCGCTCGGTGCGTCGCACGCGCGTGTGGCCGAACGGGTCGAGCGGCGTCCCGCGCAGCACGCGTCCGCGCCGCAGCAGCCGGAACGCCGGCACGAACCAGCGGCCGAGTCGCAGCTTGCGCTTGAGCCCGAGCGCGCGCAGCAGCGGGGGGTGCAGCAGGAAGCGGATCTCGGCGCCGGCCGGAAGCGCGGCGAGGCCCTCGAGGTGCAGCCGCGCGACCTCGTACTCGTCCTTGTACGCCGTCAGCTTGTGCAGCCCGCGCGCGACGCCCTCGGCGAGCGCGGTGCTCCCGGGCACTCGCTCAACCTCGATCGCCCGCACGCGCGCGATCGCGTCGGCGTAGCGTGTCGCTACACGCCGCCCGCCCCAGCCGATCAGGTCGGGGACGCGCAGCTCCAGCAGCCGCCGCAGCTCGCCGTCCGCCGGCGCGGCGCGCTCGACGAGTCGGCGCGCGTGCGCGTCGAGGGTCGGCGCGGGTACCCGCCCGTCCTGCGGGTCGGGCCCCGCGCCGCCGTCGAGCGCCGCGCGCACCGCGTCGGGCGCGGCGACCCACGCGCGGCCCCACGCGAGCGCGGCGAGGTTGCGCTCCACCGCGACGCCGTTGAGGCGGAACGCCTCCTCGAGCGCGCCGCGCGAGACGGGCAGCAGCCCGCGCTGCAGCGCGGCGCCGAGCACGACCACGTTCGCCTGGGTCGCGTCGCCGAGCAGCGTCTCGCAGATCCGCCGCGCGTCGAGCCAGACGTTCTCGTCGGCGCGCGTCGCCGCGTCGATCGCCGCGCGCGCGGCGTCGGCGTCGAGCGCGGGCGCGTTCACGTCGATCGCCTGGCGCCCGGTCGGCGCGCGGCTTCCGGAGACGACCGCGACGGTGCGCCGGGGGTCGGCGACGCGCAGGTATGCCGCTCCGGCGGCGCCGAGCAGGTCGAGGCCGAGCAGCACGTCGGCGGCGCCGCTCGGCACCGTCACGCCGTCCGCGGCCGGCGCGCGCGTGATGTGGACGTCGGAGACGACCGGCCCGGCCTTCTGGGACAGTCCCGTCTGATCGAGCCCGTTCGCGTGGAGGCCGTCGAGCAGCGCGGCCATCCCGAGCACCTGGCTGACCGTCACGACGCCGGTGCCGCCGACGCCGACGAGGCGCACGCGCACGTCGTCCGCGCCCGCAGGCCGCGGCTCGGGCAGCTCGACCGCGGGCAGCGGCGGTGCGGTCGAGCGATCGGCGTCGGCCCGCGCGGGCGGGATCACGGTCAGGAACGACGGGCAGTCGCCGTCCAGGCACGAGTAGTCCTTGTTGCACGAGGACTGGTTGAT
>DASVFS010000279.1:0-15829 GCA_036379915.1 Conexibacter sp. | reverse complement strand
ATCGGCAACCCGGGGCTCGCCTCGCTGCGCGCGGCCGCTCACCCGGCGAAGGTCTCCTACCTCTGGTACGTCGTCAAGCCCGGCTCGTGTGGCGAGCACGTCTTCGCGACCACGCAGGCTGAGGCCGATCGCAACGTCGCGCGCTACAACGCCGCGCGCGACGCGGCCGGCGGCAAGTCGCCGACGAGATGCTGAGCGGGGCGGCCTGACGTGCCGATCTGCGGCGTGCTCGGCTGGCCGGTGCGCCACAGCCGCTCGCCGGCGATGCACGAGGCCGGCTACCGCGCGCTCGGCCTCGACGACTGGCGCTACCAGCTGCTGCCGGTCCCGCCCGAGCTGTTCGAGGAGACGGTGCGCGGTCTTCCCGGCGCCGGCTTCGTCGGCGCGAACGTGACGATCCCGCACAAGGAGGCCGCGCTCGCGCTGGCCGACGCGGCGACGGACGCCGCGCGCGCGATCGGCGCCGCGAACACGCTCACGTTCCGGGACGGCCGCATCCACGCGGACAACACCGACGCGCCGGGCCTGCTCGACGCGCTGCCGTTCGACCCGGCCGGGCGCACCGCCGTCGTGATGGGCGCGGGAGGGAGCGCGCGGGCGGTCGTGTGGGCGCTGCTGAGCGCCGGGGCCGCCGAGGTGCTCGTGTGGAACCGCACGAGCGAGCGCGCGGAGCGCCTGTGCGCGGAGATCGGCGGCCGGCCCGCTCGAGCCCCGTTGCCCCCGGCCGATCTGCTCGTGAATACGACATCCGTTGGTCTGCAGGGCGAGGACCCCTTCCAGCAGCTGCCGCTCTCCGATGCGATGGACGGATGTCCATGTCTCGTCGACCTCGTGTACGGAAACGGCCCCACGGCCCTGGTGAGCGCTGCGCAGGCAGCCGGCGCGACGGTGGTGGACGGCCTTGAGATCCTGGTTCGACAGGGAGCGCGATCCTTCGCGCACTGGACCGGGCGGCCGGCCCCGCTCGAGGTCCTCCGCGCCGCCGCCCGCGAAGCGCCGGCCGCGGCCGCCTAAGCCGCCGCCTGAGCGCTCGCGCATCGAGGACCGCGAATCTGACGGTCGTATAGACGGTCAAACTCGCGCTCCTCAGCCCGACCCGCCCGTCTTCGACCCGTTCGCCCGCCCGGCGGAGGGCGAGCTGCCGCCGGAGTGGTCGGCGCTGCGCGGGGTGGAGCCGGCGGCGCTCGAGCCGCCGCAAGCCGAAGAGTTGCCGGCACCGCTGGAGCCGCCGTCGCCTCCGCCGCGCACCCGCATCGCGACGCCGGCGCCGACCCACGGCGGTCCGCCGCACCTGCGCGCGCTCGGTCCCGACGACGTGCCGATCGACGGCGCGCTGGCACGGCAGCTGCAACCGCACGAGGAGTGGAACGGCGTCACGCCGCCGAGCCGCCGCGGCGGCTCCGGGCGGTTCCTCACGGACGTGCTCGTCGACCTCGGCTTCGTCGAGCAGGCGCGCGTCGACGCGGCGGTCGAGGCGGCGCGCTCGCTCGGCAGGCCGCCGGAGCGGGTGCTGCTGGACCAGGACGCGATCACGGAGGACCAGCTCGCCCGCGCGATCGGCGAGCGCTACGGGCTCGACCACCTCGACCTGAACGTCTTCCCGATCGACATGGCCGCGGCGAACCTGATCGACTCGTCCGCGGCCAAGCGCTACGAGGCGGTGCCGGTCGCGTTCGCCGACGACAAGCGGGCGCTCGTCGTCGCGATGGCCGACCCGGCGAACGTGCTCGCGGTCGACGACATCGCGATGCTGACGCGGCTCGACGTCAGGCCCGCGGTCGCCAGCCGCGAGGACATCGCGACGCTCGTCGCGCGGCTCGACCGCTTCGGCGACTCCGTCCGCGACGTGGTCGAAGAGCAGGCCGGGCAGGACGAGGCCGAGGTCGTCGACCTGCAGGAGTCGGCCGACGACGCGCCCGTCGTCAAGCTCGTCAACTCGATCATCGCGCAGGCGGCCGAGCGCGGCGCCTCCGACATCCACTTCGAGCCAGACGGCCGCGAGCTGCGCGTGCGCTTCCGCATCGACGGCGTGTTGAGCGTCTCCACCACGATCCCGGCGCGGATGACGTCGGGCGTCGTCTCGCGCGTGAAGATCATGGCCGACCTCGACATCGCCGAGAAGCGCGTCCCGCAGGACGGCCGCGTCGGCCTCAGCGTCGACGGGCGCCAGGTCGACATCCGCGTCGTGACGCTGCCGAGCGTGCACGGCGAGTCGATCGTGATGCGCATCCTCGACAAGGAGAGCGTCCGCGTCGACCTCGACAAGCTCGGCATGCAGGAGCACGAGCGCAGACGCTTCGAGAGCGGCTTCTCGCAGTCGCACGGCGCGGTGCTCGTGACCGGCCCGACCGGCTCCGGCAAGTCGACGACGCTCTACGCCGCGCTGCAGAAGCTCAACACCACCGAGAAGAACATCATCACGATCGAGGATCCGGTCGAGTACCAGCTCGAGGGCATCACGCAGGTGCAGACCAACCCGAAGGCGGGCCTCACGTTCGCGACCGGGCTGCGCTCGATGATGCGCGCCGACCCCGACATCATCATGGTCGGCGAGATCCGCGACCGCGAGACCGCGCAGATCGCGATCGAGTCCGCGCTGACCGGCCACCTCGTGCTGTCGACGCTGCACACGAACGACGCGCCGACGGCGATCACCCGCCTCGTCGAGATGGGGATCGAGCCGTTCCTCGTCGCCTCGGCGATCGACTGCGTCGTCGCGCAGCGGCTCGCGCGCACGCTCTGCCCGACGTGCAAGAAGCGCGCGATCGTGCCGGCGGACGTGCTGCGCGAGAGCGGCTTCAACGTCAAGCTCGACCTCGAGTGCTACGAGCCGGTCGGCTGCGGGCGCTGCGGGGGGATGGGCTACAAGGGCCGGCTCGGCCTCTACGAGGTGATGACGATGAGCGAGGAGATCCGCAAGCTCGTGCTCCAGCGCGCGCCCGCCGACGAGATCGCCGCGCTCGCGTGCCGCGAGGGGATGCGCCGGCTGCGCGACGACGGCTTCGCGAAGGTCAAGGCCGGCCTGACCTCGATCGCCGAGGTCTCGCGCGTGAGCGGGACGCACTGACTTCCGGTCGTAAGCGCGCAAACATCGCACGCTTGCAAATATCTCTCGGGCGCATATAGTTGCGTCCATGCAAACGTCGAAGATCGCGACGAACGAGCAGCTCGCCGGCCAGCTCGCGCGCTTCATCGGGCAGGTCATGAAGGGCGACCAGTCCGAGCTGATCGCGCTGATCGCCGAGCTCGAGCTGACGATGGCGCAGATGCGCGGGTTGTTCATGCTCGAGGCCGCGGGTCGCGGCCTCGCGCTCACCGAGCTGGCGCCGAGCATGGGACTGTCGGTCCCCGCCGCCGGCCGCGCCGTCGACGGGCTCGTGCGCGACGGCTTCGTGGCGCGCAGCGAGGACCCGGACGACCGGCGGATCAAGCGGCTCGCGTTGACGGACGAGGGCCGCGCGACGCTCAGACGCGTCATGGAGGCCCGCCTCGTCGGGCTGCGCCGCTTCGCCGCCAGCCTCGGCGACGCCGAGCGCGAGGCGCTGAGCGCCGCGCTGGAGGCGGTCTTCGCACACTGGGACAACGAGCAGCCACAGGAGGCGCCATGAGCGCGAGCCAGAACGGACAGCCGGCCGCGAGCGATCGCCTCGACCGCGGACTGCTCGCGATCGCCACGGTCGTCGTCCTCGGGACGATCATGTCGATCCTCGACACGACGATCGTCAACATCGCGATCAACCACCTGTCCGAGGACTTCGACGCGCCGCTGCCGACGATCCAATGGGTCGCGACCGGCTACCTGCTGGCGCTCGCGACGGTCATCCCGCTCACCGGCTGGGCGGCCGACCGCTTCGGCACGAAGCGCCTCTACATGACCTCGCTCGTGCTGTTCCTCGCCGGCTCGGCGCTGTCCGGGATGGCGTGGTCGGCGCACTCGCTGATCGCCTTCCGCGTGCTGCAGGGGCTCGGCGGCGGCATGATCATGCCGGCCGGCATGACGATCCTCACGCAGGCGGCCGGGCCGGAGCGCGTGGGGCGCATCATGAGCGTGGTCGGCGCGCCGATGCTGCTCGGCCCGATCCTCGGCCCGGTGCTCGGCGGCTGGCTGGTCGACGACGTCTCGTGGCGCTGGATCTTCTACGTCAACGTCCCGATCGGCGCGGTCGCGCTCGTGCTCGCGGCGCGGATCCTGCAGCCCGACCAGCCGAGACCGCACCACAAGCTCGACCTGCTCGGCCTGCTGCTGCTGTCGCCCGGCCTCGCGGCGCTCGTGTACGGGCTCGCGGAGACCGGCTCGCACGGCGGCTTCGACGGCGCGAAGTCGATCCTGCCGACGCTCGCCGGCATCGCGCTGATCGCCGCGTTCGTGCGGCACGCGCTGCGCGCAGACGCTCCGCTGATCGACGTGCGCCTGTTCCGGCGCCGCACGCCCGCCGTCTCCGGCATCACGATGGCGCTGTTCGCCGCGGCCTTCTTCGGCTCGATGCTGCTGCTGCCGCTCTACTACCAGGTGGCGCGCGGCGAGTCGGCCCTCGACGCCGGCCTGCTGCTGATCCCGCAGGGGGTCGGCGCGGCGATCATGATGCCGATCGCCGGGCGGATCGTCGACAGAACGGGCGCCGTGCGCGTCGTGCTGCCGGGCCTCGCGCTCGTACTGGCCGGCTTCGCCGTCTTCACGCAGGTCGGGGCGGACACCCCCTACGCGCTGCTCGGCACGGCCTCGTTCGTGGCCGGCCTCGGGATCGGCGCGACGATGATGCCGACGATGGCCGCCGCCTACCAGACGCTCGGCCGCCAGGAGGTCGCGCGCGCGACGACCGCGTTCAACATCGTCCAGCGCGGCATGGGCGCGCTCGGCGTGGCGCTGATGTCGGTGATCCTCGCCAACCAGCTGGCCGACCGCCTGCCGGGCGCGGCGAGCGCCGGCGAGGGGCTGCAGGCCGCGCACTCGATCCCGCCGGCCGCGCGCGAGCGGATGGCGCCGCTGGTGGCGGACGCGTTCGCGCACACGTACGTGTGGGCGTTCGTGCTGATCGCGCTGGCGGCGATCCCGGCGCTGTTCCTGCCGCGTGCGAAGCCGCCGGTGCCCGTTGCGCCGCAGCGGGTCGAGGAGCCCGCCGAGGTGGCTGTCGCAGTCGAGGTATAAGGCTCCGTCCATCTCCTGCCGATACGGCGGGAGATGGACATCGACTTCGCAGAACTGCTGCTCGAGGTCGTCGACCGACGCGCCTCGGACCTCCACCTCACCGCCGGCTCGCCGCCGATGGTGCGCGTGCGCGGGCGCCTGACCGCCGTCGACGGCTTTCCGACGCTGACGCCCACCGACACGCGCGAGATCATCTACTCGATCCTCAGCAACGACCAGCGCCAGCGGCTGGAGAACCACTGGCAGATCGACTTCGCCTATCAGGTCCCCGGTCGCGCGCGCTTCCGCGTCAACGCCTACTTCCAGCGCTCCGCGCTCGGCGCCGCGTTCCGCCTGATCCCGTTCGACATCGCGCCGCTCGAGTCGCTCGGGCTGCCGCCGGCGGTCGCCGAGATGGCGACGCGGCCGCGCGGGCTCGTGCTCGTGACGGGTCCGACCGGCTCGGGCAAGTCGACGACGCTCGCCTCGCTGATCGACGTCATCAACGAGACGCGCGAGGAGCACATCATGACGATCGAGGACCCGATCGAGTTCCTCCATCGTCACAAGAGATGCATCGTCAACCAGCGCGAGCTCGGCTCCGACGCGACGACGTTCGCCGAGGCGCTCAAGGCGGCGCTGCGTCAGGACCCCGACGTGATCCTCGTCGGCGAGATGCGCGACATGGAGACGATCTCGACCGCGATCACCGCGGCGGAGACCGGCCACCTCGTGTTCGCGACGCTGCACACGCAGGACGCGCCGCAGACGGTCGACCGCATCATCGACGTCTTCCCCGGCTTCCAGCAGGGCCAGATCCGCACGCAGCTGGCGATCGGCCTGCAGGGGATCGTCACCCAGCAGCTGCTGCCGACGCAGGACGGCGCCGGCCGCTGCGTCGCAGCCGAGGTGCTCGTGCCGACGCCCGCCGTCCGCAACCTGATCCGCGAGGGCAAGACGCACCAGATCTACTCCACGATGCAGACCGGCGGCGCGCAGGGGATGCAGACGATGGACGCCGCGCTGGCGGGGCTCGTGCGCGCCGGGCGCATCACGCGCCAGCTGGCCGAGTCGCGCTCCTCGACGCCGGAGGAGCTGCGGCGCCTGCTCGGCGCGGGCGGGGTCGGAATGCCGGGCGACGGCGCGTACGCGACGGTCTGAGAGACGGAGCGCTGAACGGTGGCCACGTATGTGTTCAGAGCGATCGACGTCGCCGGCGGTAGCGCCAAGGGCGAGGTCGAGGCGGCCTCCAAGCAGGCGGTCGCCGACCAGCTGAAGGCGCGCGGCCTCGTCGTCGTCGACATCGCCGACAAGCACAGATCGAAGGAGATCAACCTCGCGCTCTTCGAGCGCATGAAGCCCGGCGACCTGACGGTGATGACGCGGCAGCTCGCGACGATGGTCGCGTCCGGCATGACGCTGCTGCGCGCGCTTTACGTGCTCGAGCAGCAGACCGAGGCGAGACCGCTCAGAGAGGCGGTCATCGGGGTGCGCAAGGACGTCGAGGCCGGCCTGCTGTTCTCGGCGGCGCTCGCGCGCCATCCGAAGATCTTCAGCCCGCTCTACGTCGCGATGGTGGAGTCCGGCGAGGGCGGCGGGCGCCTGGACGAGGCGCTGCTGCGGGTCGCCGACCAGCTCGAGAAGGACGACGCGCTGCGCCGCCAGGTGAAGTCGGCGATGGTCTACCCGACCGTCATCTTCAGCTTCGCGGGGATCGTCCTGATCGCGATGGTCGCGTTCCTGATCCCCGTCTTCGAGAAGACCTTCAGAGAGTTCGGCGCGGACCTGCCGACGATCACGAAGTTCACCGTCGGCCTCTCGCACCTGATCACGGGCAAGTGGTACCTGCTGATCGGCGCCGTCGTCGCGCTGGTCGTCGCCTTCAGAAAGTGGAAGAGATCGACCCGGGGACGGCCGCAGTGGGATCGCTTCCGGCTCCACTTCCCCTTCAAGATCGGCCCCGTCGTGCAGAAGATCGCGCTCGCGCGCTGGTCGCGCACGCTCTCGTCGCTGGTGGCGGCCGGCGTGCCGATCCTGCAGGCGATCGACATCACCGGGCGGACGGCCGGCAACGCGGTCGTCGAGAAGGCGATGGACGACGTGACCGCGTCGGTGAAGTCGGGCGGCACGATCTCCGCGCCGCTGAGAGACATCGACGTCTTCCCCGCGATGGTGGTGCAGATGGTCGGCGTCGGCGAGGAGACGGGCGCGCTCGAGACGATGCTCGGCAAGGTCGCCGACTTCTATGAGGACGAGGTTGCGGCCACCGTGAAGGGGCTCACCTCGCTGCTCGAGCCGCTGATGATCGTCGTCGTCGGCGGCATCGTCGGCTTCATCGTGATCTCGATGTACATGCCGCTGTTCAGAGTCTACGACGCGATCAGATAGCGCCCGCACGCGCCAGGCCGCGTCGCAGCTGACTTCTAGACATGCCACAATCTGACGCGTGACCCGCCTCACGCGTCGCAGACTGCTCGCCGGGTCGGCCGGTGCCGCGGCCACGCTGCCCGTCCTGCACGGCGTGATCCCGCACTCGCACCCGTGGGACCACGAGGCGCAGGCGGCGACCGGCGGCGAGCATGCCGGCCACCGCGGCCACGGCGCCGACGCACTGCACGACGGCCACGCGAGCTTCGACGGCGGCGCGACGGTCGACCACCGCGCGAACGGCTTCGACCCGCACGAGCTCGTGCGCGACTTCGACTGGGGCGAGACGCGGCGGCTCGCGAGCGGGCGCGTCGTGCGCGAGTGGACGCTGGTCGCGGCCGACAAGGAGATCGAGGTCGCGCCGGGCGTCAGGTTCGCCGCCTGGACCTACAACGGGCGCGTTCCCGGCCCGACGCTGCGCTGCCGCGAGGGCGAGCGGCTGCGGATCCGCTTCGTCAACGGCTCCGAGCACCCGCACACGATCCACTTCCACGGCATCCACCCGGCCGAGATGGACGGCGTGCCCGGGCTCGGCGCCGGCCAGATCGAGCCGGGCCGGGAGACCGTCTACGAGTTCGACGCGCTGCCCGCCGGCCTGCACCTCTACCACTGCCACGTGCGCCCGCTCGCGGAGCACATCGCGAAGGGGCTCTACGGCGCGTTCGTCGTCGACCCGGCCGACGGGCGCGAGGAGGCGGACGAGCTCGTGCTGGTGATGAACGGGTTCGACACGAACTTCGACCGCGCGAACGAGCTCTACGCCGCCAACTCGATCCCGTTCGCGTACATGCACACGCCGATCCAGGTGCGCCGCGACGAGCTCGTGCGGGTGTACCTCGTCAACGTGCTCGAGTACGACCTGATCAACTCGTTCCACCTGCACGGGAACCTGTTCGACTACTTCCCGACCGGCACGCGCCGCACGCCGAGCGAGCACACCGACACGGTGATGCTGTGCCAGGGGCAGCGCGGGATCCTCGAGTGGCGCTTCGCCCACCCCGGCACGTACATGTTCCACGCGCACCAGTCGGAGTTCACCGAGCTCGGCTGGCAGGGCTTCTTCGAGGTGAGCGGATGAGCGCGACCACGCAGACGCCCCGCCGCAGGGGCGCGCCGACGTGGCTGCTCGGCGCGGGCCCGCTGCTGCTGATCGTCGCCGCGATCGCCGCCTTCGCCGCGCTCGGCGGTCCCGGGCTGGGCGAGCGGCGCGGGCCGCCGGCGGAGGAGCTGGTCGTCGAGCGCACGGTGCTGAAGCCCGGCACGATCGCGCTGACCGTCCGCAACGACGGGCCCGATCCCGTCACGATCGCGCAGGCGCAGGTGAACGACGCGTTCGTGCAGTTCGACGGGCCGGACGAGCCGATCGGCCGGCTCGACAGCGCCGTCGTCACGGTCCGCCAGCCGTGGGTCGAGGGCGAGGCGTACGAGGTCGTGCTGATGACGTCGAGCGGCGGCACGATCGCGCACGAGATCCCGATCGCGGTCGAGACGCCCGACGAGGACACCTCGTTCTTCGCGCTGATGGCGCTGCTGGGCGTCTACGTCGGCGTGATCCCGATCGCGCTCGGAATGCTGTGGCTGCCGTGGGTGCGGCGCGTGCCGCCGGCGGCGATGCGCGGGATCATGGCGCTGACGGTCGGGCTGCTGGCGTTCCTCGCCGTCGACGCGACGCTCGAGGGCTTCGAGCTGGCGGGGGAGGGCTCGCAGGCGCTCGGCGGCGCCGCGCTCGTCCCGCTCGGCGCGATCGCCGCCTATCTGCTGCTGGCCGGCGTCTCGTCGTGGTTGCAGACGCGCCGCGAGCGCGCGCGGGCGGCCGGCGCCGCCGGCTGGTCCGTCGCGCTGCTGGTCGCGGTCGGGATCGGCTTGCACAACCTCGGCGAGGGCGTCGCGATCGGCGCCGCCTACGCCGCCGGCGCGCTCGCGCTCGGCGCGTTCCTCGTCGTCGGCTTCGCGATCCACACCACGACCGAGGGGCTCGCGGTCGTCGCGCCCGTCGCGCAGGCCCGGCCGTCGCTGCGGCGGCTCGCGCTGCTCGGTCTGATCGCCGGCGCGCCCGCGATCCTCGGCGCGTGGATCGGCGCGGCCGCGTTCAACGCGAGCCTGGCGGCGTTCCTGTTCGGCTTCGGCGCGGGCGCGATCGCGCAGGTCGTCGTGCAGCTCGCGCCGTCCCTGCGCGACGGGCGCGGCCGCCTGCTGCACCCGGTCGCGGTGAGCGGGCTGCTGGCCGGGATGGCGCTGATGTTCGCGACCGGGCTGCTGGTGTCGATCTGATGGCGGCCGCGCACGACACCCGCCCGTCCGAGGCGATCGAGGACTACGCGAAGGCGATCTACGCGCTCCAGCACCGCAGCGGCGGCGAGGGGGGCGTCTCGACGAACGACCTCGCCGAGCGGCTGCACGTGACGCCCGCGTCCGTCTCGGCGATGCTGAAGAAGCTCGCCGAGCGCGGGCTCGTCGTGCACGAGCGCTACAGAGGCGTCGTGCTGACGCCGGAGGGCGAGCGCGTCGCGCTCGAGGTGCTGCGCCACCACCGCCTGCTGGAGCTGTACCTGGCCGAGCACCTCGGCGTGCCGTGGGACCGCGTGCACGAAGAGGCGGAGGCGCTCGAGCACGTGATCTCGGAGGACCTCGAGGCGCGCATCGCGGCGAAGCTCGGCAATCCGACGCACGACCCGCACGGCGACCCGATCCCGAGCGCCGATCTCGTGATGGAGGAGGGCGACACGCAGCGCCTCGCCGAGCTGGAGCCGGGCGCGCGCGGGCGCTTCGTGCGCATCTCCGACTCCGACCCGGCGATGCTGCGCTATCTGTCCGAACGCGGCGTGCGGCTCGGCGACCCGCTGGAAGTCGTGGAGCGCCAGCCGTTCGGCGGCCCGCTGACGGTCCGCTTCGGCGCGGGCGGGCGGGACGTGGTCCTCGGCGGCGGGCTCGCGGCGGCGATGCGCGTCGAGCTCGACTGAGCTCCGGCCGGCGCGCGAATCCAATGCATGCGCTGTAGACCGATCGCGCTGCGACGCCTACGGTCCGGGCATGTCCGCACTGGCCGCACCTCTCGCGACGGGCGACGCGCTGCGCCAGCGCATCGAGGCGCTCGTGCACGATCTCGACGCTGCCCTCGCGCCCTACAACGAGCCCAGCACCCGCGATCTGCGCAACGACCCGGTCTCGCGTAAGCGGCGCGTCAATGGGCGCGATCGCTGGTTCGAGCGTGTGCGGGACACGATCTTCGGGCTCGCGCGCGAGCCCGCGTGGCGCGACCACGCGCTCATGATCGAGCTCCTGCTGACGCACGAAGATCTTCGCGCCGAGATCGCGCTCGACGCGGACGCGCTCGATCCCGAGTGGAAGGTCCGCTACGCGATGAAGATCATGCGTGTCGTCGTTGCGGCGATGCTGCGCCAGCTCGATCACGAGGCGATCGACGATCCGGTCGTCGCCGCCGAGCTCGTGGTAGACGAGCTGCGCCACGTCGAGGTGAGGGAGGTCGCCCGGCTGCTCGGGACGACGAGGAAGTCGGTCCGCCGCTGGCGCGAAGGTCGCATCGAGCAGGTCAAGCGCAACCCTGACCGCATCGTGCTGATCGGTCAGCTGGTCTACGAGCTGCGCAACTCGACGACCGGGCACGGGATCCTGATGTGGTTCGACGCTCCCCGCGAGCAGTTCGGCGACAGAACGCCGCGCGAGTTGATCGACATCGACGCGGCGGATGCTGCTCGGAAGCTGCGGCCGCTGGCACGGGGCGGACGTGTCCAGCTGGACGTCTGAGCCCGCGGCGATCGCCGGCCGCTGGATTGCCTACCGCCACGTCGCACGCGGCGTCCCGCCGTTGTGGCACGGCGCTGGCAGCACGACGTTGCGCCAGGAGTCCGGCCGCTGGCACCGTGAGGGTGAGTCGTTCGTGCAGTACCTCGCGCTCTCCAGCGACGGCGCCTGGGCGGAGCACGTGCGCAACCAGGCGATTCGCACCGAAGCGCGCCGGCGTCGAGAGCGGCGCAGCCTGTGGCAGCTGCGCGTGTCCGCCGGCCTGATCGCCGACCTGTCGACGTTCGAGAAGTGGGACGAGTGCGGGCTCAACCCGGCGATCGCCGTCGGCGACCACGCCGACTCGCAGGCGCTCGCGAGCGAGCTGTGCCGCGCCGGCTATCGCGGCGTCCTGTCGCCGAGCGCTGCGCTCGACGTCGCCGGCGCCGTCAACCTGACGCTGTTCGGGGCGCGCGTGGAGCACCACATCGAGGGGCGATCCCTGCCCGACGAGTCGGTCGGCGGGCCGAACGCGCCATGGCTGCCCGCGATCCTGTTGACGGACCACGCCGCGCCGACGCGGTTCGCGATGGAGCGCACCTGCTACCGCACCACCCCGCACCGCGTGCTCGCGGAGTGGCGCGCGGGGCGGGGGCGACGACGCGGTCGGCCAGCCGGCCGCCGCCCCCGCCAGTCCCCCTAGCTGACGGTCAGGGTTCCCTCCATGCCCTGCTGCCGGTGGTTGCCGACGGGGCAGTAGAACTCGTATCTGCCCGGTCTGAGGTCGACCGTGACCGACGATCTGCCGCCCGGCTGGATCGTCTCGGTCTCCTCCTCGACGCCGTTGCCCTCGATCTCGATCGCGTGCGGGAGGCTGTTCCCGCTCGGGTTGTCGAGCGTCACCGTGACGCTGCCGGATCTCGCCGTCAGGTCGGATCTTGAGAACGAGAGTCCGCTGCTCTCCTGCGCGCTCACGGCGAGCGTCGTGCTCGCGCCGCCTGCGCTGCCGCTTGCGTCGCCGCCTCCAGCGTCGGTCGTCTGAGCGGCCGCGGCTCCATTCGACGTGGAGGCGTTGTCGTCACCTCCGCCGCCACATGCGGCGAGCGTGAGGCTGATGAGCGCAAGCCCTGCGACGAGCGCACTCCAACGGCGGACCTGCACGGTCGATACGGCCATGGGCGACGCCTCCTGAGGTCGGGTTCACCTTGCAGGACGCCGCTCGCCGCGAATCCTTCCGAAGCGGCGCAGCCGCAGCGCGTTCAGCACGACCGAGACGGACGAGAAGGCCATCGCCGCGCCGGCGATCAGCGGGTTGAGCAGACCGGCGGCCGCGAGCGGCAGCGCGGCGACGTTGTAGCCGAACGCCCAGCCGAGGTTCTGCCGGATCGTGCGCAGCGTCGCGCGCGAGAGGCGGATCGCGTCGGCGGCGGCGCGCAGGTCGCCGGAGACGAGCGTCAGGTCGCTCGCCTCGATCGCGACGTCGGTGCCGGTCCCGATCGCGAGCCCGAGGTCCGCCTGTGCGAGCGCGGGCGCGTCGTTCACGCCGTCGCCGACCATCGCGACGATCCGGCCTTCGGCCTGCAGCCGCGCGACGATCGCCGCCTTGTCGGCGGGCAACACCTCGGCGATCACGTCGGCGGCGTCGATCCCGACCTCGGCCGCGACCGCCGCGGCGGTGGCCGCGTTGTCGCCCGTCAGCAGCATCGGCCGCAGCCCGAGCGCGCGCAGCTCGGCGATCGCCGCCGCCGACGTGGGCTTGATCGTGTCGGCGACGACGAGCAGCCCCCGCACCGCGCCGTCCCAGGCCGCGAGGACGGCGGTGCGGCCGGCGGACTCGGCCTCGCGCCGCGCCGCGTCGAGCTCCGCCGGGACTGCGAGCGACCACTCGGCCATCAGCGCGGGTCGGCCGGCGAGCACCGCATGGCTCTCGACGACGCCCTCGACGCCGAGCCCCTCGCGGTTCGCGAACGACGCGACCGGGGGAAGGGGGCTCGCGCCGGCAGAGCCGCCGAGCTGCTCCCGCGCGCCGCGCGCGATCGCCTGCGCGATCGGGTGCTCGGACGCGTCCTCCAGCGCGCCGACGAGGCGCAGCACCTCCTCCGGCTCCACTCCGTCCGCCGGCACGACGTCCACCAAGCCCATCCGCCCGCTGGTGACCGTGCCGGTCTTGTCGAGCACGATCGTGTCGACCCTGCGCGTCGACTCGAGGATCTCCGGCCCCTTGATCAGCAGGCCGAGCTGCGCGCCGCGGCCCGTGCCGACGAGCAGCGCGGTCGGCGTCGCCAGCCCGAGCGCGCACGGGCAGGCGATGATCAGCACGGCGACGGCGGCCGTGAACGCGAACGCCGCGCTCTCGCCGGAGCCGAGCCAGAAGCCGAGCGTCGCGACCGCCAAGGCGATCACGATCGGCACGAAGATCCCGGCGACGCGGTCGGCGAGCCGCTGCACGGGCGCCTTGCCCGACTGGGCGGCCGTCACGAGCCGCGCGATCTGCGCGAGCGCGGTGTCGGAGCCGACGCGCGTCGCGCGCACGACCAGGCGCCCGCCGGCGTTGACGGTCGCGCCCGCGACCGCGTCGCCGACGCGCTTGTCGACCGGAACGGACTCGCCCGTCAGCAGCGACTCGTCGACGGCCGAGGCGCCCTCCTCGACGACGCCGTCGGTGGCGATCTTCTCGCCCGGGCGCACGACGAAGCGGTCGCCGGCGGCGAGCCGCTCGACCGGCACGCGCTCCTCGGCGCCGTCCGCGCGCAGCAGCGCGACGTCCTTCGCGCCGAGCGCCAGCAGCGCATGCAGCGCGGCGCCGGCGCGCCGCTTCGCGCGCGCCTCGAAGTAGCGGCCCGCGAGGATGAACGCGGTCACGCCCGAGGCGACCTCGAGGTAGATCTCGTCGCTGCCGCCGCCGCGCTCCGGGATCAAATCGAACGGCATTCTCATGCCCGTCATCCCCGCGTCGCCGAGGAACAGCGCGTACAGCGACCACAGCCAGGCGGCCAGTACGCCGAGCGAGACGAGCGTGTCCATCGTCGCCGCGCCGTGCTTCAGGTTCGCCCACGCCGCCTGGTGGAACGGCCATGCGCCCCACACGACGACGGGCGTCGCGAGCTGCAGCGCCAGCCACTGCCAGTTGTCGAACTGGAGCGGCGGGATCATCGACAGCAGGATCACCGGGATCGCGAGCACGGCCGAGATCAGCAGGCGGCGCAGCAGCGCGGCCGTCTCGTCGGGCGTCGCCTCGGCCATGTGGTCGTGCTCCGCTGCCGGTCGGTCCGCGGGCGCGCCGGGCGCGGGCGGCGCCGGCAGCGTCGCGCGGTAGCCGGCCGCGGCGACGGCTTCGACCAGCTGCTCGGGCGCGACGGCGGCCGCGTCGTAGTCGACGGTCGCGCGCTCGAGCGCGAAGTTGACGCTCGCCTGCACGCCGTCGAGCTGGTTGAGCTTGCGCTCGACGCGATTCGCGCAGGAGGCGCAGGTCATGCCCTCGATCGGCAGCTCGACGTGGGTGGCGCTCATGGCTTCACCTCCATGGTGAACGCAGCGGTGCGCACGTGCGCACCGGTGCGGTACTGCAGGAACAGGCGATAGCGGCCGGCGCTCGGGAACGTCGCCGCGAACGTGGCGCGCCCGTCCGCGCGTGCGCTGTCCTGCGGGTGGACGTGCAGGAACGCGAGATCGCCCTCGCGCAGCGTCACGAGGTGGCCGGCGGCGCCGAGGTACGGCGCGAGCGCGACCGGCTCCCCGCCGCGCGCGACGGAGAAGCGCACCGTCGTCTCGCGGCCGGCACGCGGAGCGTCGGCGTCGAGGCGGACCGTGTCGCCGCCGTCGCTGTGCGCCGTCGTGCGCGGAGCGGGGAGGGGGAGCAGGTCGGCGGCGCCGTCGACGCGCAGGTCGCTCGCCAGCGTCGTCGCCTCGCCGTCGTGGCGGAAGTCGGCGTAGACGCGGTACGAGCCGGCGGCGTCGAGCCGCAGCGGCACGCTCCACGTGCCGTCGCGGGCCATCTGCGGATGGAGATGCCGGAAGCCCGTCAGGTCGCGCCGCACGACGATCGCGTGCATGCGCCGCTCGTGGGTCCGCTCGAACGCGCGGACCGGCCGGTCGTGCGCGTCGACGATGCGGAAGCGCAGCGTCTGCGCGCGTCCACGCGCCAACTCGGGGGTCGCGACGACGAGGCGCAGCCCGCCGTCCGCGCTCGCGAGGCCGTGAGGCGACGCCGCTGCGGCGTCGTGGGCGCCGTGCCCCTCGCCCGTCATCGTCATCGCGGCTCCGTGTCTCGCCGGCGCGCGCTCCCGCCTCGGCTCCGGGCCGATCGCCCCGCCGACCGCGACGGCGGCGCCGAACAGGGCGGCCAGCGTGACGGCGAACGCGACGACGCTCCTCATGGCGTCGCCTCGGTGGTGCGGGTCTCGGTCTCCATGACGGCTCCCTCGAAGATACGGGTACGGGGTATGCGAACGGTATCAGATACCCAAGGGGGGTATGCTAGAGTGGTCTGCACGCCGACCAGCGAGGAGACGCAGATGGCAGCCACCGAGCCGCAGA
>DASVFS010000278.1:0-19920 GCA_036379915.1 Conexibacter sp. | reverse complement strand
CGGCGCGGACTCATCGGCGGGCAGCGCCCAGATGACCTCGCACATCGTGACGCCACGCTCGAGCGCCGCCCCGATCTCGCCGACCGGGACGCACTTGCCGCGCAGGACGCCGCTCGTGTCGAGGCCTGCGACGATCACCGTCTCGACCTCGCTGGCCACGAGCGTCGCCGCGAGGTCGCTGAGCCGATCGCCCGGCGCGGGCTCCGCGTGCTGGACGGGCGCGACGGCGATACGCAGGCCGTTGGCCACGGCCGGCGGGCCATCCTCCGTCTCTGTCGGAAAGCGATGCATCAGGCGGCCGTCAGCCATGGCTACCACTCCGGGCGCGCACGCCGGCGCTCGCGGCGACGTTGCATTGACGTGACGCTCGGGCCGCCCGGGAAGCGCGATCCCAACGGCCATGCAACGCCCGCACGCTGGCGGGCCGCGCCACCGCCGCAGCTAGTGTCGGCCCGCGATGGAGCTCGGGCTCGCCCACCGTCCGGACGACGTCCAGGCATCGCAGCCCGCGATCCGCATCTCGCTGTCGCGCGTCGGCGTCGCCGGCGTCGAGAAGGTCATCCGCATCGCTCCAGCCGACGGGGGCGCGCCGAAGCTCTTCTCGGCCCGGCTCGACTGCTTCGTCGACCTGGGGCCCGCGCAGAGGGGCGCGCACATGTCGCGCTTCGAAGAGGTCGTCAATGACGCGATCGGCGACGTCGTGCTCACGCAGACCGCCTTCCGCGCCGAGCAGCTCGCCCGGAGGATCGCCGAGCGCGTGCGCGAGGGCCAGGAGGCGCGGCGCGCGGAAGTCACGATCTCGGCGCAATACCCCGAGGAGAGGTCGGCGCCGGTCTCGGGCATCAAGACCCAGGAGATCTTCACGCTTCACGGCTCGGCCAGCGCCACCGCCGGCGGCACGCGACAGATCACGGGCGTCACGGCGCAGGGGATCACCGCCTGCCCGCGGGCCCAGCGGCTCGTCGCGGACGCCGCTGTCGAGCGGCTGCACGCCCTCGGGTTCTCGCGCCAGGACATCGGCCGCATCCTCGACGCCGTACCGGTGGCCACGCACAACCAGCGCGGGCTCGGGACGCTGTGCATCGGCGCGTGCGAGGGCGACGACACCGAAATCGACGCGCTGACCCTGGTGGACATCGTCGAGGGCTCCATGTCGAGCGCGATCTACGAGCTCATGAAGCGCTCCGACGAGGCGGCGGTGGTCGAACGTGCCCACCGCCGAGCGCGCTCCGCCGAGGACTGCGTGCGCGAGATGCTGCGTGGCGTGGTCGAGCGGTTCGCGGATCTCCACGGCGACCACTTCGTCCTCGCCCGGCAGGAGAACCTCGAGACCGTCCACGCGCACGGCGTCGTCGCCGAGCGCTGCGGCCTGCTCTCCGAGATTCGCGCCGAGCTCTCGACCGGCGCGCGGGTCTCACGTCACACATCGCGAGAGGAATGGCTCGACGCCGGCGAGACGTGACGCGCCGTCACCGGAAGGTGCGTCCCGGTGGTCTCCCCCGTGTCGAGGAGCTCGAGGAGCCGCGCCGGGTCATCGCCGCCGATGACCCAAGCGTCGACCCGTGCCGCCCCCACCGCGGCCGCGAAATGCGAATCGACGCCGGCCGCCTGGCCGGATCGCTGCAGCGCGGCGAGGCCGGCAGGGCTGAGTTGCCGGATCGGCTCCCCATCGCCCGGCCGATGCCGATAGAGGCCGCCAACGCTCTTGAGCAGCACGACGCGCCGCGCTCCGGCGCGCCCGGCCACCCACGTGGCGATGGAGTCCGACGTCACGTCCCACGACTCCGGAAGCTCGGTCGTGGCCAGGACGAGCGCCGCGGGGAGCAGGACGGCCGCACGCCCTTCGTCCGTCAGCGCCGTGACCGTGTCGAGGCCGCGGCAGAGCGCAGCACGCGGGATCAGATCGCCAAGCAGCAGGCCAAGCTGATCCATGGCCAGCGCGGCCATCCGATGGCTCGTCGACGCGCGCAGGCCGAAGTGGCGGTCCTCCACGCGGACGGCGTCGGCGAACCCCCCTCCGCCAGGGACGACGAGCAGCGGGTGGCTGCCCGCCGCGGTGCCGATCGCCGCGCAGAGCGCCCGCAGGGCGTCGCTGCCACAGTCGCGCGCCAGCCCACCGCCGATCTTCACCACGGTCAGCACGTCGGGCCCGCCTCTCGTCGGAGCAGCTCGGCGAGCGCGACGGCCGGTGCGACCTCGGCGGCCGCGACATCCCAGCCGCCGGGAAGGCCAGCGAGCTCGCGCCCGATGCGAGCGGCCACCTCGCGGACGAGGAAGACCCCCGCGCCGGCGCCTACGATCGGTGCCTCGGGCGGCACGCCCGCGCCGACCCGCGACGCCGCGGCCGCGATCTGCGCCACCTGCGCGTCGTGGAGGTGGCGCGCGATGGCGTCGATCTCCTCCGGCCGCAGCTGCTCGGCGTCAGCGCACACGAGCCTCGCGATCCGTTCGCGCGCCCTCGCCGGGCTCGTGTCGCGCCCGTCCGGTGTCGGGCACGTGTAGGCCGACGGTGCGAGGTGGCCGAGGACCACGTGGACGTCAGCGCTGATGGCGAACAGCTCGGCGGCGACCGGGCACCAGCCACCTCGCACGGGCACCTGCTGGGCCACCGCGGCCAGGTTCGTGCGCAGGGCACCCGTGTAGATGAGTTCGCCGGAGAGGAGCCGGTCGAGGTCCGTCCATCCGGTCGCCGCCACCTGACCGCCCACGATCGGAATGATGTCCGCCGTAGTGCTGCCCACGTCGATCAGGAGCGCCGCCTCGCGCGCGCCGGCCACCCACTGGGCCGTCGCCACCCAGTTCGACGCCGCGACGTCGAGCGGGCGGCGGCGGGCGGCGTCCGGGTCGATCAGCTCCCCGCCCGTGGTGAACACCCGGAGCGGCATCGCCCCCAGCGCGTGCTGGGCGGCGTCGAGCACGAAGGCCACGCCCATGCGCTTGGTCCGGAACGCGTCCGAGAGCTCGGCGGTCATCGTCAGCGCGACGGCGTGCGCGTGGCCGGCGCCCAGGTTCTCGACCACGCCCGCGATGACCGCGGCGAGCGCGTCGCGCTCGCGCTCGCGCCAGACCTCGAACGCGCGAGAGGCCGTGCGCCCGCGCAGGCCACGATCGTCGGGCGCCCAGGCGCCCTTCGTGCTGACGCCCCCGACGTCGAGCCCGATCACGCCCGTCATGCGACGCCGCGCTCGGCGGGCAGCTTCTCGAGGTGCTCGACGAGCGCAGCCGCGACATCGATGCCGGTGACCTGCTCGAAGCCTTGCCAGCCTGGGATGCCGTTGACCTCGAGCACGTACTCGCGCCCGTCGGCCGCGCGCAGGAGGTCCACGCCCGCGTAGTCCGCCGCGACCACCTCGGTGGCGCGCAGGCAGAGCTGCTCCTGCTCGGCGGTGAGGCGCGCCGCACGCGCCGACGCGCCGCGGGCGAGGTTCGCGCGCCATCCCGAGCCGCGCCGCTCGATCGCCCCGAGCACCCGTCCGCCCACGACGATCGCGCGCACGTCACACCCGTCGTGCCGAACCGTCTCCTGCAGGTAGTAGATCGCGCGCTCGATCTCGAGCGCCCGGAACACGCGGCCCGCGACATCGGCGTCCTCGACGCGCGCCATGCCGAAGCCCATCGAGCCGAACAGCGGCTTGACGATGACGTCGCCGCCGAGCTCCGCAAACGCCGCGGCCGCGTCCTCGCTGCGCTCGCAGGCGATCGTGCGCGGGGTCGGCACGCCCGCGCGCGCCAGCAGCGCCGAGGCGAGGAACTTGTCGACCGTGCGCTCGATCGCGGTGGCGCTGTTCACCGGCCGGGCGCCGGCGGCACCGACCACGTGAAGCGCGTCGACGCGGAAGACGACCTGCTCGAGCGATCCGCGCGGGACGCCGCGCACGAGCACGACGTCGTAGTCGTCGAGGGCCGCCTGCCGCGAGCGCACGGCTGGCGCGGGCGCGGTGCGCCCGACCATCCGCGTGACCGCCGCGAAGTCGCACGCGTGGCCGCGGGCGGCGAGCGCCCGCTCGATCCGCCGGGCGTGCCAGCCGCCGGTGGAGCCGAGGACCGCGACGCGGAGCCGCGCCCGGGTCACGCGCGGCCCCTCACGGCCAGAACGAGCGCTCGAGGACGCCCAGATCGGGGACGCCGGCGGCGAAGCTGCGCCCGGTCGACACGCTGGTGAGCCGCACCTCCGCCGGGCTGAACAGCATCGGGTCCAGCGCGTAGAAGTCGAAGCCGGCCCGTTCGAGCACGGCGCCGAAGGGCTCGCCGTGGTCGGGCGATGCCGAGGACGGGACCTTGGGCGTGAGCTGCGCAAGCTCGTCGTCGCCGGCCTCGACGGTGAGGTGCACCTGCCCTGCGTAGAGGACGGCGTCGTTGGTGCGCCCGATGGCCTCGACGTCGGTCGCGGCCACCGGGGGCAGCGGACAGGTGCCGACGGCGCTGAGCACCCGGCGGACGTCGAAGCCGAGCTCGTGGAGCTTGTGCATCGCTGTCTCGACCACCCGCGCCGCGATCTGAACGCCGCCCGCGAGGCTCGCGGTCGGGGCGACCAGGAGCGTGAGCGCGGCCGGCTCGACGCCCGCGCGTGCAGCCGCGTAGTCGGCGACCTCCGGGGTGGGCGCGACGCGCGTCTCGAGGCACAGCACCGCCGCCTCGGCCCGCTCGCGGACATCGAGGCCGTCGTACAGGGGCTCGGCCCGGATCAGCGCCCGGCCCGGCCCGCTCGCCATCGCGAAGTAGCCGTCGCGATCGAGCCTCCAGCCGGCGTACTGCGAGCCGAGGCAGGAGAGCGCCGGATGGTCGGTGCTCACGATGATCCCCGGCAGCCAGCGGCCGCCGAGGGTGAGCGGCACGAAGCCGAGGGAGCACAGCCCCGCCATGCAGATCTCCGCGAGCCGGCGCCCCGCCTCGAGACCACCTCGCGCCTCGATCCCGCAGTCGATCACGCGCGCCCCGTTGGCCAGCGTGGCGACCCGCACGCCGAGGGCGTCCCCATCGGCGGCGAACGCGTCCGCCAGTGCGGTGGCCCGGTCGTTGAGCGACAGCGTCATGTGCCGTCTTCCAGGACGAGGATCTCGCCGCGCCCGAGGTCGAGCATGTCGCCGCTGTAGCGCCGATAGCGACCCTCGAGGTGCGCGGCGCGGATCGGCGCCCCGAGCTCCGCAAGCCGGCGCAGGACGAGAGCCAGGTGCGGAGGTCGGTAGGTGCAGGCGAACGAGAACGTCGGCAGGAACCGCGGGGCGGACATCGCGACGATCGTGCCACGGCGCATGTCGGCGCCGGGATGCGCGCCAACAGCGCCGAGCGCCACGAAGGTGCCGGCGAGCATGCGGAATCCCGCGTGCGCTCCCGCGCGCCCCACCACGGCCACGAGACCCCGCCGCAGCCCCGCGGCCGGCCCAGCTCCCGCGTCGCCGTGGACGATGATCTCGCCACCGCGCATCCCCGCTCGCGGCCCGGGATAGCCGGCGCCGAGCCCGCTCCCCCCCGAGCCGCGGACGACGACGAGCCCGCCGGACATCTCGGCGCCGGTCCAGTCGCCCGTATCGCCCTCGACGAAGAGCTCGCCGCCTCGCATCTGCGCGCCCGTGTGCGCTCCGGCGTTGCCGGCGACGACCAGGCGTCCGGCGCTCATCCGCACCCCGATGCCGTGCACGGCGGCGAGGTCACCCTCGAGACGAAGCTCGTCGGACGGGCTCCCGGCGACGGCGAACAGCTCGCCGACGGGCGCACGGCGGTTGCCGTGCCACAGCTCGACCCGCTCGACCTCCGCGCGTCCGAGCCCCGCGAGGCCGTCGACGCTCAGCGCCCGCGCATCGACCGGCGCGGCAGGCGCCTCGCGCAGCGTGAGCGTGAGCGTCACGCCCGGCCGCCCTCGCTCGCCGGCACGAGCTCGTGCAGGTCGATCCGATGGCGGCCGAGCTTGCCCCCGTAGTTGCCCGCGGTGACCCGGCGCGCGCCGGCCCGGGAGGCGGCGCGCAGCCCGCGCGCCATCGCCTCGCGTACCGGCTCGAGGCCGAGGCCGTCGATGACGATCTCCATGACCGACCCCACGCCGCTGGGAACGTCGCTGCGCGGGACCTGCGCCCGAAGCGTCGGGCAGAGGGCGTCGTTGGTGGAGGCGACGAGGCTCCGGTAGCGCGACCCGACCTTGCTCCCGCTGCGGACGATGCCGCCCGGGAAGGGCAGGATCACCCCGCGCACCCCGCGCATGGCCTGCGCGGCCGCCTCGGCGGCGCCGAGCGCTGCGGCGACATCCTCCGCGAGGATCACGAGGTTCCCGCCGGCGACGCCCTCGACCATCCCGAAGCGCTCCTGAACAAGGAACTCGCCTTCCATGACCGGCACGCGCCAGTACCGGCGCCCCGCGACCACCTTGCTCTGCTGCCAACCGTCGCCGAAGAACCGCAGCCGGCCACCGACGTCGGCCGTGTGCTCGGTGCCGTCGAGCCCGTCGAAGCACGCCGTCGTCGGGCAGGTGAGCACGCTCTGGCCGATGCGCTCGACCAGGCGCTTGGCGAGCCCCTCGCGGTCCATGGCGAACAGGAGCACGCTGATGCCCGGTCGGCCGTCCGGCGTCTCAGCGGGCGCGAGGTCGGACTCGATCCCGGCCTCGCACTTGCAGCCGATCACCGAGGTCGCGAAGCCGGTCGCCGATCGCGCTGCTTCGTGCGCCCAGCCGGGGCTCGACGCGGTGATGACCACGCGCGCCGCCCACATCGCGAAGGCCTCGGCGTAGGTGTCGACCACCTCGGCGCCGTCGAGCTCGAGGCCCTCGCTCACGAAGCGCTCCGGGCCGGCACGTGGGTGGCCGGCTCGAGCAGCCACGGCTCGCGGACCGGGTAGCTGGCGAGGCCGACCGTGTAGTGGGCGTCGAAGAGGGGCGCGAGGACGTCCTCGATCGCGGGGTCGTACGGAACCGCCACGCGCAGGAGCCGTCCCGGCGGTGCCTCGCGCAGCTTCCCGTCGCGCACGACGACCCGGCCGCCCTTGATGACGTAGCGCGGGACCGAGAACATCTCCTCTCGGTCGGGCCGGTCGTCGTAGATCGTCACGTCGGCGTCCGCGCCCTCCCCGAGGTGCCCCTTGTCGCGCAGCCCCAGCAGCCTCGCCGGCCCTGCGCGGGTGATGATCGCGATCTCCTCGAGCGTGTACTCGCGATCGAGGTCGTCGAGGAGCACCGTGCGCTCGATCGCCCGGCGGTTCGCGCGCCGCAGCTCCTCGTTGCGGAAGTCGCGGTCCATGAGCGTGCGGATCAGGCGCGGGTAGCTCAGGAACGAGCCGCCGTTGGGGTGGTCGGTCGAGAGCACGAGGCGCCACGGGTCGCGGCTGAGTAGGAACAGCTCGAGCCCGATGCCCCACTGGAGCGCGTGCACCTCGTTGCGCGAGCGATAGGCGAACGGGACGATCCCGCACCCGGTCTCCGCCTCGACGTCCGCGTTGACCCACCGCCCGCCGGTGATGTCGCGTAGGCGCGCGGACACGGGGCCGTCGGCGGTCATCGTCGTCGCGTCGCCGAACATGACCTGGCCGACGTCGGCGCTGACGTCCGCGTGCGCGCCGAGGTACTCGGCGATCTCGGGCGCCCGCGACCGCAGCGGGCCTCCAGGGCGTCCGCCGTACGCGTGGAACTGGATGTGAGCCAGGTGGGCGCGGCGGCCGTCGAGCGTCCGGAGCGTGTCCAGTGTCGTGCGGGCGTTGCCGGCCGTTCCGAGGTTGTTGCAGTGCACGTGGACCGGATGCGGCAGCCCGATTTCGTCCGCCGCGGTCGCGATGGCCTCGAGCACGCGGCGCGGCGTCGTCCCCAGTCCGTCGACCTCGTCGTCGAGCGACGTGACGTTGCCGTTGCGTTGCTTCCACAGCTCGACCCCGCCCGGGTTGACGAGCTTGACGCCGTAGCCGCCCGTGGCCATGAGCCACCAGGCGATGGCATCGCCAACGTGCCGCGCGCCACCCGCCCCCCTCGCCCGGATGAGGTCGAACAGCGCGAGGTTGTTCCCCATCAGCACCAGAAAGGCGGTGTCGATGATGGGCGTGTCCCGCAATTCGCTCAGAGCGTGGCGGGCGGCGATCGGCGGCACCGCGGCCTCGACGACCGTCGTGTAGCCGAGAAGGGCGTAGCGGTATCCCGTCGTGAAGCTCGACGGGACGGTCCCGCCGGTCCCGGAGCGAAGCAGCGCCGTCCTGTCCTGGGGGTCGGCGCGGTGCTGCTCGGGCACGAGCTTGCGTGCGGCGTTGACCTTCGGGCCGGCGATGTGGGCGTGGATGTCCACCCCGCCCGGCATGACCACCATGCCGCTCGCGTCGATCTGGGTGGCGCCCGGCTCGAGGTCGGCGACCACCTTGCCGTCGGCGAGGCACACGTCGCGCACCTCGCCGCCGACCCCGTTGGCCGGGTCATAGACCCGGCCGCCCGCGATCCTCAGCACGGCGCGCCCTCGGAGAGCCGGTCGCGGATGGCGCGCAGGATGGCCTCCTCGCCTGGCCGCGCCGAGCGCAGGGGCGCACGGAGGGCCACCGGCACGCCGTCCATCCGGTGCGCCGTGCCTGCGACGTGGATGCCGGCGCCGGCGGAGCGGAACGCGACGCGCGCAGCGTCGGCGGTGTCCGTCGCGCGCGCATCGATGACGATCATGGGGAGGCGCCGCAGATGATGGACAGCCGGCGGCGGCAGATCGCGGAGTGCGTCCGCTGCGACGATCAACGCAGCGTCGGCCGCGCCCCGCGCGAGGACGGTCGCGGCGCTGAGCACGGACGGATCCGACCACGGATGGCCCGACGCGAAGCTGACCGCGGCCGGATAGCCGGTCTGCCAGGCGAGGACGTCCTCGGCTCCGAGCGCATTGCCCTCGCTGCGCAGCGGGAGCGCGACGACGTGGGTCTCCCGGCCGAGGTCGCGGACGAGCGCGTTGAGCGCGTGGACGTTGGCGCTCCCGCCGGCGGCAGCCGTCAGGCCGGCACCGAACAGCACTGCGGCGTGGTCGCAGTCGCGCAACCGCTCGATGAGGTCGTGCAGCGAGCGCATCGGCAGGTGCGCCGTGTGCTGGGGCTCGAGCGGCAGGTCTCGGGCCATGGCGCGCATCGCCCACAGGGCCTCCAGGTCGAGCGACGGCGCGAGCGCGACGACCTCGTCCGCTTCGTCGCCGGTGCGTGACGGGCTCGCGTCGACGACCGCCAGCGTGCGACGGCCGCGGTCCGCGGCGCGCGCGGCGCGGTCGAGGCGCAAGCGCTCGAGCAGCCGCGGATGGCTGACAGCGGGGTCCGCGCGCCACACGACGACGATCTGCGCCCGGTCGCGGACCTCGCCGAACGTGGCGGTGCTCCATCCGGCCGTCGTAGACCCGGCGCCGAGCGGGCCGTCGCGCGCCGTCCCCGACGGGTCGATCACCGCACCGATCGCCTCGGCCACGGCGACCGCCTCCCGCTGCGCCTCGACACTCGTTCCTGCGAGGCCATACACGAGCGGCGACCGTGCCTGATCGAGCATCGAGGCGGCGAGGTCGAGGGCGTCGTCGAGCTCCGCCTCGCGGCCGTCGATCCGCGCGACCGGCCCCGCCGCGTCCATCCGCCCCGCGAGCCAGTCGTCGCCGAGCGGGCAGAGGTTCGACGCGCGCTCGAGGCGTCCATCACGGAGCTCGACCTCGATGTCGTCGCACAGGCAGCCGCACCCGGCGCATGTCGCGAGCGTGATCTCGCGCTCAGGCGACGGCACCGGCCGCCGCTTCGCATTGCGCCAGCAGCTCCCCGCCGCGGTGCTCGAGTGTGGCAAGCGCCGCATCGGGCGTCGTGGCGCTCGCCAGGACGGTGCAGATCGGTTGGCCGCGCATGATCGGCTCGCCCGGATGAGGGACGTCGCGGATCCCCTCGGCGAGCCACGCGCGCGTGTCGCCGGGGCGAACGTCCTCCCGGGCGAAGACGATGCCCTTGGCCACGGCACGCCCGACGGGCCATGCGGCGCCGGGACTGCCCTCCGGCAGCGTGCCGGCGCACGCCTCGACATGGGCTCGGAAGGCGCTGGTTCCGTACACATCCTCGATTGCCTCGAGCGAGGCCGTCGGCCGTGGATTGACCTCGAGCACCCAGGCCTGGCGTCCGTTCCACACGACATCGACGCCGAACAGCCCGCGCAGGCCGAATGCTCGCGCGACGTGCTCGCAGATCGTCGCCGCTGTGCCGAGCAGGCGCGTGCGCTCCGACGCCCGCAGCCGCGGCGGCACGACGTTCCCGCACCACCGGAATCCCGCCGCGCCCAGGGCGGTCCGGCCGACGAGCTGCTCGCTGAGGCCGAGCATGACGGCGTCGCGCCCGTCGGCCACCGCGGCGACGGAGCAGGGCAGTCCGACGACCCGCTCCTGGACGATCTCCCGCGCCGAGAGCGCGCCGCCGTCCCACCGCCGCACGCCGCGACCGCCGCCGCCGAGCGCGGGCTTGCGCAGCCAGTCGCGCCGGGGGTCCGCGCGGCCGGCGTGCTCGGGCGAGAGCGTCTCGGGATATGCGAGTCCGGCGGAGCGCAGCGAGCGCCCGAGCGTGTGCGGATCCCGAACGCGCTCGAGGGTGGCGGGCGGGTTCCCGAGCAGGATCCGGCCCTCGGCGAGACGAGCGACGAGCTCCGGCCGGTTCTCGAGGCCCGCGCCGTACACGACGCTCGGCGCGTCGATGGCGGCGGCCGCCTGCACGAGCGCCGCCATGCCCCCGCGGCCACCGAGATCGCGCAGGATCGAGACGCTCGCGCATCGCCCCTGCAGGTCCAGGTCCCCGAAGCGGTCCAGGGCGATGACGCGATGGCCGGCCCGCGTCGCGAGATCGGCCAGCATCCGTGCACTGAGCGCGACGAGCAGGACGGGGTCGGAGGGGCGGGCGGCGGGCGGTGGCATCGCGGAGCTATGCCGCAGCGAACCTCCGGGCGACCGTGTCCCAGTCGACCACGTTCCACCAGGCCTTCAGGTATTCGGGCCGGCGGTTGTTGTACTTCAGGTAGTAGGCGTGCTCCCAGACGTCGTTGCCCACCAGCGGCGTCGCGCCGCCCGTGATGGGGTTGTCCTGGTTGGCGCTGCTCGTCACCTTCAGCGCGCCGCCATCGAGCACGAGCCAGGCCCAGCCCGAGCCGAACTGCCCGACCCCAGCGGCCTCGAACTGCTCCTTGAAGGCATCGAAGGACCGGAAGGCGGCGTCGATCGCGTCGCCGAGGTCACCCGACGGCTCGCCGCCGCCGTCAGGACTCATCGACTCCCAGAACAGCGAGTGGTTGAGGTGCCCGCCCCCGTTGTTGCGCACCACGCCGCGAATGTCGTCGGGCAGCGAGTCGAGGTTGGCGATGACCTCCGCGATCGGCTTGTCGGCCCACTCGCTGCCCTCCAGGGCACCGTTGGCCTTGTCGACGTAGGCCTGGTGATGCTTGTCGTGATGCAGACGCATCGTCGCCTCGTCGATATACGGCTCCAATGCGTCGTACGCGTATGGAAGCGGCGGGACCGTATATGCCATATGGATCCTTTCGTGCGAGGAGGGGACCGGCCCGGCGCGTCAGGTGGCGTTCGACCGGCCGCCGTGGAGGACTCTCGGCGGTCGGCCGAACGCACACGCTTTTGACGCTCTGGCCCGTTAGGCGGTGACGGCTTCGCGATCGTCCGCGGTCGGGCCCGGGATCGTGTCGATGCCCTCCATCGCCTTCGTGAAGTCGATGGCCTCGTCGTCCATGACCGCGCGCGGGTTGAAGGTCGCATCGGCCATGACGCCGTGCACTCGCCGGCGCTGCATGCCGAAGTTCCCGGCGTCGTACAGCGGCAGCACGGCGGCCTCACGCAGATAGCGGTCGTACGAGTACTTGCGGTCGACAGCGTTGACGCCGACGACCTGCATGCACTTGTAGACGCAGTCGAACAGCATCTCGGTGCAGTGGATCTTGCACATCGCGCCGAGCATCTCGCCGTGGTAGTCGTGCTGATCGAGGTAGTGGGCCGTCTTCCAGCAGAAGTACCGCGCCGCCTCGATCTTCGCCGCCACGTCGCCCAGCACGTAGCCCGGGTACTGGTAGTGGATGATCGGCTTCGGGCCGCCTGCCGTGTAGGTCTTGGCCCATTCGAGGGCGTCCTCGTAGGCGGCGCGCGCGACCGCAACGGCGCCGATGCCCGCGACCGGGCCCGACCATGCGAAGTTGCGGTTGATGAGCAGGTCGCCGTTGCCCTTCGCACCCTCGATCATGTTGTCAGCCGACACGCGCGCGTTCTCGAAGGTGATCTCGAAGTTCGGCGCCGTGCGCTGGCCGAGCGTGCTGATGTTGCCGTACGTGACCCCGGCCGTGCCGCGCTCGACGATGATCGCGGACAGCGCCTCGGTCCCGCCGCGGGTGGAGTCCGTCCGCACGACGACGAGGTTGAAGTTCGCCCCCTTGTTGTCCCAGCCGCCGACGTTGCACGGCCAGTACTTGCGCCCGTTCAGGACGTACTCGTCGCCGTCGAGGGTCGCGGTGACGCCCATTCCCGCGCCGCCGATCGCGGGAGCGTCGAAGTTCGCCGTGCCGCCGGGGGACCCGGGCGGCTCGCTCGCGGCATAGCCGACGATGAACTCGTTGCTGGTATCGCCGGTGGCGCCGCCGATGAACCGCTGCTTCTGGTCCTCGGTGCCGTAGTACCAGACCGGCATGAGCCCTAGACCGTTGACGAGGATCGACGTGCCGAAGCCGGGATCGACGGCCTGGATCTCCTCCGCGGCGATGACAAAGTCGACGTTGGACATCCCGCCGCCGCCGTACGCCGAGGGGAGCATGGACCAGGTGATGCCCCGGCGGCATGCCTCCGCGTAAGCGGGCTTGGCGAGCTGCCAACCGGCGAACGGATCGGGTTCGGCGTCGATCTGCGGCGCCAGCGGTGCGAGCACCTCCTGCGCGAAGTCGCGCGCCAGCCCCTGGATCGCCTTCTGTTCCTTCGTAAGGGTGAAGTCTATAGCCATTCTCTGCTCTCTCCTCGCTGCTTCGTTCACTGCGCGCCGCCGCCCGCGCGCGCTCGCCCCTGTAACGGTGAACTCGTGCAGCGACAAGGACAGGGGCGTGCTCCATATCACCACAAATCCAGGCGTGACAAAATGGTCGCGCTCCCGGACTGGGCGCCACCTATCAGCACCCACGGACGCGATGCCACGCCGGATGAAGCCGACAGACCCACGACGCCGTTTTTACTTCAAACTCTGCCTCCTCGTCGCCTCTCCTACAGTGTCCGTCGAGAAGTTCGGTCGCACAGATCCGCGGTCGCGGATTCACGCCCACTCGAACGTACGGGACCCCTGGGAGCCCCGTCCACAGGTCCGGCGGGTTGCATCAGGGCAGCACGGCCGACCTGCGCAGATGCCGCGCCGCAGTGCCGTCCGCGCCCGCCGCCCACGTGTCCTCCAGCAGCGACACGAACAGGGTCGCGGCGACGAGATCGGCCGTCGTTCCTGGGTTCAGGCGGTTGCGGTCGCCGCGCAGCGACGCATCGAAGGCCGCGAGCGCGCCACGGCCGGGCGCCGTCCGCACCCCGCCAGCGGCCAGCACGCCCGCCGCGGCGGCGGACACGGCGCGGGCCGACGACATCCCGCAGCGCCGGGCGATGAGGGTGTCGGGAAGCTCGCTCAGCAACCGCAGATAGAGGTCGACGATGGCGTCGAGCGGCTCGAGCCCGTCGCAAAATGCCTGCTCCAGCGCGGGAATTGCACGCTCGAAGACGATCTCGTAGTCGCTGGCGTACTCCGACGCGATGCGGTCGTAGCGGGCGGCGGCCGCCATCGCCTCACGAAGCCCGACCGCCGGGATCGATCGCACATCGTGCTCGACGCGCTCGCCGAGCCCGCCGGCGCCGGCGAGACGGATCGCCTCGTAGGCGTGCCGCGCGTCGTTGACGCTCAGGCGCCGCAGGACCTCGGCGAGTCGCCCGTGTAACGACCGCGCAGTCAGACGGTCATCGAGGGCCGCGCGCGCCAGAGGGGCGAAAAGCAGCGCGATGCCGAGGTTCGTGTTGGCGGCCACCGCGCGCCGGCGCGCGCGGACGATCGCGAGCACGGTCGCCCCGACGCTACGCGTCCCCGCCCGGGCGATCTCCGGCCGCGCGACCCGACCGCTGACGACCAGGTCGTCGTAGGACATGTCGTGGAAGGACCAGCGAGGCGTGACGTTGCCAGGCTTGTCGGCGGTCGCTTCGAGCAGGCACGCCAGCCAGGCGGCATCGGCAACCGACGACGGTGATCGTGAAGGCTCTGGTGAACTTCCACCAAAAACCATCTGTTTCCTTGCCACGCTTCACCCTACCGGATAGAGTCCCGGCCCCCGCAAGTCGGGGACCGTGGAGGGCATCACAGACAATCTAGGAGAGACGGCACATGCCGAGCACGCTGCTCGTCGGAGAGTCACTTGTGGGGGAAGGCGCCGAGGTCGCTCACGTCGACCTCTTGGTCGGCTCGAAGGACGGACCAGTCGGACAGGCGTTCGCAACGTCGCTGATAAATCAGACCGAGGGTCACACCAACCTCCTGGCGGTGGTCGCGCCGAACCTGCCGTGCAAGCCTGACACGATCATCTCGAACAAGGTGACGATCAAGGGCGCCACGCAGGCCATCCAGATGTTCGGCCCGGCCCAGGCCGCGGTGTCGCGCGCCGTGGTCGACTCCGTGCGCGACGGCGTTCTCAGCGCCGAGGACGCCGAGGAGCTGTGCCTCATCGTGGGCGTGTTCATCCACTGGGAGGCCGCGGACGACCAGAAGATCTACGACTACAACTACGCGGCAACCAAGGAGGCCCTCGCGCGCGCGATGACCGGCGAGCCCACCGTGGACGCCGTCTTGAGCGAGGAGCCGGCGGCCCGCCACCCGTTCGCCGCCGGCGTCGAGGCGTAGCGCCGGGACGTGCCCGATCCGCACGGCGGCGATGTACGCCCGCACTCCGCCAACCGTCCGTGCGACGGCCGCCTGGCGGGCGTGCACGCCGTGGTGACGGGCGCCACCAGCGGCATCGGCCGTGCCATCGCCGAGCGTCTCGCGCACGAAGGGGCGCGCGTGCTGTTCACGTACCGGGCTTCGGCCGACGAAGCGGAAGCCGTGGCGAGGGAGATCCGCGCGCGCGGCGGACACGCCGAGTGCACGAAGGCGGACGTGTCGACATCGGCCGGCTGCGAGGCTCTCGTGGCCGAGGCGCGCCAGCGTCTCGGCCACCTCGACGTCTGGATCAACAACGCCGGGGCCGACATCCTGGTCGCTGACGTCGCGGCGCGGCCATGGGAACAGAGGCTCGACGCGCTCCTTGCCGTCGACCTGCGGGGGACGATCGCCTGCTGCCACGCCGTCGGTGATGTGATGCTCGACCAACCCGACGGCGGCACGCTGCTCAACATGAGCTGGGACCACGTCGCGACGGGCATGGCCGGCCACGATTCACAGCTCTTCGCCGCGGTCAAGGGCGGCGTGCTCGCGTACAGCAGGAGCCTCGCCCGCAGCCTGGCGCCGAAGGTGCGCGTGAACGTCCTCAGTCCGGGCTGGATTGAGACGCGCTTCGGCCGCGAGGTCGACCGTGACTTCCACGAGAGCGTCGCGCAGTCGACCCCGCTGGGCCGATGGGGGCGCCCGGAGGACGTGGCGGCCGCCGCGGTCTACCTGGCCTCGGCCGAGGCCGCGTTCATCACCGGCCAATCGATCAATGTCAACGGCGGCGTCGTGATGGAGTAGGCGATGGTGCAACCCACCGGCAAGCTGAGCACCTACACACCCGAGGAGGTCGAGGCCAAGCTCGAGGAGCTCGGCCTGCGCGACTGGTACTACGAGGAGGGTTGGATCCGCCGCAAGTACAGCACCGACGGCTGGCCGAGCACGCTCATGCTCGTCAACGCCATCGGCTATCTGTGCGAGGCCGCCTGGCACCACGCCGACCTGAGCGTCACGTGGGGCAAGCTGTGGGTCAAGCTCTGCACCCACTCCAGCGGGGGCATCACCGACAAGGACTTCGCGCTGGCGCGGACCATCGAGGACACCGTGCTCTGGCGGCCGCCGCCGGAGAGCGCGCTCGAGGGCACGCCGAACAAGTTCGTCTTCAGCAAGGGGAGCCGGTAGGTCACAGCGTGTCCCCGCGCGTTGCCGGGATCGACCCTGGGACGGTCACGTTCGGCGTGTGCGTCCTCGATGACGGCTCGCCGGTGCTCGACGCGAGCGTTCCGAGCCCGCGGCTCGGAGCCCACCCCACCGAGCTCGTCGAGACGCTCGTCCGCCATGGCCCGTACGACCTCGTCCTCGGCCCCAGCGCCTACGGCCTTCCTCTCACGGCCGGCCGTGACGTCGGCCCACGCGAGCTTGCGCTGATGCTCCTCGTTCGCGCAGACGAGCGCGACACCGACATGGGCATCGCCGGCATGCGCTCGATCATCCGCGCCCTGGTCGAGGCCGGGCTGCCCCTCGTCTTCGGCCCCGGGGTCATCCACCTCCCGACCGTCCCGCCGCATCGAAAGTGGAATCGCATCGACCTCGGCACGGCCGACAAGGTCGCAAGCGCCGCTCTGTGCATCGTGGACCAGGCGAGGCGCCTGAGGCTCGCCTACGCCGATACGTCGTTCGTCATGGTGGAGCTCGGTGGGGCGTTCACGGCGGCGGTCGCGGTCGAGCGAGGACGCATCGTCGACGGCATCGGCGGGTCGAGCGGACCGATCGGGGCTCGCGCGTGCGGAGCGCTCGACGCCGAGGTCGCCTATCTGCTCGGCGGCTCGCTCTCCAAGGCGACCGTCTTCTCCGGCGGGGCCATCGCGCCGCGCGGTGAGCACGACCTGTCCGCGGCAGACGGGCTAGAGCGCCTGCGCCGCGACCCGACCTGCCGTGACGGCTGGCTGGCGCTGCTGGAGGGCGCCGAGAAGGCCGCCCTGTCCCTGCACGCATCGGTCCGCGACCTACACGAGATCCTTGTCACCGGCCGCCTGGCGTGGGCGCCGGGAGTCCTCGACGAGCTCGCCGACCGGCTCGCCGGCGTCGCGCCCGTGCGCCGCGCGGAGGGCTGGGCGAAGGATGCGAAAGCGGCCGCCCAGGGCGCGGCCGTGCTGGCCGACGGTATCGCGGGCGGCCGCTTCGCGCCGGTCGTGGAGTCGCTCCGCCTGCGGGAGGCATCCGGGACGGCGCTCGAGCATCTGCGGATGGACGGCGCGGACTCGATTCGCCCGGCATAGCCGATGGACCCCGGCGCCCGGCCGGCCGCGAAGCGCAACGCTGTTGCAACGCCGAACGACTTTCAACCGCGAGGACCAGTTCCTAGTATGTTCGCGGTCGCGCACGGATGGTAACGCGCCAGATTCGCAGGGCTCGGCCGAGCTCTGGCGGTCGACTAATCCCGAGCCGGCGGGAGAGGAAGAGCCAACGAAATGTCATCGACGGCTGCGGAAGGCGATCTCGGCCACGCGACCGTGGGCCAAAGACGACGGCCCATGCGATCGCGGTCCTGAAGGAGCCCGATGGCGAGTCGTTGGCTGAGCGCTGCCGTGGACGCCGACCCGATCGAGCGGGCGCGCATGCTGCGCAAGGCGCACGAACTCGTCTTCACCGGCCACAGCCGGCCCGGGATCGTGCGCGACATCGTCCTGGAGTCCTGGGTCCGCAGCACGGAAGCCGGCGTCGATCCCACGCGCCCGGCGCCGAGGATCATCAGCGAGCAGGAGGCGGCTGCGAGGCTGGCTTCGCACGCCCTCGGTCGCGTCATCCCGATCGTCCGGAGCATGCTCAGCGGCGTTGCGCAGGACGCGCGCCACATCGTGGTCATCAGCGATGCCGACGGGATGCTCCTGTCGGCCGAAGGCCACCCACAGATGCTCGCCGCCGCCGCCAGCAACAACTTCCTCCCCGGCGCGCTCCTGAGCGAGGCGGCGGCTGGCACCAACGCCGTCGGCACGACGCTGTACCTGGACCACCCCCTCCAGATCTTCTCCGCCGAGCACTTCAGCGGCCTGTTCCACGGGTGGACCTGCTCCGCAGCGCCGATCCACGATCCGTGCACCGGCGCCGTGCTGGGCGCCGTCGACCTGTCCGGGAACTTCCGGACGGCCCACCCACACAGCATGTCGCTCGTCACCGCGGTTGCGCGGCTCGCCGAGACCCACCTCGCGCTCGAAGCGGCGCGGCGTGACGCCTACCTCCGCGAGCGCTATCTCGCTCTCGTCATGCGGGCTGCCTCGCAGCCGAGCGCGCTTGTGACCAAGAGTGGACGCGTGGTCGTCTCGAGCCCGCCGTCGTGGCTGCCAGACCGGGTGCATGTGCCGGCCGACACCGACCGGTTCACGCTCCCCTCCGGCGTTGAAGTGGCCGTCGAGGCGCTCGAGAACGGCGAGGCGGTCATGCTCTGGAAGCTCGACCGCTCGCGTCCCGTCCCGCCGCAGGCCAAGCTACGGCTCGTGACGCTCGGACGACGGCGCGCGTCGCTGCAGCAGATCGGCGGGACCGTGGAGCTGAGCCCGCGCCACAGCGAGATCCTGACGCTGCTGGTGCTGCACCCGGAGGGCCTGACCGGCGAGGAGCTCGCCCTGGAGATCTACGGGTCCAACGTGAAGGGTGTGACCATCCGCGCCGAGATGTCGCGACTGCGCCGGCTGCTCGGCTGCCTGCTCGTGGCCAGCCCGTACCGGCTCGTCGCCGACATCGAAGCCGACTTCCTCGAGGTCGACCGCCTCCTGCAGTCGGGCGACGTCGAGGAGGCGACGCGGCGGTATGACGGCCCCCTGCTGGTCCGCTCACAGGTCCCGGCGATCGTCGAGGCACGCGAGCGGCTGGAGCGGGCGCTGCGCCCGAAGCTGCTCGCCGCCTGAGCGGCCTTGGTCAGGCGAGGTCGTGCAGTGCGACCGGCAGCTCCCTCAGCGTCGCGATCTGGATGACGTTGGGGCGGTCGCTTGGACGCGGGCTCCCGAAGCGGTTGAGCCAGACGCCCCCGAGCCCGGCGCTGATGGCCCCATCGACGTCTCGGGAGAGGCTGTCGCCCACCATGACCGCGCCCGCGCCGTCCACGCCGAGCTGCGACAGCGCGTGCCTGAAGATCGAGGCATCGGGCTTGCCGATCCCGAGATCGCCCGACACGACGACGGCGTCGAAGTAGTCGCTCAGGCCGGAGGCGGCGAGCTTCTCGCGTTGCAGGCATGACGCGCCGTTGGTGACCAGCGCGAGCGCATGTGACTCCCTGAGCTCGCGCAGCGCGTCCTCGACGTCGTCGAAGACCTCGTGTCGCGCGCGTCGCTCGCTGGCGAAGCGCTCGCCCAGCTCCGCGGCGAGCTCGGCGTCGTCGACGCCCTGGTCGGCCAGCGCGATCCTCCACGCCTCGCGCCGGTAGGTCGACGACCACTCGCGCAGCGGCCGCACGTCCGGCTCGTCGCCCTCGAAGCGGCACCACAGGCCCTCCCACGAGCTCATGCCGATGCGCGCGCAGTAGCCGTGCGTGGGCGCCGCGTGCCACAGCTCGCGCGCCCGTGCCCGCGCGGCGACCGCCAGGCGCGCGGCGTCGACGCGGCCCTGCGCGGCCGCGAAGGCCGCGGTCGCCTCGAACGCGGCCACCGCCGCCGGCTCATCCACGACCAGCGTCTCGTCGAGGTCCAGCAGCAGGGCGGGCGGCATCACGCCACCCTAGCCGTGTGGCATCGTCGCGCGGGCATGCAGACGCTCGTGGTCTCGGACCTGCACCTCGGCACGCGCCTTGCGCGTGACGTCCTGCGCCGTGGCGATGCGCTCGAAGCGCTGCTGGCGGCGCTCGACGGCGTCGAGCGCCTGGTGCTGCTGGGGGACGTCGTCGAGCTGCTCGAGGGACGTCCGCGCGAGGCGATGGAGGTGGCCGAGCCCGTGCTGCGGGCCGTCGCCGCACGGCTCGGCAGCGAAGCGGAGGTCATCGTGGTGCCCGGCAACCACGACAAGCCGCTCGTGCGCTCGTGGGTGCGGGCGACCGGGGCGTCGCTGGGCGTCGACGCCGCC
>DASVFS010000277.1:0-4409 GCA_036379915.1 Conexibacter sp. | reverse complement strand
CGGGCGCCAGCATCAGGCCGGCCTCGCGCTCGGCCAGCTCGCCCTCGAGGTCGGTCGAGATCAGGCCGAGGTGCCCCTCGACGGCGAAGTCGAGCAGCATGCGCGCGCGGCGTCCCGCGTCCTCGCCGCGCGCCGCTGCGGCGTCCGCCTGCTCGCGCAGCCGCGCGACCGTCTCGGCGGTGAACAGCGCGGCGTGGCGCGCGTAGATCGGCTCGACGTCGAAGTCCGCTCTGAGCCCCGCGAAGTGCGCGTGGTACTCCTCGCCCAGCTCGGCCGTGAACGTCTCGGCTTGCAGTCGGTACGCGGCGAGGTCCATGGGCGTGCGATGCTAGCTCCCGTGTCCACCACCTTGACGAGAAGACAGCGGCCGAACCGCGGCGACGAGCTGGAGCTGACGATCGAGTCGCTCGCGTTCGGCGGCAACGGCGTCGCGCGCCACGACGGCTACGTGGTGTTCGTCGTCGCCGCGATCCCGGGCGATCGCGTCCGCGCGAGAATCACGCGTCCGAAGCGCGACTACGCGGAAGCGATAACGGTCGAGATACTCGAGCCGAGTCCGGAGCGGATCCCGCACACGGCGCCGCATCCGGGCGTGCCGTGGCAGGTGATGCCGTACGAGCGGCAGCTGGAGATCAAGTCCCAGCAGGTCGAGGACGCGCTGCGGCGGCTCGGCAAGCTCGACGGCTTCGTGATGGAGCCGATCGTCCCCGCCGCCGAGCAGTGGCGCTACCGCAACAAGATGGAATATTCGTTCGGCAACGACGAGCAGGGCGAGCTCGTCTACGGCTTCCACGCGCCGGGCCACTGGGAACGGATAGTCCCGATAGCCGATTGCCTGATCGCGTCCGAGCGCTCGAACGCCGTCAGCCGCAAGGTGCTGGAGTGGTGCCGTTCGAGAGGGCTCACCGCATGGGACCGCCGCACGCACACGGGCTTCCTGCGCAACCTCGTCGTGCGCGAGGGCCGGCGCACGGGTCAGATCCAGGTGCGGCTCGTGACGATGCCCGGGCCGCTCGACGCCGACGGGCTCGCGGACGCGGTCGAGTGCGACGGCCTGCTGTGGACGCAGTTCGACGGCGTCGGCGAGACGACCGCACTCGGCGAGACCGAGCTGATCGCCGGGACCGACTACCTCGACGAGGAAGTCAACGGGCTGCGCGTCCGGATCTCCCCGCACGCGTTCTTCCAGACGAACACCGAGATGGCCGAGAAGCTGTACGCGCTCGCCGGCGAGTACGCGGCGCTGAGAGGCTTCGAGCGCGTCTACGACCTCTACTGCGGGATCGGCACGATCGGCCTGACGATGGCGCCGCGCGCGGCCGAGCTGTGGGGGCTGGAGCTGATCGAGCCGGCGATCGCCGACGCGATCTCGAACGCGCGGCTGAACGAGATCGACAACGCGCGCTTCTTCGCGGGCGACGTGCGCGTGGCGCTGAGAGAACTGGTGAAGGAAGCCGGCTCGCCCGACGTGGTGGTCGTGGATCCCCCACGCGCAGGGCTCTCCACGAAGATCGTCAGACGTTTGATCGACAGCTCGCCGAAGCGGATCGTCTACGTCTCCTGCAACCCGACGACGCTCGCCCCGAACGCGGCCCAGCTCGTCGAAGCCGGCTACGTCCTGCGCAGCGTCACGCCCGTCGACATGTTCCCGCAGACGCCGCACATCGAGTGTGTGGCGCTGCTGGAGCGCGGCTGAGTCAGCCGGTTGTTGCCGCGCCGACGTAGCGGACGTCGGCGTTCAGGGCTTCATAGGTGCGCCGCGCCCGACGGTCGGCGCTGAGCAACTGGAGGCGGTGGTGCGCGGCGGTGGCGGCGATCAGTGCGTCATAGAGCGCCCCGCCGCGCAGGCCTGCCGCGACGGCGGCGTCAAGCACTCTGCGCGTTCGTGTCCCGTCGAGCGCCAGCCATCTCGCGGCGAACCCCCGTCTCAGCGCCTCCAACACGACACCTGGGGCGATCCGATATCCCTCCGGCATCCGGCTGAGCACGGCGGTCGTCTCGAACGCGACGTGCGCGATCAGGCCGGGTGTCGCTTCCCGGAGCGCCTTCCGAGCGGCCTCATGCGCTTCGTGCCACGGCGCCAACGCCGCCACGACGATGCTCGAATCGGGAGCGATCACCGGCGGACTTCGTCGAGCGCCTTGCGCACGTCGCTCGCCGTCATCGGCGCGACTGGCCTGTCCGGGACGATGACCGCAAAGCCGTCGCGCATCTCCACATGCGCAGGTGTGTCCGGAACCGACAGCTCCAGATGCCCTTCGGCGGAGATGACCTCGACCTCCGTAGGACCGGTGATGCCAAGCTCTTCGCGGAGCGACTTGGGTACCACCATTCGTCCAGCAGCATCGATGGTAACTCTCATACCACAAAAATACCATTCAAAATGGCAACTGTCCAACAGCTGAGAATTGCTGACAAGCCGGCGACGTGGGCAGGGCTTGGGTTCGCGGTCGAGGACGACGTGTGCCGCGTTGGTGGCGTGCCGATTTGGTTGGCGGGGCGCGATGCTCGGCCTGGTCCCGGCCTCGTTGGCTGGACGCTGGACGGGATCGTGAGCGAGCAGCTTGACGGCCTGCCGACGACGCTCGCCGAGGTGTCGCCGGCGACTGCTTCCCCCGGCAACGCCTCGCCGCACCCCAACGGCGTCAGCGCGCTCGACCACGTCGTCGCGATCACGCCCGCGCTCGACCGCACCGTCGCCGCGCTGCAGACGGCGGGGCTCGACCTGCGCCGCGTGCGCGAGGAGCCTACGCCGGCGGGCGCGCCGCGGCAGGCGTTCTTCCGCCTCGGCGAGGTCATCCTGGAGGTCGTGCAGGCGCCTGACGAGGCAATCGAGCGCAGCGGCGGACCCGACGGCCCGGCGTTCTTCTGGGGCCTCGCGTTCAAGGTCGCCGACCTCGACGCGACCGTCGCCGCGATCGGCGCGGAGCGCTGCAGCGGTCCGCGCCCCGCCGTCCAGCCCGGTCGCCGCATCGCCACCCTCCGCCGCTCCGCCGGCCTCGGGCTGCCGGTGGCGTTGATGACGGAGTGAGACCGGCTCTCGCGAGCACACCGTCGATGCGGTTGTTGCATCAGCGCCGGCAGCCTATCCTTGCCTGATCGCGGTTGCAGTTGCAGCCATGAGGCGTCCGAAGATGCAAACGGGCCGGGGGCGGCAACCCCCGGCCCGTTGCGTTCCGTATCGACATGGAACCTGTCGTCGATGCGGCTTTGCGCGGCAGTCTCTGCGTCAGCGCCGCCGGTCGACGAGCCGGTCGATGACCAGCAGGGCGACGAGCAGCGCCATCGCGGTTGCACTTGCTGTCATGCGTCCCTCCTTTCGTAGCCGATTGGCGTCGAAGACGCCGGGCCTGACAGGCCCCGACCAGTCCCGGCGTCCGGAGGGATCGGATGGCAGAAGCCGCTTCCGCCGTGCGCGCACGACGTTACGACCGCGGTCGCGTTCTGTCGCCACCACATATCTGTGATCCGGTAAAGACTCTGCGCAAGCGCTGATGCGGCTCGTGCGGCGACATCCGGTGACACAATCCGGCGCCATGGCAGCGGGAGCGAACGGACGTGGCGCCGTGGTCGTCACCGGCGCGTCGAGCGGGATCGGGGAGGCGTGTGCGCGCCGGCTCGCGGGGCTCGGCTTCCACGTCTTCGCCGGTGTGCGCAAGGCGGAGGACGGCGAGCGGCTCCAGCGCGAGATCGCGGGCGTCACGCCGCTCACGATCGACGTGGTCGACGCCGACTCGATCGCGCGCGCGGTGCAGATCGTGCGAGACGCGACCGGCGAGGCGGGCCTCGCCGGCCTCGTCAACAACGCCGGCGTCGCCGTCCCCGCGCCGATCGAGCACCAGCCGATCGAGGACTTCCGCCGGCAGCTCGAGATCAACCTGATCGGCCAGGTCGCAGTCACGCAGGCGTTCCTCCCGCAGCTGCGCGCCGCCAGAGGCCGCATCGTCAACATGAGCTCGATCGGCGGCAAGGTCGCCGTCCCGCTGCTCGGCGCCTACGCGGCCTCGAAGTTCGGCCTCGAGGGCTTCTCCGACACGCTCCGACGCGAGCTCAGACCGTGGGGGATCCGCGTCGCCGTGATCGAGCCCGGCACGATCGCCACCCCGATCTGGGACAAAGGCATCCAATCGGGCGACGAGCTCGAGGCGAACCTCCCCGAACAGGCCAAGCGCGACTACGGCCCGCTGATCGCGACCGTCCGCACCGCCTCCGAGCAGGGCGCAACCACCGGCCTGCCACCCGACGCCGTCGCCAAGGACGTCGCCCACGCCCTCACCGCGAAACGCCCGAAGACCCGCTACCTCGTTGGCCGCGAGGCGAAGAGCCGCGCGCTGCTCGCCCGCATCGCCGGCGACCGCGTCATCGACGCAGGCGTCGCCAGAGTCATGAGATGGGGCTGAGGCGCGGGC
>DASVFS010000276.1:0-18420 GCA_036379915.1 Conexibacter sp. | reverse complement strand
CACGAGCGGGACCTCGAAGTGCTCCAAATAGCGCAGCCCGCCGTGCACGAGCCGCGTCGAGCGGCTGGTCGTGCCGGCGCCGACGTCGCCCTTGTCGACCAGCAGCACCGACAGGCCGCGCAGCGTCGCGTCGCGGGCGATGCCGGCGCCGTTGATGCCGGCGCCGATCACGATCAGGTCGAACGGGCGCTCGAACGTGCGTTGTGGCAGCGGTGCGCGCATTAGTCTCCCGCGGCGGGCGGGCCTCCATCGTACGAAGGGACCGGACGTGTCGCGTTACGTGGCTGCAATCGACCAGGGCACCTCATCGAGCCGCTGCCTGCTGTTCGACCGCGACGGGGCGGTCGCCGGCGCGGCGCAGCGCGAGCACGCGCAGCTGCACCCGCACGCCGGCTGGGTCGAGCACGACCCGCTGGAGATCGTCGCCAACGTGCGCGCCATGATCGACGAGGCGGTCGCGGCGGCGGGCGCCTCCGCCGCCGACGTGGCGGCCGTCGGGATCACGAACCAGCGCGAGACGACGGTGCTGTGGGAGCGCGCGAGCGGCGCGCCGGTGGCGAACGCGATCGTGTGGCAGGACACGCGCACGGCGCAGCTGGTCGAGCAGCTGGCCGGCGGCGACCTCGACCGGCTGCGTGCAGTCACGGGACTCCCGCTCTCGACGTACTTCTCCGGCCCGAAGGCGCGCTGGCTGCTCGACGCGCAGCCCGAGCTGCGGGAGCGCGCGGAGGCCGGCGAGCTGTGCTTCGGCACGATCGACTCGTGGCTGCTGTGGCAGCTGACCGGCGGCGCGGTGCACGTCACCGACGTGACGAACGCGAGCCGCACGCTGCTGATGGATCTCAGAACGCTCGACTGGTCCGACGAGGCGCTCGAGCTGGTCGGGATCCCGCGCGCGCTGCTGCCCGAGATCCGCTCCTCCTCGGAGGTCTACGGCGAGCTGCGCGCCGGCACCGCGCTCGACGGCATTCCCCTCGCCGGCATCCTCGGCGACCAGCAGGCGGCGCTGTTCGGCCAAGCCTGCTTCGAGCCGGGCGACGCGAAGAACACCTACGGCACCGGCTGCTTCCTGCTCGTCAACACCGGCGATGAGCCGGTCGCCTCGCGCGAGCTGCTCACGACCGTCGCGTACCGGCTCGGCGCCGGCGCGCCGCAGTACGCGCTCGAGGGCTCGATCGCGGTCGCCGGCGCGGGCGTGCGGTGGCTGCGCGACCAGCTGGGCTTCATCTCCAGCGCCGACGAGGTCGAGGCGCTCGCCGCGTCCGTGCCCGACACCGGCGACGTCTACGTCGTGCCGGCCTTCAGCGGGCTGTTCGCGCCGCGCTGGCGCAGCGACGCGCGCGGCGCGATCGTCGGGATCACGGCCTACACGACGAAGGCGCACATCGCGCGCGCGATGCTGGAGGCGACCGCCTGGCAGACGCGCGAGGTGCTCGACGCGGTGCGGGGCGCAGCCGGCATCGCGTGTCATGAGCTGAAGGTCGACGGCGGCATGACCGTCGACGAGCTGCTGATGCAGCTCCAGGCCGACGTGCTCGGCGTCCCGACGATCCGTCCGCATGTGACCGAGACCACCGCGCTCGGCGCCGCCTACGCGGCCGGCCTCGCGACCGGCGTGTGGTCCTCCCCCGCCGACGTGCGCGCCAACTGGCGCGAGGCGCGGCGCTGGGAGCCGCAGCTGGACCCGGACGACGTCGAGCGCCGCTACGCGCGCTGGCGCGAGGCGGTCGAGCGCTCGCTTGCGTGGGCGAGCTGACGCGCACGGGTTTCCCCCGGCGCATCGGCGGGCAGGCGCGGGAGGAGCGGCCCGTGTGGGAGCGGCCGTACGCGACCGGAAGGAGCTGCCGTGCTGACCATGACCGACACCGCCGCCGAGGCGATCCGCGGGATCGTCGCCGCGCCCGAGATTCCCGAGGGGGCCGGCCTGCGCATCGCGACGCAGCCCGACGCCGGCGCTGCCGCGCTCGAGGTGACGGTCGCCGAGCGCCCGGCCGCGACCGACCAGGTCGTCGACGAGGCGGGCGCGCGCGTGTTCGTCGAGGCGGACGCCGTCCCGCTGCTGGACGACAAGCTGCTCGACGCGCAGATCGACGGCACTCGCGTCGGCTTCACGCTGAGCGAGCAGCAGGACTGAGCGCGCTCGCGCGTCAGTCCAGCAAGAGCTTCGCGATCGCCGCGAGCCCCACGACGACGATGACCGCGCGCAGCGCCGGCTCCGGCAGGCGCCGGCCCACGCGCGCACCGAGCTGGCCGCCGAGCGCCGCGCCGACCGCGATCAGCGCGACGGCGCCCCACTCGAGGTGGTCCTGAGCCGCGACGACGAACACGACCCCCGCGACGAAGTTCACGAGCCCGGCCAGGACGACCTTGAGCGCGTTGACGCGCTGCAGGTCGTCGTCGATCGCGATCCCGAGGATCGCCAGCAGCAGCACTCCCTGCGCCGCCCCGAAGTAGCCGCCGTAGACGCCCGTCAGGCCGGTCGCCGCGAGCGCCGGGGCGCCGCCGTGAGCGCGGCCCCGAACGCCGGCCGCACGGCGCCGCGCGAGTCGGCGGTTGATGCGCGGCTGCAGCACGACGAGCACGACGCCGGCGGCCACGAACAGCGGCACGATCGCCTCGAACGCCGACGCCGGCAGCGCCAGCAGCAGCACCGCGCCGGCGACGCCGCCGAGCGCCGAGGCGGGCGCGAAGCGCAGCAGCCGCCCGCGCTGCCCGCGCAGCTCGCGGCGATAGCCGTACGCGCCGGAGATCGAGCCCGGCACGACGCCGAGGTTGTTCGAGACGTTCGCCGTCAGCGGCGGGTAGCCGACCGCGAGCAGGACCGGGAAGGTGACGAGCGAGCCCGAGCCGACGAGCGTGTTGATCGCGCCGGCCCATACGCCGGCGACGAGCACGAGCAGCGCCTCAAGCGGGCTCATCGGGCACGTCGGCGAGCACGCCGAGCAGCTCGCCGACGCGGCACACGAGCAGCCGCTCCTCGTCGACCTCGACCCACGCGCCGGCGGAGGCCGGGAAGACGACGTGGTCGCCCGGCCTCACCGGCATCTTCACGCCGACGTGGCCCCACCAGTCGAGCCCGTCGCCGACCGCCAGCACGATCCCGTGCTGCGGCGGCGGCTCGTGCGTCCCGGGCGGCACGACCAGGCCGGACTCGCGCACGCGGTCCGGCTCCAGCTCCTTGATCACGACGCGGTCGAAGAGGGGGCGCAGCTCGTGGCGCATGGCCGCGGAAGCATAGAGCCCGCCCGGCGGGGGTTTCCGGGCGAGCTCCGGGGGGGAGCGTCAGTTCACGGTCTGCTGCTGCGGTTGGGTGCCGAGCGTGACGGTCACGGTCTCGCGGGCGCCGTCGCGCGCGATCGTCAGGCGCACGTCGTCGCCCGGTCTGTGCGCGCCGATCGCGGTGGCCAGCGCGCTCGCGTCGGCGACCGCGCGACCGTCGAGCGCGAGGACCGTGTCGCCCGGCTGCAGGCCGGCGTGCGCGGCGGGGCCGCCGGACGCGAGCCCGGCGACCTGCACGCCGGCGCCGCTCTCGGTCGGCGCGAGCTGGACGCCGAGGTATGCGTGCTCGACGTGGCCGGTCGCCTCCAGCTGCGCGACGATCGCTCTGACCGTGTTCGACGGGATCGCGAAGCCGATGCCGACGTTGCCGCTCTGCGACGAGCCGGAGCCGGTGAGGATCTGCGAGTTGACGCCGATCACGCGCCCCCGGTCGTCCAGCAGCGGGCCGCCGGAGTTGCCGGGGTTGATCGGGGCGTCGGTCTGGATCACGTGGTCGATCGCGAAGCCGTTCGGCGCGTCGATGCTGCGGTCGAGCGCCGACACGACGCCGCTCGTGAGCGTGTCGGCGAGCCCGAACGGGCTGCCGATCGCGAACGTCGCGTCGCCGACCTGGAGCCGGTCGGAGTCGGCGAGCGGGAGCGGCCGGAAGGTGGCGCCGTGCGCGTCGTCGACCCGCAGCAGCGCGAGGTCGGTGGACGCGTCGCGGCCGACGACGGTCGCGGGAAGGGTCGCGCCGCCGCCGACCTCGACGCCGACCGCCGTCGCGCCCTCGACCACGTGGGCGTTCGTGACGATCAGCCCCTGGTTCGACACGACGAAGCCGGAGCCGGTCGCCTGGCCCTGCGCGCTGCGCGCGGAGATCGAGGCGACCGACCCCTTCGCCTGCCGGTAGACCTGCGCCGCGTCGAGCGCACCGTGGGCGGCCGCGGGGACGCGCGCGAAGCTCGGCGATTCGATCGTCGTGACGGTCGTGGTGCCGCCATCGCCCGCGACCGCGACGACCGCCGCGCCGCCGCCGGCGCCGAGCACCGCCGCCGCGGCGATCGTGAGGAGGGTTTTCGGGGGATGCATGCCCGCAGCATGCGGGCGGACCCTGAACCGACTCGTAAGTGCGCCTAAGCGCAGGCGAAGTTGTTGCGAGACGTCAGGTAAAGGCGTCAGCGCAGCGCGCCGAGGAAGCGGTCGAGCTTCTTGACGACCTTCTCGAGCGCCGCGAGCGAGGCCCGCGGGTCGCCCGGCAGCTGCAGGCCGTGGTCGAGGCCGTCGAGCTGCAGGCGGTCGAGCAGCACGTTGTCGGGGATGCGGTCCGCGCGCCAGGTCGGGTCGGCGGTGCCGCCGACGAGCAGCGTCGGGCGCGTCGTGCGCGCGAGCGCGGCGACGACGCCCGGACGGTCGAGCAGCGGCGTCAGCCACACGGCCGGCAGCCCGCGGTCGGCCGCGACGTCCGCGACGTCGCTCGAGAGCGACTTGCCGATCACGACCTCGAGCTCGGACGGCGGCGCGTGGTCGAGCGCGCGCTGCGCGCGGTCGCGCGCCCACGCGAACGGATCCTCCCCCGCCGGCGGCTCGTCGAGCACCTCCAGCACCCCGTATCCCCGCGCGATCGCGACCTCGCGCGCGAACCACAGCAGCGGCGCCCGCGTCGGGTAGCGCGCGCCCGGCAGCAGCACGACGCGCCGCGGCGCGTCCGGACGGTGGATGGCGGCGGGGAACGCCGCGGGGGCGTCGGCGGACACGCGCGCCAGCGTACTGCGCGGGCGGGGCGCGTTCGCGGCAGGCCGGCGCGGACGCGCTCTGTGCGATCGGTCACGGAGGCGACGGGACTGCCGCCGGCCGCACCACCGAGCGCTAGCGTTTTCGGTGCGATGGCGGACGACGTCGACCTGCGCACCCTCCCGCCCGGTCCGAAGGGGCCGAACGCGCTCACGGCGATGCGCTTCCTGCTGCGCGGTCCGCGCTTCCTCGAGGAGTGCCACGCGCGCTACGGCGACGCCTTCACGATCCGCCTCAACACCGGCCGCACGGTCGTGATCACGAGCGATCCGGCGATCGTGAAGGAGGTCTTCCAAGGCGGCGGCGAGGACCTGCACGCGGGCGCCGGCAACGTCGTGCTGAAGCCGATCCTCGGCGCGCGCTCGGTGCTGCTGCTCGACGGGCCGGAGCACCTGCGCCAGCGGCGCCTGATGCTGCCGCCGTTCCACGGCGAGCGGATGCGCGCCTACGGCGAGACGATGCGCGACGTCGCCGAGCGCCACATCGCGGCGTGGCCGGTCGGGCGCGACTTCGCCGTCCACCCGACGATGCAGGCGATCACGCTCGAGATCATCCTGCGGACCGTCTTCGGCGTGCAGGAGCAGGCGGACGTCGAGCGGCTCGCCGAGCCGATGAAGCGGCTGCTGAACTCGACCGACCAGCCGCTGCGGCTGCTGCTGCTCCAGTTCACGAGATCGGCCGGCGCGAAGCCGCGCAGCCCGTGGGGCCGCGTGTACGCGCTGATGGCGCCGGTCGACGCGCTGATCCACGAGCAGATCGCCGAGCGGCGCGCCGACGCCGAGCCGCGCGACGACATCCTCTCGCTGCTGCTGGCCGCGCGCGACGAGGACGGCAACGCGCTCACCGACGCCGAGCTGCGCGACGAGCTGATGACGCTGCTGCTCGCGGGTCACGAGACGACGGCGACCGCGCTCGCCTGGACCGTCGAGCGGCTCGTGCGCACGCCGCGCGTGCTGACGCGGCTGCGCGAGGAGCTCGCGGCCGGCGAGAGCACGGACTACCTCGACGCGACGGTCAAGGAGGCGCTGCGGCTGCGGCCGGTCGTCCCCGGCGTGATCCGCCAGCTGCAGCGGCCGCTCGCGATCGGCGGGATGGAGCTGCCGAAGGGCGTGCACATCTCCCCCTCGATCTACCTGGTCCACCGTCGCCCGGACGTCTATCCCGAGCCGCACGCGTTCCGCCCCGAGCGCTTCCTCGGCGACGACGCGCCCGGCACCTACGAGTGGCTGCCGTTCGGGGGCGGCATCCGCCGCTGCCTCGGCGCCAGCTTCGCGCTCTACGAGATGCGGATCGTGCTCGAGACGGTCCTGCGCCGCGCGACGCTGGCGACGAGCGACGCCGAGGCGGAGCCGGTCAAGCGCCGCTTCGTCACGTACACGCCGCGCGACGGCGGGCGCGTGCGCGTGACGCAGCTCGCGCCGGCGCAGCCGCCGGCGCCCGCCGTCCACGCCTGAGCGCGCCCAGTCGGCGAGCTACCAGGTCCAGCGGGTCAGGTCCGCCTTGACCTCGGTCGTGTAGGCGCCCTTCGCCTGGCCTTTGGACTGCAGCGCGCCGAAGTAGTGCTCGCGGCCGGTCTGCGTCCTCGTCGCCGACTGGTCGTGCGCCTGATAGAGGTAGAACGCGTTGATGCGGCTGCCGTAGGCGGCGATCATCCCCGTCAGCGCGGCGTGCAGCGTGGTCGCGGCCTGCGAATACGTCAGGCACTTGGAGTAGCCGTAGTTGTCCGAGAGGCAGCGGCCGTTGTCGGTCGTGAGCCCCCACTCGGTGACCCAGATCGGCACGTCGGGCGCGCCGGCCGCGCGCGCCGAGTTGATCGTCGAGTCGATCCGCGCCCTCCAGTTCGGGCCGTAGGGGTGGATCGTCCAGCCGGCGGTGCGCAGGCCGAGGTCCGGGACCGCCTTGAGCATGTTCGTCACCCATGCGGTCTGGTTGACCGCGTTGTCGCCCTGCGCCAGCAGGCCGACGGAGGGGTTGACGGCCTTGACCGCGACCTGGGCGTCCTTGAAGCGCAGCGCGTAGGTCTTCGCACGCGCCGCGTAGGTCGACAGCGAGTTGTCGGCCCACTGGTAGGAGTAGCTCGTCTCGTGGCCGAACTCGATGCGGTTGACCGCCGTGTTGGCCGGATAGCTCTTGCCCTGCCAGAAGGTTCCGCCCGGGCCGTAGGCTCTCGCCCACGTCGCGACGTTCTGCGCCTCGGCGACGCTCGGCAGGCGCCCGTAGAAGTGCGCGACCAGCAGCGGCCGCACGCCGGCTCTCGCGTACGCGTCCATCACGCTCGCCATCGAGGAGGCGGTCGTGCCGATGTTGTAGATCAGACGGGCCGTTCTCGTCCCGAGCGAGGTCAGGAACGGCAGCTCGTACGTGAAGGCGCTGCCCGCCGTGACGCCCATGCGGAAGGGGCTCGCCGGCGTGGTGGCGGCGCGCGCGGCGTCGGGCCGGGCGACGGCGAGCGCGAGCAGCAGGGCGACGAGCACAGCGGGCGTCGTCGTTCCCCGTCGATGGAGGATCGGCGGCATGAACGGCTCCCTCGAGAGGTCGGTTGACCGGGACGCGGGCGCCGCCTCCGAGCGACGCGCGGCAATCTTATGTGAACGCTGCGCGACGCGACGGTGCGCGCGCTGACATGCCGGAACGCGGCGAGGCCGCCCCGAAGGACGGCCTCGACCGGAACTTCCTGCAAGCGTGCTCCTACGCTTGGAATCTTTGTACCAGAAAACTGTTCACTAATGGATTAGAAGTCGGTCGGATGTCGGACCGCGTACCCCGCCGCAGAGCGCGAGGCGACCTGCCAGCGCGACGGCCGCGCCCCGCTCGTGTCGAAGCGGAGGCCCGCGACGACCATGTAGACGTGGTCGCGGTTGGCGTAGATCGTGATCCACGTTCCCGGACCGGGCTCGCCGTAGGACATCAGGTCGCCGGAGGTGACCGTCACGTCGAGCAGGGCGCCGCCGTGCAGCGCGTAGCCGACCGACCCGGAGCAGTCGTAGCCGCTGTCCTCCCACCGCGCGTGCCCCCCGCCCCAGCGGTACGGCAGCGCGGCGATGCGGTTGCCTGCGGCGATCACGGCGACCACCGCCGCGGGCGCGCCGGGCGGGGCCGCGGCCGTGCCGTCGGGCAGCAGCGTCGCCGTCGCCGGCGGGTTCGCCGTCGTGGCGCCGACGGGCGCGACCCGCCGGGGCGTCGCCCGCGGCGCGCGGCGCACGTGCCGTCTGGCCGTGCGGCGCGCGCGTCTCTTCGCGACGACGCCGGGGGCGGCGCCGCCGCTGTCGCGCGCGGTCGCGGGCGGCACCGCGGCGCCGCCCGGTGCGGCCCCGCCGGTCGCCGCACGCGTGTGCGCCGGCAGCGCCGCGAGGAGCGCGAGCGCCAGTGCGAGGACCAACGAGATGGTGCGTGCGGAGAGCGACACCTGGGTGTTCCGATCGGCGCGGCGGACGCGGCGGTCGAGCCCTGCACGAAGCCGTTCAAGGCGCGACCGGCGGCTCCTCCCCTGCCGTCAGGCGCCAGACGGAACTGGCGTCTCACCGCTCATGCGATTCGTCACAGACGCCGACAAGTCCCCCATGTCGGCACTCTCCGGCATGCTGCAGACGTCCCAGGGAGGAACGTTCGAAGCCCGCGTGCGGGTGCTCGTGCTCGCGAGCTTCTACCTTGCCGGGGCGACGCTCGTGCTCGTCACGCTGGCGCTTCCGCACGCGGCGGCGGCGAACGAGCCCGGCCTGCTCGCGATCGCGCTGAACGCCTACCTGATCGGCGGGCTGATGCTGTGGCAGTCGCGGCGCGTGCCGCAACGGGCGCTGCCGTTCGCGCTCGCGTGGGGCAGCGTGCTCGTGACGGGCGTGGCGTGGTGCTCGGCCGAGCACCCGAGCCCGCTCGTGTTCTTCTACCTGTGGGTCTTCCTTTACTCCGCCTACTTCTTCGACAGCCGCACGGGCGCCGCACAGCTCGCGCTCGTCGGCGTGCTCTACGGGGTGCTGCTGATCGCGCAGCCGCCGGAGGCGGGCGCCGGCGCCTGGTGGATCGTCGGGATGGCGACGATGACGATCGCGGCGATCGTGATCCGCGTGATGCGCACGCACGTCGAGCTGCTGATCGCGCGCCTGTCCGACGCCGCCCGCACCGACCCGCTCACGCGGCTGCCGAACCGGCGCGGCTTCCGCGAGCTGCTCGACCTCGAACTCGAGCGCGCGCGCCGCAGCGGCGCGCCGATGAGCGTGCTCGTGGGCGACCTCGACCACTTCAAGGACGTCAACGACCGCGCCGGCCACCACGTCGGCGACGCCGTGCTGCAACAGGTCGCCGCGCTGCTGCGCGAGGGCGTGCGCCAGATCGACGTGCCCGCGCGGATCGGCGGCGAGGAGTTCGCCGTGATCCTCCCGGGCAGCGACGCGCAGGCGGCGTTCGGCGTCGCCGAGCGACTGCGCTGCCACCTGCGCGACGCGTTCGCCGACGCGAGCGTGCCGATCACGATCAGCTTCGGGATCGCGAGCCACCCGGCGCACGCCGAGACGGCCGCGTCGCTCGTGCGGATCGCCGACGAGGCGCTCTACGCCGCGAAGGAGAGCGGCCGCAACCGCAGCGTGATCCACAGCCCGGCGCTGCACGCGCTCGTCGGCCCGCGCGGCGGGCACGGCGGCCGCGAGCAGCGCGACGTCGAGGCCGAGCGCTACCTGTCGGTCGTGCTCGACCTCGCCGAGGCCGTCGACGTCCGCTTCAGCGGCAGCGCCCGCCACTCCGAGACGGTCGGCCGCTACGCCGAGCTGATGGCGCGCGAGCTGGGGCTGCCGGAGGGGCGCGTCGGGCGCGTGCGGCTCGCCGGCCTGCTGCATGACGTCGGCAAGGTCGCCGTTCCGGATGCGATCCTGCGCAAGCCCGGCGCGCTGACGGCGGAGGAGCGCGCCGTGATCCTCGAGCACCCCGCGCTCGGCGCGCAGATCCTCGAGCACCCGTCGCTCGCCGACGTGCGGGCGTGGGTCGGCGCGCACCACGAGCGCCCCGACGGCGCCGGCTATCCGCACGGTCTGTCCGGCGAGCAGCTGCCGCTCGAGGCGCGCATCGTCGCGGTCGCCGACGCCTACGAGGCGATGACGAGCGACCGCTCCTACCGCGACGCGATCGGCGCCGAGCGGGCGCGCGCGGAGCTGCGTCGTCACGCCGGCACGCAGTTCGACCCCGACGTCGTCGCGGCGTTCCTCGCCGCGCTCGACCGCGAGGCCGAGCGCGCGCGGGAGCTGATCGCGACGGCGGCGGCGCAGTAGACGCGCTCAGGCGCCGAGGAAGCGCCGCACGTCGGCGGCGTCGCGTCCGAGCGCGGCGAGGTCGCGCTGCGCGACGCGGCGGAACGGGTCGAGCGCCAGCTCGCCGCCGGCCGCCAGTCTCCACGTGGCGACGGCTCTGCCGCGCACGAGCGCGATCGGGTGGAACATCCCGTTGACGGTCACGACGCCGGTGTGGTCGCCGAGCACGTCGCCGCGCGAGCACCAGCCGAGCAGCAGCGGCTCGAACGTGCCGAGCAGGCGCGGCGGCGGCAGCGGCGCAGGCGACTCGCCGGCCCGCGCCGCGAGCTCCACGAGGCCGTCGGGCCGCTCGTTCAGCTCGCGCGTGACCGCGGTCAGGCCCGCGCGCGCGTCGCGCAGCGGCAAGCCGGCCCAGCGCGAGAGGTCGCGGTCGCTCGCGGGGCCGTGTCCGGCGAGGTAACGGCGCGCCAGCTCGGCGAGCGCGGCGCCGCGATCGACCGGCCCGGTCGCCTCCGCCCCCAGCCAGTCGCGCACGAGCACGTACGCGTGTCTGCTGCCGACCATCGGCCCGCGCACCGCGAGGCCGCGCAGCGTGGCGGCCATCAGCACGTGCACGAGCGCCTGTCCGGCGGTGCGCACGCCGGCCGTCTCGACGCGCTCGCGCAGCTGCTCGCGCGTGAGCGGCCCCTCCTCGGCGAGCGCCCGCTCGACCGCCGCCACGCCGCGCTCGGCGTCGTCCGGCGGGACGCCCTCCTGCGCGAGCCGGCGCAGGTTGCCGGTCCGCAGCGGCGGCGTCGTGAGCGCGTGCAGCCACGGCCAGTCTTCGCGGCGGACGAGATGCAGCGTGCCGCGGTTGAGCCACGAGATCAGCAGGCTGCCGTCGGTCAGCGCGCGATCGACGTCGGCGGCGGTCGTCCCGTTGCCGTGCGTGCGCGCGCGGATCGCCAGCCGCGCGCCTCTCGGGTCCTGCGCCTGCACCGCCAGCAGCCGCTCCGTCACGGCGACGGGGTCGGCCGCGGGCGCGCCGGCGAGCAGCTGCGCGCTGAGGCGGGCGGCGAGCGGCGCCGTCAGTCGCTGAACCATCTCGTCGCGATCAGCTCGATCGTGCCCTTCGTGCGCACGGTCGCGGGCCCGATCGCCTTCGCGAGCGCGTTGAGGTCGAGCTCGGTGTCGGACAGGCCGGCGGCCGGGAGCCAGTGCAGCTCCGCGCCGTCGAACACGAGGCGGTCGCCGTCGGGCGCGAGCGCGAGTGCGGCTCTGCGTGCGGCGGCACTCGGCCGTCTGGCGAGCAGCATCACCTGCGGCTTGCCCTTCGAGCTCGCCAGCTCGTCCGCCGTGAACGGCTCGAGCGCCGCGATCGCGCGCACCCGCTCGGCGCTGCGGGCGAACACCGGCACGTCGTAGGCGAGCGCCTCGCGCAGGCCCGCCTCCAGGCGTCGTGCGACGGCGTCGGGCGCGTCGTCGTCGGGCGCGGTGAGGATCACGTTCCCGCTCGCGCGGAAGGTCGCGACGTCGCCGAAGCCGAGCGCCTCCACGTGCGCTCTCAGGTCCGCGTTCGAGATCCGGCGTCTGCCGAGGTTCATCCCTCTCAGGAAGGCGGCGAGGCGCAGCATCGCGGTGGACTCTAGAACGGCGTAAGGTCGGCCGGATGAGCGACTCCTACCACGACGGCTCGCGCGCGCTGCAGGACCGCTTCGACACGCGCCGGCTCGCCGACCGCCTCGACGAGCGCTTCCTCCAGCGCGCCGAGATCGACGACGGCGACTGCGCGTTCATCGAGCGGATGGACATGTTCTTCCTCGCGACGGCCGACGCCGAGGGCCGTCCGCAGTGCTCGTACAAGGGCGGCGACCCGGGCTTCGTGCGCGTGCTCGACGCGACGACGATCGCCTTTCCCAACTACGACGGCAACGGCATGTACTTGTCGATGGGGAACCTCGCCGTCAACCCGCACGTGGGCCTGCTGTTCGTCGACTTCACCGCGCAGCGGCCCGCGCGCCTGCGACTCAACGGCGTCGCGAGCGTGGACGCGGACGACCCGCTCGCTGCGTCCTATCCGGGCGCGCAGTTCGTCGTGCGCGTGCGCGCGACGCAGGTCTTCCCCAACTGCCCGCGCTACATCCACCGCATGGCGCTCGTCGAGCGCTCGCGCTTCGTCCCGCAGGCGGGGCAGGAGCCACCGGTGCCGGACTGGAAGCGCACGCGCTGGGCGTGCGACGTGCTGCCGGCGGACGACCCGGCGCGGCGAGACGCCTGAGCGTCAGGCCGGCCAGAAGCCCTCGACGATCTCGGCGTCGGCGCCCGCGTCGTCGAGTCGCGTCGAGACGATCAGCAGCTCGGCGTCGTCGGGGCCGTCGTTCCAGACCGAGCGCACCACCTGCGGCGCGATGCGAACCGCCGACGGCCCCTCGACCTCCACGAGCTCGTCGTCGAGCTTGAACTGAAGCCGCCCGGAGATGACGAAGAAGATCTCCTCCTGCGTGCGATGGCGGTGCCCGTAACCGCCCTTGCCCCCGCTCTGCGGCGGCATCCGCCGATGTGTGATCGCCACCTGCTCGGTCCCGAGGTCGCCGCTCAGGAAGCGCATCTCGCCGGGATATCTGCCGCCGAACGCGTCGCTCACGTCGGCGAGCCTGCGGATCGTGTAGTCGCTCATCGGGCGACCGTATCCGAACGGAACCGGCTCGCGCGCAGCGGCGGCAGCCGTAGGCTGGGCGCGCGATGCGCGTCCCCTCCGTCGACCCGGACAAGCCGCGCCGACTGCGCAAGGCGCTGCTCGAGCCGCTCGCGCTCAGCGCGCCCGGCCGCTGGTACGTGATCAACGTCGCGCCGCGGATCGACCGCTCGGTCGGCCGGCTGAGCGGCGGCCGGCTGATGTCGGTGCCGGGCGTGCCGCTGCTGCTGCTCACGCACACGGGCGCCAAGAGCGGGCGCTCGTACACGACGCCGCTCGTCTACTTCAACGACGGCGGCGACGACGTCGTCCTGATCGCCTCCAACTACGGCCGCGAGCGCCATCCGGCCTGGCTCGCGAACGTGCGCGCGAACCCCGAGGTCGTGCTGCAGGCGCGCGGCCGCAGCGGCCGCTACCGCGCCCGCGTGCTCGACGACGGGCCCGACCGCGACCGCCTGTTCGCGACCGCCAAGCGCCTCACGCGCGCGTACGCGAACTACGAGCAGCGCGCCGCGCGCACGATCCGCGTCGTCGTCTGCTCGCCGCTCGAGCGGGCGTAGTCCCCGCCGCCGCGGGGAAACGGCGGTAGCGGCCGTTCGAGCGACAAGTAGTAGGACGTAGGGTGCGACGTCCTACTGAAAGCGGAGGAGACCGACCGATGGCAGGACGGATCGTTGTGACGCAGTTCGTGTCGCTCGACGGCGTGATGGAGGCGCCGGGCGGCGAGCCCGAGTTCAAGTACCCGAACTGGACGTTCGAGTTCGACCGCGGCGAGGACGGAGACCAGTTCAAGCTGGACGAGACGCGGCAGGCCGACGCCCTGTTGATGGGACGGCGCACGTACGAGAGCTACGCCGGGGCGTGGCCGCAGCGCGACGGCGAGGTCGCCGAGAAGTTCAACGCGATGCCGAAGTTCGTCGTCTCGACGACGCTCGAGGACCCGGAGTGGAACAACACGACCGTCCTCGACAGCGGCGACGCGGCGGCCCAGGTCCGCAAGCTCAAGGGAGAGTACGACGGCGAGCTGCAGGTGACGGGCAGCCATCGGCTCGTCCAGGAGCTGATCGCGAGCGACCTCGTCGACCAGATCAACCTGATGGTCTTCCCCGTGATCCTCGGGACGGGCAAGAAGGTCTTCGAGGAGACGCCGGAGCGACGCGACCTGCGCCTCACGGAGTCGAAGGTCGTCGGCGACGGCGTCGCCGTACTGATCTACGAGCGGGCCGCGTGACGGGCGCTCAAGCGTGCGCGAGGGCGGCGAAGCCGTCGCGCCAGCTCGACCGGCGCGGCGCCCAGCCCAGCTCGCGCTTGGCCTTTGCGTTCGACGCGCCGCGCACCTCGCAGGTCATCGCGACGACGTGCTCGCCGGCGAGGCGCGCGACCCATCTGGGGATGTGCCGCGGCGGCTTGCCGCCGGCGGCCGCGCACAGCGCCGGCACCCACTCGCGCATCGGCGCCGGGTCGTCGTCGCAGACGTTGTAGAGCTCGCCCGCTCTCCCCCGCTCCAACGCCGCGACGGTCGCGGCGGCCGCGTCCTCGACGTGCACGAACGACCACACGCCGTTGCCGTCGCCGACGGTCGGGACCTTGCGCGCGCGTGCCATCTCCCACTGCTCGCCGCCCGGCGCGACGCTCGTGCCGGGACCGTAGAAGCCGCCGTAGCGCAGCACGATCCCGCCGGCCGCGGTCGTCGCCTGCTCGAGGTGGCGGATCCCGTCGAGCAGCGGGCGCAGCCGCGTCGGCGGATCCGCGTCGAGCGGCGCGTCCTCGTCCTTGACCGGACCGCCGACGCGCGCGAACGGCCAGCCGGCGAAGCTCTGCACGAGGATCCGCTCGACGCCCGCGGCGTGCGCGGCCGCGAGCAGGTTGTCGGTGCCCTCGGTGCGCAGCCGATTCGTGGCGGCGAACGCGCGATCCGGCCGGCGCACGTCCGCGAGCGACTCGATCGCGGTCATCTCGTGCACGATCGCGTCGGGTCCCGCCGCCGCCACGGCGGCCAGCACCGCCGCGCGGTCGAGGCCGTCGAGCACGACCGGCTCGGCGCCGAGCGCGCGCAGCGCGTCCGCCTTGGCGGCGCTGCGGCTCGTCCCCGTGACGGCGTGGCCGGCGGCGGTCAGCTGCCGCACCAGCGGCCGGCCGATGGCGCCGCTCGCGCCTGCGAGGAAGACGTGCATGCCCTGTGAACGGTAGTGCCGGCGACCGCGCATCGCGGCGGTTGACGCGTAGGGTGTCGGAGATGGAGATCGGCGTCACGAGCTTCGCGGACCTCGTCGACGGGGGCGACCCCGCCCGCCGCCTGCGCGAGCTGGTCGAGGAGATCGAGCTGGCGGACGCGGTCGGGCTCGACGTGTTCGGCGTCGGCGAGCACCACCGCCCCGACTTCGCCGTCTCCGCCCCGGCCGTCGCGTTGGCGGGCGCGGCGACGCGCACGCGACGGATCCGCCTCGCGAGCGCGGTGACCGTGCTGTCGACCGACGACCCGGTGCGCGTGTTCGAGCAGTTCGCGACGCTCGACGGGCTGTCCGGCGGGCGCGCCGAGATCATCGCCGGGCGCGGCTCGTTCACCGAGTCCTATCCGCTGTTCGGCGCCGACCTCGACGACTACGACGAGCTGTTCGCCGACAAGCTCGAGCTGCTGCTGGCGGTGCGGCAGCGCGAGCGCGTGACGTGGTCGGGCTCCGGTCGGCACCGCGCGCCGCTCACCGACGCCGGCGTCTACCCGCGCTCGGCGCAGCAACCGCTGCCGGTGTGGATCGGCGTCGGCGGCACGCCCGCCTCGGCCGTGCGCGCCGGGCTGCTCGGCCTGCCGCTCGTGATCGCGATCATCGGCGGCGAGCCGGCGCGCTTCGTCGACTTCGCCGAGCTGTACCGCGAGGCGCTGCGGCGCGGCGGCCACGACGCCGCGCACGTCCGGCTGGCGATCAACTCGCACGCGCATGTAGCCGAGCACGCGCAGCAGGCGGCGGACGCGATGTTCCCCTCCTATGCGGCGATGATGAACCGCGTCGGCCGCGAGCGCGGATGGCCGCCGATCGTGCGCCAGCAGTTCGAGGCCGGCCGCACGCCCCGCGGCGCGATCTTCTGCGGCGACCCGCGGCAGGTGGCGGACAAGATCCTCGCCCAGCACGCGCTGTTCGGGCACACGCGCTTCCTCGCGCACATGGGCATGGGCGGCCTCGCGCACGACAAGGTGCTGCGCGCGATCGAGCTGCTCGGCACGGAGGTCGCGCCGCGCGTGCGCGAGGAAGTGGCGGCGCGCGAGGCCGACGGCGCGGCGCGGGCGGCGAGCGCGTGAGCGCGGCCGAGCGGGCCGACGGCGCAGGTCCGGACCGCGCCGGCGCGATCGCGTTCGAGAGCCGCGCCGGCCGCTGGGTGCTGGCGATCGCGGTGCTCGGCTCGGGGATCGCGTTCCTCGACGGGACGGTCCTGAACGTCGCGCTCCCGGCGATCGGCCGTGACCTCGACGCGTCGACGAGCGAGCTGCAGTGGATCGTCAACGGCTACCTGCTGACGCTCGCCTCGCTGATCCTGCTCGGCGGCTCGCTCGGCGACCGCGTCGGACGCCGCGCGATCTTCACGCTCGGGACCGCCTGGTTCACGACCGCCTCCGCGCTGTGCGCGCTCGCGCCGAGCGCCGAGGTGCTGATCGCCGCGCGCCTGCTGCAGGGGATCGGCGGCGCGCTGCTGACGCCCGGCTCGCTCGCGATGATCGACGCCAGCTTCCGGCGCACCGACCGGGCGCGCGCGATCGGCGCCTGGTCGGGCCTGACCGGCGTCGGCGTGGCGCTCGGGCCGTTGCTCGGCGGCTGGCTCGTCGACGCGGTCTCGTGGCGCGCGGTGTTCCTGATCAACCTGCCGCTGGGACTGTTCGTGTGCCTGATGGCCCCGCGCCACGTGCCGGAGACGCGCGACCCGACGGCGCACGGGCGGCTCGACGTGCTCGGTGCGCTGCTGGCGGCGCTCGGCCTCGCCGGCACGACGTACGCGCTGATCCAGTCGCCGGAGGGGATGTCGGTCGCGGTCGTCGTGGGCGCGGTCGGAGGCGTGGCCGCGCTGGTGTGGTTCGTGCTGCACGAGCGGCGCGCCGAGCACCCGATGCTGCCGCTGTCGCTGTTCGCGAACCGCCAGTTCAGCGCCGCGAACCTCGTGACGGTCGTCGTCTACGCCGCGCTCAGCGGCATGTTCTTCCTGCTCGTCGCGTTCCTGCAGATCTCGATGGGCTACACGCCGCTCGCGGCCGGGGCGGCGTCGCTGCCGGTGACGCTGCTGATGCTGCTGCTGTCGGCGCGCTCGGGCGCGTTCGCGCAGGCGGTCGGGCCGCGGATCCCGCTCACGCTCGGGCCGCTCGTGATCGCGGTCGCGATGCTGCTGATGCTGCGGATCGAGCCCGGCGACTCGTATGTCGGCAGCGTGCTGCCGGCCGTGGTCGTGTTCGGCGTCGGGCTGACGCTCGTCGTGGCGCCGATCACGGCGACCGTGCTGGCGGCCGCCGACGACCGCCACGCGGGCATCGCGTCCGGCATCAACAACGCCGTCTCGCGCGTGGCGGGGCTGCTCGCGGTGGCGGTGCTGCCGCTGATCGGCGGGATCACGGGGGACGCCTTCTACGACGCGCAGGCGATGAGCGACGGCTTCCACATGGCGATGGTCGCGACGGCCGCGCTGTCGGCGCTCGGCGGCGTGCTCGCGTGGCTGACGATCGACCCGCGCGTGCTCGAGCCCGAGGCCGAGCCGCCGCACTACCAGTGCCCCGTCTCCGGCGCTCCGCTGCGCGCCGGCCGCGAGGCGCGCGAGCCGGCGCAGGCGTAGCCGCGGTGCGGCCGGCTCAGCCGCTCCCGATCGACGAGCCGGCGAAGAAGAAGAACCACACGTTGAAGACGAGCACGGCGACGGTGACGACGACCACCACGATCCGCTCGATCGCGGTCGCGCCGTGTCTGGTGCGCATGTAGTCCTCGCGCTCGCCGCGCATCGAGCGCATCCACGGCGCGACGCGGCGCTCCGCGGCGCGGCCGGTGAGCGCGTCATAGCGCTGGTTGATGCGCGTCAGCAGCGCGGTCAGCGCGACAACGAGCGTCGCCAGCACGACGACCACGATGCCGACCGCCGTCATGCTGAGCCCGCTCGGGCCGGCGGCCTGCGAGCCGACCCACAGCGCGACCAGCGGCGCGCCGGTCCAGATGTTGACCGCCACGAACGCCGCCGCGGCGGCGAGTGCGATGCGCTTCGCCCTCACCCCACCTCACCACCTCTCGCGTGCTTAATCACATTCATATGGTGGCAAATGCAAGTGGTGTAGACCGTGGGGCACGCAGCGCCTATCGTCGCTTAAACGTGAATCGCCCCAGGCGCATACCCATACGGGCAGAGGCGGGGCTGGGGCGTGCGCAAATTATTAGCACGGGTACGCCTTGACCGCAACCGCTCCATCTCTCTCATCGTTCCAAGCTCACCGCTGGA
>DASVFS010000275.1:0-14720 GCA_036379915.1 Conexibacter sp. | reverse complement strand
TCGGCGAGTCGGAGGACTCGGACAGCACGGTTGTTCGCCTTCGCTCGCGCGCCTGCTCGATCGCCTCGGCGGGTGCGAGCAGTGGCACGTCGAACGCGCCGCGCAGCTCCCACGCGTGCACGGCCAGACGCTCCGCCGCCGCAAGCGCCGCCGTGCGGTCGCCATCGGTCGTGACGACCGCCGCGAAGCCGAGGTCGGCCACGTCGAGCCACGGCTGGACGGTGAAGACGGAGGCGTCGAGCACCCCCGCTTCGCCCTCGGCGGCGTCGGCGGCCGCGCGCAGCTCACCGAGCGGCCCCGAGCTGGTGTTGCTCGTCTCGGCCGGGATCAGCAGCGGCCGCTTCACCGTCACCGAGACCGGCCGCACCCGACCCGCGAGCGTGTCGAGCACGAGTCGAGCGGTGCGGCGACCGGTCTCCGCCATGTCGATGTGCGGATAGGTGCGGTAGCCGATCACGAAGTCGGCCGGGGCGAGCATCCCTTCGGTGATGTTCCCGTGGAGGTCGAGGCAGACGCCGATCGTCGCGTGCGGACCGACGACTGCGCGCGCCCGCGCGGCGAGCGCCGCATCGGCCGCCTCCGTCTCCTCGGCGCACATCGCGCCGTGCAGCGACAGCACGAGCCCGTCGAGCTCGCCGGCCGCGCGCAGCTGCTGCTCGAGCAGCAGCGCAAGTCGCTCGAACGCCTCCGCCGTCAGCGGCGGCCCGGCCAATCCCCACGCGCGCAGCAGCGGCACGGCGGAGGCGCCGCGTGCCGTCAGCTCCTCGCACGCCCCTGCGATCTCGGTGTTCGTGTCGCGCATTCGCTCGTATGCGGCCGACCCGACGTACAGCCCGTGGCGTTCGAAGTCCTCCAATGTGAATGCGCCGACCGCGAACGCGTTCGTCTCCTGCATCACGCTCGCGACGCCGACGCGCGGCGTCGCGCTCACTGGAGCACCCAGCCGCCGTCGACGACGAGCGACTGGCCGGTGACGAAGCTCGCGTCGTCGCCGCACAGGAACGACACGACGCCGGCGACGTCGGCGGGCATGCCGCGTCGCCGCAGCGCCTGCACCGCCAGGACGCGCGCGTCGATCTCCTCCTGGGCGCCGTAGCGCGCCTCGTCGGGCGTGTGGATCGCGCCGACGACCAGCGCGTTGACACGCACGCCGAAATCGCCCAGCTCGCGCGCGAGCGCGCGCGTGAAGCCGATCTGCGCGGCCTTCGACGCGGTGTAGTGCAGGTTCCCCGGCTTGCCCGTCAGGACCCGGATGGAGGACACGTTGACGATCGAGCCGCCGCGCCCGGCGAAGCAGGGCAGCAGGGCGCGCGCGACGATGAAGCCGGCGGTCACGTTCGCCCGCAGCACGTCGTCCCACTCAGCCACGGTCAGCTCGTGCCACGACCGGTCCGCGGTGACGGACGCCGCCGCATTGTTGACGAGCAGCTCGACGTCGCCCAGCGCCTCGCGCGCGGTGGCGACCATCGCCGCCACCGCGCGCTCGTTGCCCACGTCGGCCTCGACCGCGATGGCCCGCCCGCCGGCGGCCGAGATCCGTTGCACGACTGCTTCCGCGTCGTCGCGGCTGCTGCCGTCGCGGTGATTGACGACGACCGATGCGCCGTCGGCCGCCAGCCGCTCGGCGATCGCTGCGCCGATGTTGCGCGCCGCGCCGGTGACAATCGCCGCGCGCCCGGCCAGCGGTGCTTCGGACGTGCTGCTCATCTCAGTAGAGCGGCAGCGTCGGCCACCAGTCGGGCTTCCAGGGATTGCGGAACTCGTCCGCCTCCCCCTGCTGCTCGTACAGGCGCGCGTACTTCGCGACCTTGTCCGGGTCCAGCTCGACCCCGAGGCCCGGGCCCGCGGGCACCGAGAGCGCTCCGTCCGCGAACGCGAACGGCTGCGTGATCACGTCATCCGCCTGCTCGGGCAGGTGCGAGTCGATCGCGTGGCGGATCTGCGGGTGCGCGGCGGTGAAGTGGAGCATCGCGGCGGTCGAGACGCCCAGCTCGCGGTCGCTGTGGAGGCTGAAGCCGAGCGAGAACGCATCGCAGATGCCGGCGAGCTTCGACGCCGCTGTCGGCCCGCCCCAGAAGTGCACGTCGCCGAGGATCACGTCGAGCGCACGCGCGCGCACGACGTCCGGGACCTGCTCGAACGAGACGCAGCACATGTTCGTCGCCAGCGGCACCGAGACCAGCTCGTTCACTCGGCTCATGCCCTCGATCCCGAAGACGGGGTCCTCGCAGAACTCGATGTCGAGCTCGGCCGCGCGCGTGAGGAAGCGCACCGCCGTGCCGACCGACCACACCTGGTTGGGATCGATCCGCAGGTGCCGCATGCGCGGCCCCAGCTCCGAGCGCAGCCGCCGGATGTCGGCCAGCTCCTGCTCGGGGTCGAGCACGCCGTTCTTGACCTTCACGTCGCGGAAGCCGTGCGTCTCGATCAGCTCGGTCGCGTGCTCGACGACCGGCTCGATCGTCGCGTCGCTCGCGCCGGGCGCCGCGCCGTCGGCATAGCGGTAGAACGCGTAAGCCGCGAAGTCGATCCGCTCGCGCTCGATCCCGCCCCACAGGTCGCCTGCGCGCTTGCCCAGCAGCTTGCCGGCGGCGTCCCAGCAGGCGAGCTCGATCCCGGCGCCGGCGAGCTTCATCGCGCCGACCGTGTGCAGCTGCTCGCTGGTGACGCGGTAGAAGCCGAAGCGACGCGCGATCCGGGCGGCCTCGAGCACATCGACGCCCGTCCACAGCTCGCGCGATGCCGCCACCATCGCGGCGACGGGTGCGCCGCCGCGCGTCTCGCCGATCCCGACGACGCCCTCGTCGGTGACCAGCTCGATGAGCGTCCGGGCCGTCCCGGTCTCCGTTCCGTTCGAGTGCAGGAGCGGGCGGCGCATCGGCACGAGCACCGGCGTCGCGCGAATCTCGCGAATCTTCATCTGGTCCTTGTCTCGTTAGCTGGTACGTCAGTTTCGTTTTGACCGTATGCCCGTCCTGTGGCGTTGTCAAGCCTGCGGCGTGAGCCGTGTTCCATCAGTTGAAAATGGTATCTCGTACAGCGCGCTATGATCGCTGAGGCGATGACTGCATCGAGTGAGACCGGCTGCCGCATCGGCGTCGCCAGCATCTTCCAGGAGACGAACACCTTCGCCTCCACGCGGACGACGATCGAGGACTTCGAGGCGGAGGGCCTCCTCGCAGGGGACGACGTGCTGTCGCTCGTCGACTCGAACACCGAGATCGGCGGTGCGATCGACGTGCTGCGACGCCGCGGTGCAGCGGTCGCGCCGCTCGTCAAGGCACGGGCGTCGTCGGGCGGCCCGGTCACCCCGCCCACCCTTGCGAAGCTGGCGCAGCTGCTCTCGGAGCGCATCCGCCACGTGGGTACGCTCGACGGGATCGTCCTGTCGCTCCACGGCGCGCTCGTCGGCGAGGACGGCGACTCCGGAGACCTCCAGCTGCTGCGCGCGGCACGCGATGCGGTCGGGGCCGGCACACCCATCGGTGTCTGCCTGGACCTCCACGCCAACGTCACCGATGCATTGATCGCGGAGGGCGCCTTCGTCGTCGGCTACCACACGTACCCGCACGTCGACCAGGCGTCGACCGGCGCGCGCGCTGCGGAGTTGCTGCTCGCCGCGCTGACGCAGCAGGCAACGCCGGTGACGCGACTGGCGAAGCGGGCGATGCTCGTCCCGCCGGAGGCGCAGGGCGCCGATGGTCCCCTCGGGCGGCTCCGCGAGCAGGCGGAGTCGCTCACCGGGGCGGGGGTGCTCGACATCAGCCTCTTTCCCGTGCAACCGTGGCTCGACGTCCCCGAGCTCGGCTTCGGCGTGACTGTGACGACGGACGCCGCGCCCGCGGATGCCGCGGAGATCGCCGAGCGACTGGCCGCCGACGCGTGGCAGGTGCGCGAGCAGTTCGCCGTCGAGCTGGTCGCGCCGGCGGCCGCGATCGAGCGCGTTCGCTCGGCGACGCGCCGGCCGGTGGTGCTCACGGAATCCGCGGATGCCCCGACCGCCGGTGCGGCCGGGGACAGTCCGGCGATGGTGCGGGCGTTCCTCGAGCACGGGGCCGATCTGCGGGCATACACGACGCTCGTCGATCCCGTGGCCGTCGCGCGCATGCACGAGGCGGGCGAGGGCGCAGTCGTGCAGCTCTCGATCGGCAGCCGGATCGACGGGCGCTTCCACCCCCCGGTCGAGGTCAGCGGGCGCGTGGCCGCGATCGGCGACGCGCCCTACCGTCTCACCGGCCCGGTGTTCACCGGCAGGGAGGTGCACATGGGGCGCCACGCGCGCCTCGACGTCGGCGGACTCTCGGTGCTCGTGACAGAGCGCCCTGCCTCCACGCTCGACCCCGAGGCCTTCCGGCACGTGGGCCTCGACCCTGAGACCGCGGACGCGGTCGTCGTCCGCTCCGCGAACCTCTTCCGCGCCGGCTGGGGGCCGCTCGCCGACGGCGCGATCGTCCTCGACCTCCCGGGCGCGAGCACGCCGCGCCTCGACGCGCTCGCGTTCAGTCGCATCCCCCGACCCATGTACCCGATCGATGATTGAGATGAGAACGCCGACATCACAACCGCACAGGCTCGGACCCAACCAGGTGCCTCTCTACTACGAAGGCGGGGAGCGCATCAACCGCTTCCGCGGGATCGACGGGGCAACCGGCCCGGAGGACTGGGTCGGCTCGGTCTCCGCCGTCCGGCCGGCGATCCTCCCCGCCGGCGCAGACCCGACCACTGGGATCTCCCGCCTGGAGGACGGCACCAACCTGCGCGACGCGATCGCGGCCGACGCCACCGGATGGCTCGGACCCGACCTCGCCGCCGAGTTCGGTGACGAGCCGGGACTGCTGGTCAAGCTGCTCGACGCGGGCGGGCGACTGCCGGTCCACTGCCATCCGTCTCGAGCGCTCGCGCGCGAGAAGCTCGGCTCGCGGTTCGGCAAGACGGAGGGCTGGGTGATCATGGAGGCTGAGCCTGACGCGGCGATCTGGCTGGGGTTCAACCGCGACGTCGAGCCGGCTGAGCTGCGGGGCTGGGTCGATCGCCAGGACGTCGACGCCATGTTCGCGGCCATGCACCGGATGGAGGCGCGCGCGGGCGACGTCTTCTACGTGCCGGCAGGCGTTCCGCACTCGATCGGCGCCGGGATCATGCTGGCGGAGCTCCAGGAGCCGACCTCGTTCTCGATCTGCGCCGAGTACGAGGCGTACGGGCTGAACGAGGCGCAGGCCACGCTGAAGCTCGGCTGGGACGACGCACTGCCGTGCTTCGACCTCCGTGCCTACAGCGGAGAGCGCCTGCAGCTTCTCCGCCCCCGGCCTGAGGCGATGCCGGTGGCCGGCGACGCAGAGCTGTGGCGGCTCTTCCCGGCGGAGGCGGATCCCTTCTTCCAGGCCTTTCGTGCGCGCGTGACCGGATCGTCGGACCTGGGCGAGGCTCGCTTTCGCATCCTCGTGATCGCATCCGGCGAAGGCAGCCTCGCCACCGACTCGGCGACGGTCCCCCTGCATGCCGGCGAGACGTGGCTTGTCCCTCATGGCGCCGGCCGGCTGCGCGCCGACGGCGACGTCGAGCTGCTCATCTGCGACCCGCCGCAGGTCGCGCGGGTGGGCCAGACCGGCCTCGCAACCCTTCCCTCGCCGTGATCGGAGCGGGAGCCGCCACGCGGACGACGACTGCCGCCGTACTGCGCCGCAGCGGCGCCGAGCGCCCATACGCGAGCTCGCGCCCGCTCGAGCTGCTGGAGCTCGAGCTGGCTCCTCCGCGGGCACACGAGTTGCTCGTGCGCGTCGACGCAGCCGGGTTGTGCCACTCGGACCTGTCGGTCGTCGACGGCTCCCGCCCGCGGCCGCTGCCGATGGCGCTCGGCCACGAGGCGACCGGGATCGTGGAGGCGGCCGGCGATGCGGTCGGCGACGTGGGGCCCGGCGACCGCGTCGTGATGGCGTTCCTGCCGGCCTGCGGGACGTGCGTCGCGTGCCAGTCGGGGACGCCTTCGCGCTGTGTCGACGGCAGCGCCGCGAACGCCGCCGGCGACCTGCTCGGCGGCGGGCGGCGCCTCGCCGACCGGACGGGCACGGTCGCGCACCACCTCGGCGTCTCCGGCTTCGCGACGCGCGCGGTCGTCGACCGCCGCTCCGCCGTCGTCGTGGACGCGGACATCCCGCCGCAGATCGCGGCGCTGTTCGGCTGCGCCGTGCTGACCGGCGTCGGCGCGGCGCTCAACACCGGCGGCGTGCGGGCCGGCGAGGCGGTCGTCGTGATCGGCCTCGGCGGCGTCGGCCTCGCGGCCGTGCTCGGCGCGCTCGTGGCCGGCGCACAGCCGGTGATCGCGGTCGACCCGTTCGCGGCCAAGCGCACGCTTGCGCTGGAGCTGGGAGCGACGGCGGCGGCACCGCCCGAGGAGGCGGCCGCGGCGGTCGACGCGCACTGCCCCGGCGGCGTGGCCGTCGCGCTGGAGGCGGTCGGCAGCGCGAACGCGCTCGAGCAGGCCTACGCGCTGACGGCGCCCGGCGGGCGCACCGTCTCGATCGGCCTCCCGCACCCGCAGGCCGAGCTGCGCGTGTCGGCCCTCTCGCTCGTCGCCGAGTCGCGCACGCTGGCCGGCAGCTACATGGGCGGCGCGGTCGCGCAGCGCGACATCCCGCGCTTCGTCGCGCTGTGGCGGTCCGGCCGGCTGCCGGTGGACCGCCTGCTCAGCTCCACGCGACCGCTGTCGGAGATCAACGAGGCGCTCGACGAGCTGGCCGAGGGCCGCTCCGTGCGTCAAGTGCTGCTGCCGTGACGGCTGTCGCCGAGACACCCGCGCGCGACTTGTACGTCGGCGGCGCGTGGCGCCCCGCCGCCGCGGGCGCGACGTTCGCCGTGCACGACCCGGCGACCGGTGCGCAGATCGCCGCCGTCGCCGACGCTGAGCCGGCCGACGGGCTCGCCGCCCTCGACGCCGCGGTTGCGGCCGGGCCCGCATGGGCCGCCACGCCGGCACGCGAGCGCGCCGACTTGCTGCGTGCGTGGTTCGACGCGCTCGTCGCGCAGGCGGACGAGCTGGCCGAGCTGATCACGCTGGAGATGGGGAAGCCGCTCGCCGAGGCGCGCGGCGAGATCGCCTACGCGGCCGACTTCGTGCGCTGGTTCGCCGAGGAGGCGGTGCGGATCGACGGCACCGCGGCGCTCGCCGCCGACGGCTGCGCCGAGCTGACGACGCTGCGTGAGCCGGTCGGGCCTTGCCTGCTCGTGACACCGTGGAACTTCCCGCTCGCGATGATCGCCCGCAAGCTCGCGCCGGCGCTCGCGGCGGGCTGCACCGCGGTCGTCAAGCCGGCTCATCAGACGCCGCTGACCGCGCTCGCGACGGTCCGCATGCTGGTGGAGCTCGGGCTTCCGCCCGGCGTCGTCAACGTCGTCCCGAGCACGCGTGCGCCCGGGCTGGTCGGCGCGCTGCTGCGCGACCCGCGGCTGCGCAAGCTGTCGTTCACCGGCTCCACGGCGGTCGGCCGCGCGCTGCTCGCGCAGGCGGCGCCGAACGTGCTGCGGGTCTCGATGGAGCTGGGCGGCAACGCTCCCTTCGTCGTGCTGGAGGACGCCGACGTGGAGGCGGCGGTCGAGGGCGCGCTCGTCGCGAAGCTGCGCAACAACGGCGAGGCGTGCACGGCGGCGAATCGCTTCCTCGTCGCGGAGGCGGTGGAGCCGCGATTCAGCGCGCGGCTGGCGGAGCGCATGGGCGACCTGCGGATCGGCGCCGGCGCCGATCCCGAGACGCAGCTCGGGCCGCTGATCGAGCGGCGCGCGGTCGAGCGCGTCGACGAGCTCGTGCGCGACGCGGTCGCGGCCGGGGCGGAGGTGCTCACCGGCGGCGCGCCGCTCGACCTCGCGCCCGGCACCTTCTATCCCCCGACGGTGCTGCGCGGCGCGGCGCCCAGCGCGCGCATCTGGCGCGAGGAGATCTTCGCGCCGGTCGCGCCGGTTCGCGCTGTCGCCTCCGACGCGGAGGCGATCGCGCTCGCGAACGACAGCGAGGTCGGGCTCGCCGGCTACGTGTACGGCGGCGATCTGCGGCGTGCGCTGCGCGTCGCGCGAGCGCTGGAGGTGGGCATGGTCGCGGTCAACCGCGGGGTCGTCTCGAACGCGCACGCGCCGTTCGGCGGCGTGAAGCACTCGGGGCTCGGCCGCGAGGGCGGGCGCGAGGGGATCGACGAGTACCTGGAGACGAAGTTCCTCGCGGTGGCGAGGTGACCGGCCTGCTCGCGCACGAGGCGGCGCGAACGAGGTCGTGACGTCAGCCCCGCCCGTCGCCGTCGCCCGCCTGACGCGCCAAGGCGCTCCCCGTCCGCGCCTCGTCGCGCCGCGCGACCGCCACGATCAGCGAGTCGAGCAGCGCGAGGTGGGCGAGGCGGGTCGCGAGCGGTTCGAGCTTGCGCGCGACGGCGCGGGTCCCGGCGACGAGCGCGTGGTCGACCAGCTCGGTCAGCGGCGAGGTGGCGAAGCTCGTGATCGCCACCGTGGCCGCGCCGCCCTCGACCGCGGCGCGCGTCGCGGCGAGCGTCTCGCGCGTGGCGCCGGTGTGCGAGAGCGCGAGGCAGACGTCCCCGCCGCTCAGCAGCCGCGCGCGCACGTGCTGGTCGTGCACGTCGGCCGGCGCTTCCGCGTGCAGGCCGATCGCGGTGAGGCGCCAGGCGGCGTCCTGGCACAGCGCGGCGGAGCTGCCGACGCCGAGCACGAGCACGCGCTGCGCGCGGTCGAGCGCCCGCACGCTCGCGTCGAACGACGCGGCGTCGACGAGCGCCGCCGCGTCGCGCACGGTCGCGGCGCCCGCCGCAGTCACCTGGGCGAGCGCCGCGAGCCGCGGGTCGCACGCCGCCTGGCGGGCGGTGCGCGGGGGGACGGCGCCGGCGAGCTGTTCGGCGAGCGTGACCTTCAGGTCGTGGAAGCCCCTGAAGCCGAGCCTCTGGGCGCAGCGCACGACGGTCGCGCCTGACGTCGACGCCAGCGCGGCCAGCTCGGCGACCGAGCAGAAGATCGCGCGCGCCGGCTGCTGCAGCAGCAGCTGCGCGACGCGCTGCTCGGCCGCCTGCAGCGGCGGGACGCGCCCGTCGACCCGCGCGAGCAGCAGCGCGCGGCCGCGGTCGGCCACGTCGTCCGTGACCGGCCCGTCGGCGGCGACGGGCGCGTCCCGCACCATCACGCGCCCGGCTTCTCGGCGAGCACGAAGTTCGTCGAGATCGTCACGCTCGCGACGCCCTGCTCCTGCATCCAGCGGCCGTTGGCGTCGCGCACGACCTGCGCCGTCTGCGGGCCCATCTCCTCGATCGCGCGGCGGATCCCCGTACCCTCCGCGATCTGCCACCAGTCGTCGGGGCCGGACAGCGGAACCGGCACGTCCTCGACCTCGATCAGGCGGATGCGCACGTCGCCGGCCGCCAGCAGGCCGCACAGCGTCCCGCCGTCGGCGACCTGTCTGCGCTCCCACGGCATGCCGATGTCGAGGTCGGGCCGCAGGCGGGCGGTCTCGGCCCGGAACTGTCCCCACATCGGCTCGAAGAACTGCTCGCCGATCGTCGCGACGACCAGCCGCCCGCCCGGCGCCAGCACGCGCCACAGCTCGCGGCCCACGGCCGTCACGCTCCTGGCGAAGAACAGCGCGTACGAGCAGGCGATCGCGTCGAAGCAGCCGTCGGGATACGGCAGCGCATGCATGTCGCCGAGCTCGAACGCGACCGCGTCGCCGACGCCCTGCTCGGCCGCCTTCTCGCGCGCCACTTCGAGCATCCCCTCGGACACGTCGACGCCGGTCACCGAGCCGCCGGGCGCGACCTGCGGGGCCGCGCGGACCGCGAGTATCCCCGGCCCGCAGCCGATATCGAGCACGGCGTCGCCGGGCGCCAGCCGCAGCAGCTCGAGCGAGTGGTCGATCACGCGCCCCCAGCCGGGCTGGGCGGCCTCGTAGCCGCGCGCGGCCGACGTGTACGTCTGCGGTGGGTTGAAGAGCTCCAGGTCCTCGAACCCCGCGATGCCTGTCATTGGTTCCCTCCCTATGCCGTGGCTCCGAGGAGCCGGTCGATCGCGTCGATGACGGGCGTGCCGAGCTCGACGTCGCGCTCCGAGTCGAACTCGAACCACGGCCCGTCGACCGGCACCGCGGCGATGGCCGCGCGGTGCTCGTGCACGAGCAGCCGCAGCGCGGCGGTCATGTCGACGCGCCGGCCGGCCGCCGTGGACTGCAAGCCCCGCAGCACCCCGCCGAAGCGGGTCCAGGCCGCCGGGGTCCAGCGCATCAGCCCGATGTACTGCCCTTCGATCCGCTCGCCGGGGCGCGGGCGCCCGCCGATCTCGGCGACGTGGCCGTCGCCGTCGAGCGCGAACCGCTCCGCGTCGTCGAGCGGGTCGGCGAAGCGGCGCCGCCACAGCGCGTGCCAGTCGCGGTCGTAGGCGAGCGCGAGCGGCGCGGGACACGCGGCCAGCAGGCGCGCGGTCGCCGGCGAGAAGGCGATGTCGCCGTAGCTGACGAGCGTCGTGTCGGCGCGCAGCCAATCGCCCGCGCGGCACAGCGACGCGACCATCGTCGTCGCCGCCCAGTCCGGGTTGTGCAGCAGCTCGACGCCGCGGCCCCGCAACGCGGCCGCCTGCCAGCCGCCGACCACGCCGATGCGCTCGGCGCCCGCGCTGCGCAGCGCGGCGACCTGGCGCTCGAGCAGCGTCCCGCCGCCCACCGTCACGAGGCACTTCGGCCCCGAGCGGGTCAGCGCCGGCATGCGCGAGCCGCGCCCGGCGGCGAGGATCAGGCCCTGCACGTCAGGCGCTTCCGGACTCCGCCGCGCGCAGCGCGGCGTGGGCGGCGATCGGCGCTTCGCCCGTCATCGGGCGCACGAGCCGGTTGGCGGCGTCGAGCTCGAGCGTCGGCGCCGCCAGCCAGCGCCTGAAGCGCTCCTCGCCGACGCCGATCGCGGCCGGCAGCTCGAGCTCCAGCGCGCGCAGCGACATGTGCGAGTTCGCGCCGCCGAACGCCGTGATGAGGCCGGCGATCCTGTGCGTGAAGATCCAGTCCCAGCCGGGATCGGCCGAGGCGATCATCGCGATGCGGCCGTCGAGCTCGTCGCCGCGCACGACGTCGGCCGGCGGCGCGATCACCCGCTGGTGCGTGACGAAGTTCGGCTCGTCCTCCATCGTGACGAAGCTCCCGAAGCTCTCCTCGTCGCGCAGCAGCGCCGGCGCGCACAGCGTCTCGGTGACGCGGTGGCGCTCGCGCCCGCGCCGGATCGCCTTGATCAGGGCGGCGTAGACGTCGTCGAGTCCGGCGGCCAGTCTGCGCAGCACGGTCACCGGCACATACGACATGTCGTCGACGTCGAAGCCGAGCTGCTCGCCGAGCTGACGCACGTCGACGAGCACCTGGCTGACGAGCCGCGTGAAGTCGAGCTTCGAGCGCTCGCGCGCGGCGATCGCGCTGCGCAGGAAGTCCATCAGCTCGCCCGGCTCGCACGCCAGCCCGTGGGAGTCGATCAGTCGGCCGATCGCCGCGAGCTGCGCCGCGCTCGGCGCGAAGCCGGCGTGTTCGACGCCCGCCTCGTCGCGGTGGGCGGGATCGAAATAACGCTCGAACGACTCGTCGTAGCGGGCGGAGCGAATGTCGTAGGTGCCGGGCCGCAAGTGGCCGTAGCGGTCGAGGAAGCGGTCGCGGTCGAGCGTCGAGAAGTCGCGCCGCAGGTCCTTCGTGACGTCGTTGGCGCCGCCTATCAGCGCGGCGGCCTCCTCGTCGCCGAAGACGCCCAGGCGCACGAGGCTGTTGACGATCCCGACCGCGGTGAACGCGGCGCGCGCCAGACCGGCGAACGGAAGCGTCCCGAGCGAGCGGCACTGGTCGAGCTGACTGGCGATCCGGCGCAGCGGGAAGCCCGGAACGGGCCCGCCGTCGACGTGCAGGCGCGCGAGCTCCGCGGCCGTCTCGAGATCGCGTGCGAAGGGCCCGTCGTCGGCCATCATCCGCACCGTGAGCGCGCGCAGCGCCTCGACGACGTCGGACGCCTGCGCCGCTGACAGCACGCCGTGCTCGACGAGCTCCCGCGCTCTGGTCGGCGTCTCGAAGTCGTAGGCGGTCAGCGCGATCGCCGACTCGATCTTGTCGTGCAGGTGGGGCCGCGCGCGCAGCGCCTGCATGTAGTGCGCAACGAGGCGCTCCGCCGTCGCGTCGTCGAGCGCCGCCGGCACGAACGAGCTGAAGCTGGCGCGCGCGTCGATGTACGGCAGCCCGCAGAAGTCGACCAGCAGCGGCACGCCGCGCAGGTCGCGGTAGCCGTAGCGCGCGCGGCTCTCGGCCCAGATCTCGTCCGTTATCAGGCAGCGGTAGAGCGACAGCGCGAGCGGCCGCGGTCGCAGGCCGATCATCTCGGCGGGGTTCCAGTCGGGCATCACGCCGAAGCCGCCGAGCGGCCCGAGCGCCGGCGGCCGGGTGCGCGAGAGCCGGCGCAGCTGCGAGCGGCACTCCTCGATCGTGGCGCGGTGGGCCTTCCTGGGCACGCCCCTGCTGTGCATCGCGAGCGGTCGTACCTGGAACAGCACGACCGGGCCCTCCTCCGCGACGCCGAACTCGAGCTCGAAGGGAACGTCGGCGAGCTGCTCGAGCTCGTCGATCAGCGCCGGCACGCCCGCGAGGCAGGGCGACGGCGGCGCGCCGTCCTCGTAGGCGAGGCAGTACCAGCTGCGCGTCCCGTCGCGGCCGGCGGTGACGGCGTCGGTGTCGGCGCTCTCCGAGTACGTGATCACGCGGTAGGGGCCGCCGCCGCTGGGCTCCCGCGAGGACGCGACGCCGCTCGCGACGACGCGGTCCAGTTCGGGCTGCACGAGCACCTGGTCGGCGTCGGTGTCGGCACCGCCGTCGTACGACCTGATCACCTGCTCGATCGCGAGCCGCAGCTCGCCGCGCCCGCTGACGTGCGCGCACGACACGAAGTGCCCGGCGTTCGACGCCGCCTCGGTGTCCTCGTCGAGGCTGCTGCTGCGGACGATCAGCGACCCGCCGGCCCACTCGTGCCGGCACAGGCGGTCGAGCACGGCGTGCTCGTCGGCCTGCCACTCGCCGACCGTGAACCAGTCGAGCGGCAGCACGACGCCGTGTCGCAGCCGGCCGGCGAGCCGGGCGAGCGTCTCCGCCTTCGTGCCGAACGCCAACCCGGCGGCCACGTCACCGCTCCTTGACCTGGGCGACCCAGCAGCGGGTCGTGTACGGCACCGTCAGCCGGCCTGCGACCTGCGCCCGCGCGACGAGCGCGCCGATCTCGTCGACGATGCGCTCCAGCTGGTCGCCGGCCTGCCGCTGCAGCGTGGCGTGCGAGGTCCATGCCTCGACCCACTCGTCCGCGTCGACCTCGTGGCGGACGCTCCCTTCGATGCGCCGGGGCGCGTGGAAGCGCCCGGAGGCCTCGACGTCGGCGGTCGGGTCGGCGCGGCGCGTCCCGTAGTCGTAGCCGGGGATGCGCGAGCCGATCGCCGCCTCGATCTCCGTCTGCAGCGGGTCGTCGAGGTCGCGGTGGTTCCACATGATCGCGACGTGGCCCGGGCGCTCGAGGATCCGCGCGACCTCGGCGAGCGCGTCGCCGCTGCGCACGACGTTGAAGGAGGAGCCGAACGTCACGAGCGGGTAGGCTGCGTCGGGCCGGCCGGTCTCCTCGGCTTGCGCGTCGAAGTACTCGACGGGCGCGTCGGCGAGGCGCTCGCGCCCGACTTCGCGCATCGCGTCGTTGGGCTCGACCGCGTCGACCGCGAGACCGCGGGCGACGAGGTGGACGCTCAGATGCCCGGTGCCGGCGCCGACGTCGCAGACGCGGTCGCCCGGCTCCACGCCGGCGAGCGCGACGATCTCGTCGATCACCGACTCCGCGTACGGCGGCCGCCCGGCATAGGTATGCGCGAGGGATGTGTAATCCCACGTCAACGACTTCATAACATCGACCCCCTGGTCCCCTGCTAACGCCTCCGGCGGGTTAGGCTAGCTGCGATCGTTAATGTATGTCAAGCGAGTACACCGTGTAACTAGAGATTCACTTGGGGATGAATCGAGGTAACGAATATTTCGTTGAGATCGCCGTGGGGGCGCGGCGCGGCTCGCCGCTCGGGCCGGTGCCCGGCTCCTACCTGCGCGCGCTCGCGGCGGCCGGCGGGCGGCCGGTCGTGATCGAGCCGGCGCCGACGGGCGGCGCCACGGCTCGCCTGCCGGCGTCGTGCGCGGGGCTGCTGCTGACCGGCGGCGGCGACGTCTCGCCGGCGCTCTACGGCGGGCAGGCGGGCGCGGGCGCCGACGAGGTCGACGCGCTGCGCGACGCGTGCGAGCTGGCGCTGCTGGCCGCCGCGGCGGAGCGCGGGCTGCCGGTGCTCGCGATCTGCCACGGCATGCAGCTGCTGAACGTCGCGCGCGGCGGCTCGCTGCAGCAGCGGCTCGCGCCCGCCGTCGCGCCGGCGCACGGCACGAGCGCCGCCTGGACGCAGCACCCCGTGCGGCTCGACGGCGCGAGCCGGCTGGCCGCCGCCGTCGGCGGCGACCGCGTCGCGGCCTGCTCGTCGCACCACCAGCAGGCGCTCGCGCGGCTCGGCCGCGGGCTCGCGGTCACGGGCTGGAGCGACGACGGCGTCGTCGAGGCGATCGAGGACCCCGTCGCGCGCTGGGTCGTCGGCGTGCAGTGGCATCCCGAGGACACGGCCGGATCGGATGCGCAGCAGCAGCGCGTGTTCGACGCGTTCGTCGC
>DASVFS010000274.1:0-17105 GCA_036379915.1 Conexibacter sp. | reverse complement strand
CACCCGTGGCCACCACTGCGCCCCGCCGCGCCGCCGTCATCGGCGGCAACCGCATCCCTTTCGCCCGCGCCAACGGCGCGTACGCGAAGGCCTCCAACCAGGACATGCTCACCGCGGCACTCGAGGGGCTCGTCGCCCGTCACGGCCTCGCGGGGGAGCACGTGGGGGAGGTGGCCGCCGGCGCGGTCCTCAAGCACAGCCGCGACTTCAACCTGACGCGCGAGTGCGTGCTCGGCAGTCGCCTCGCGCCCGAGACGCCGGCGTACGACATCCAGCAGGCGTGCGGAACCGGCCTCGAGGCAGCGATCCTCGTGGCGAACAAGATCGCGCTGGGTCAGATCGAGGTGGGCGTCGCGGGCGGTGTCGACACGACCTCCGACGCGCCGCTCGCCTTGAACGAGGAGCTCCGCTCCATCCTCCTCGACGCCAACCGCGAGCGCTCCACGCAGGGCCGCCTCAAGCAGCTGCTGCGCGTGCGCCCGCAGCATCTCGCCCCGGCGATCCCGCGCAACGAGGAGCCGCGCACCGGCCTCTCGATGGGCGAGCACCAGGCGCGCACCGCCGCGGAATGGGGGATCTCCCGCGAGGCGCAGGACGAACTCGCGATGCGCTCGCACCAGAACCTTGCGGCCGCCTACGAGCGCGGCTTCCAGGACGACCTCATCACCCCGTATCTCGGGCTGGAGCGCGACCAGAATCTCCGTCCGGATTCGTCGCTCGAGAAGCTCGCCAAGCTGAAGCCCGTCTTCGGCGGAGCCGACGGCACGATGACGGCAGGCAACTCGACGCCGCTGTCCGACGGCGCCGCCGTCGCGCTGCTCGCCAGCGAGCAGTGGGCGCGCGAGCGCAGCCTCACCCCACTCGCCACGTTCGTCGACGCCGAGACGGCCGCGGTCGACTACGTCAACGGCCGCGAGGGTCTGCTGATGGCGCCCGCCTACGCGGTCCCGCGGCTGCTGGAGCGCAACGGCCTGACATTGCAGGACTTCGACCTCTACGAGATCCACGAGGCGTTCGCCTCGCAGGTGCTGTCGACGCTCGCCGCGTGGGAGGACCCGGTCTTCTGCACGCAGCGGCTCGGGCGCTCCGAGCCGCTCGGCGCGATCGACCGCAGCAAGCTCAACGTCAACGGCAGCTCGCTCGCCGCCGGCCACCCGTTCGCCGCCACCGGCGGGCGCATCGTGGCCGCGCTCGCGAAGGCGCTGCACGAGCGCGGCGGCGGCCGCGGCCTGATCTCCATCTGCGCGGCCGGCGGCCAGGGCGTCGTCGCGATCCTCGAGGCCTAGGGAGGCGTTCGACCATGGACCGTTACACGCAGCTCGTCAACACGCCGGTCGGCGGTGCCATCGCGAAGCAGATCGGCCTGCCGAAGCCGGTCCCTCTGAAGCGGCATGTGCCCGGGGCGAAGGTCATCGAGGGGAAGGTGCTGGTGGGCGGCGCTCCTTCCGGACGCCTGGCGGCTCCGCTCGCCCGCGTGCTCGCGGAGATCGGCGCCGACGTCGCGACGCCGCTGCGCCCCGACCTGCGCGCGGCCGCCGCCGAGGCCGGCCTCGACGCCTCGCCGTGGACGCCGAAGGCCGCCGTCGACCACCGCTACGCCGCGCTCGTGTTCGACGCGACCGGCATCGGCGAGTCGGCGCAGCTGGAGGAGCTGCACGCCTTCTTCGGGCCGACGATCCGCCAGGTCAAGACGTGCGCCCGCGTCGTCGTGCTCGGCACGCCGCCGGAGTCGGCGAAGCAGCCGGGCGAGCGCGTCGCGCAGCGCGCGCTGGAGGGCTTCACGCGCGCGACGGGCAAGGAGATCGGCCGCGGCGCGACCGTGCAGCTGATCTACGTCGAGCCGGGCGCCGAGGAGCAGATCGCGGGCACGCTGCGCTTCTTCCTCTCGCCGCGCTCGGCGTTCGTGTCCGGGCAGGTCGTGCGGATCGGCAAGGAGGGCGGGAAGGTCGCGAGCGACTTCGACTGGGAGAAGCCGCTGGCCGGCAAGGTCGCGCTCGTGACCGGCGCCTCGCGCGGCATCGGCGCCGCGATCGCCTCGACGCTCGCGCGCGACGGCGCGCACGTCGTCGGCCTCGACGTGCCGGCGCTGGAGGAGGACCTCCAAGCGGTCGCCGCCGGCATCGGCGGCTCCGCGCTCGCGCTCGACATCACCGACGCGGACGCGCCGAAGGCGATCGCCGCGCAGCTGAAGAAGGAGCACAGGGGCGTCGACGTCGTCGTCCACAACGCCGGCATCACGCGCGACCGCACGCTCGGCCGCATGGACGCCGACCGCTGGAACGCCGTCATCGCCGTGAACCTCAGCTCGATCGAGCGCATCACCGACGCGCTGATCGAAGGCGGCAGGAAGGCGGCGCTCAACGAGGGCGGGCGGATCGTCTGCGTCTCCTCCATCAGCGGCATCGCCGGCAACGCCGGCCAGACGAACTACGCGACCTCGAAGGCGGGCGTGATCGGGATCGTCGACGCGTACGCGCCCGAGCTGGCGAAGCGCGGCGCGACGATCAACGCCGTCGCGCCCGGCTTCATCGAGACGCAGATGACGGCGAAGGTGCCGCTGCCGATCCGCGAGGCCGGCCGCCGCATGTCGTCGCTGTCGCAGGGCGGCCTGCCGATCGACGTCGCCGAGGCGATCGCCTGGTTCGCCTCGCCGGCGTGCGGCGGGCTCAACGGCAACGTCGTGCGCGTCTGCGGGCAGAGCCTGCTGGGGGCGTGACGTCGTGAGCACGTTCACCACATACGCGCGCGCCGCGCTCCCGCTCGTGCCGGGCGCCTCGCTGCTGCCGTTCGTGGCGGGGCGCGGGAAGGAGATGCCGGCGCTGGAGCGCTCGCTCTCCGGCGTGACGGTCGACCCGGCCCACCTCGCCGACTACGCGAGAGTCTGCGGCTTCACGCTGCGCGACACGCTGCCGGCGACGTACCTGCACATGCCGGCGTTCCCGCTGCACATGGCGTTGATGACGGACGGTCGCTTCCCGTTCCCGGCGGTCGGGCTGGTGCACCTGTCGAATCGGATCGTCGTGCGTCGGCCGGCGCGCGTCACGGAGGTCTTCGACCTCGTCGTCAGGACGACCCCGATCGAGCCCCACCCGAAGGGTCGAACGTTCGCGTTGGTGTCGGAGGCGCGGGTCGACGGCGAGCTCGTGTGGGAGGAGCGTTCGACGATGCTCCGTCGCGGTGGCGGCGCCACTGCCCGGAACGGCGGCCGGGAGGGGGGCGGGGGCGGGGCGTCGGGTGAGGACCGCGAATCCGACAGTCCTATAGACCGTCAAACTCGCGGTGCTCCTGTGGAGTGGCGGTTGCCGGGGGATCTGGGGCGGAGGTACGGCTCGGTCTCCGGTGACCGCAATCCGATCCACCTGCATGCGCTGACGGCGCGCGCGTTCGGCTTCAAGCAGGCGATCGCGCATGGCATGTGGACGAAGGCGCGGGCGCTGGCGGCGCTCGAGCCGCTGCCGGACGCCTACACGGTCGACGTGAGCTTCAAACGACCCATCTTCCTCCCGAGCCGCGTGACGTTCGCGGCAGACCAAGGCCGCTTCGAGGTGCGGAGCGCCAAGCGGCCCGACACGATCCACCTCGAAGGGACGGTGACGCCATGAGCATGGCGGAGCGCAGCATGGGACTCGGCCTGCGCGCCCTCGGGCGCCTCGCCGGCTCCGACGTCGTCGACCGCCTCGGCGTGCGCAAGCCCGCCGAGAGAGTCCTCTACCGCGCCACGCGCGACGGCTTCAAGGCCGTCGGCGCGGCGAGTCGCACGTTCAAGTCGGTCAACGGGGGCAGGAAGGCGACGCGCCTCCCGTCGACGACCAGCACAGGTCTGTTCGACCTGACCCCGACCGACGAGCAGCAGATGCTGCAGGAGTCGTTCAGAGCGTTCGGCGCCGAGCAGTTGCGCCCGGCCGCGCTGAGAGCGGACACCGCCGCGCAGGCGCCCGAGGAGATCCTCACGAGCGCCGGCGAGCTGGGCCTCACGATGCTCGGCGTCCCCGAGGCGCTCGGCGGCGCCGTCAGCGAGCGCTCGTCGGTGACCGCCGTGCTCGCCGCCGAGGCGCTCGCGCACGGCGACATGGGCCTCGCCGTCGCGCTGCTGGCGCCGGCCGGCGTCGCGGGCGCGCTCGCGCTGTGGGGCGACGGCGACCAGCAGGCGACCTACCTGCCCGCGTTCGTCGAGGCGGAGACGCCGGCCGCGGCGAGCCTGGCGATCCAGGAGCCGCGCGCGCTGTTCGACCCGTTCGCGCTGCAGACGACCGCGCGCCGCGAGCGCGACGACTTCGTGCTCGACGGCGTCAAGTCGCTCGTGCCGCTCGCCGAGCGCGCCGACCTGCTGGTCGTCGCCGCGAGACTGGAAGGGCACGGCCCGGTCCTCTTCCTCGTCGAGACCAAGGCGAGCGGCGTGCTCGTGAAGGCGGCGCCGGGGATGGGCGTGCGCGCCGCCGCCACCGGCGACGTGCTGCTGGAGGGCGTGCGGCTGCCGGCGCGGGCGCTGCTCGCCGACGGCGACCCGGCCGCGTACGCGGCCGCCGTCCGCCGCGCGCGCCTGGCGTGGTGCGCGCTCGCCTGCGGCACCGGCCGCGCCGTGCTCGACTACGTGATCCCGCACGTGAACGAGCGCGTCGCGTTCGGCGAGCCGATCTCGAATCGCCAGTCGGTCGCGTTCACCGTCTCCGACATCGCCGTCGAGCTGGAGGGCATGCGGCTCGCGACGCTGCGCGCCGCCGCCCGCCTCGACGCCGGCAAGGACGGCGCGAAGGAGGTCGCGATCGCGCGCCAGCTGTGCTCCGAGAAAGGCGCGTGGATCGGCTCCAACGGCGTGCAGCTGCTCGGCGGCCACGGCTACGTGAAGGAGCACCCGGTCGAGCGCTGGTACCGCGACCTGCGAGCGGTGGGCGTCGCCGAGGGCGCCCTCCTCGTCTAGGAGAACGAACATGATCAACCTCGAGATCCCCAAGAAGTTCGTCCCGCTCGTCGGGCAGGCGCACCAGGTCGCGGAGGAGGTCTTCCGGCCGATCTCCCGCAAGTACGACCAGGAGGAGCACGCCTACCCGAAGGAGCTCGACATGCTCGCCGCGCTCATCGACGGGATGAACGACGGCAGCGACCTCGGCGGCGCCGGCGCGGCCGGCGTGCGCCGGACCGACAACGGCGACGGAGGCGTCCGCAACGGCTCCAACATGTCGACGGTGCTCGGCATCATCGAGCTGTGCTGGGGCGACGTCGGCCTGCTGCTGTCGATGCCGCGTCAGGGCCTCGGCAACTCGGCGATCGCGTCCGTCGCGAACGACGAGCAGCTCGAGCGCTTCAGCGGCAAGTGGGCCGCGATGGCGATCACCGAGCCGGAGGCCGGGAGCGATTCCGCGGCGATCCGCACGACCGCCGTGCTCGACGAGGCGACGGGCGAGTACGTGCTCAACGGCGAGAAGATCTACGTCACGTCCGGCGAGCGCGCCGACCTCGTCGTCGTGTGGGCGACGCTGGATCGCAGCGTCGGACGCGCGGCGATCAAGTCGTTCGTGGTGGAGCGCAGCAACCCCGGCCTCAAGCTCGACCGCCTCGAGCACAAGCTCGGGATCCGCGCCTCCGACACCGCCGCCTTCATCCTCGACGACTGCCGCGTGCCGAAGGAGAACCTGCTCGGCTCGCCGGAGGTCGACACGAGCAAGGGCTTCGGCGGCGTCATGCAGACGTTCGACAACACGCGGCCCTTGGTCGCCGGCATGGCGGTGGGCCTCACGCGCGCGTGCCTGGAGCTGACGCAGAGACTGCTGGCCGAGGCCGGCGTCGAGGTCGACTACGACAAGCCCGCTGCGACGCAGTCGGCGGCCGCCGCCGAGTACCTCGCGATGGAGGCGGACTACGAGGCCGCCCGCCTGCTCACGCTGGAGGCGGCCTGGATGGCGGACAACTCGAAGCCGAACTCGCTGCAGGCCTCGATGGCGAAGGCGAAGGCGGGACGCACGTGCGTCGACGTCGCGCTGCGCTGCGTGCGCCTGTCCGGCTCGCTCGGCTACGGCGAGGAACTGCTGCTGGAGAAGTGGGCGCGCGACGCGAAGATCCTCGACCTGTTCGAGGGCACCCAGCAGATCCAGCTGCTGATCATCGCGCGCCAGCTGCTGGGCAAGTCGAGCGCCGAGCTGAAGTAGGGCGTTTCCGTCCGGGATGGCTGGTGCGATGCGCCGCATCGCTCGGCCATCCCGACCAGGAGACCACATGACCCGTCGCTCCGCCGGCTTCCTCCGGCGCAACGCCATCGCCTTGCTGGCGCTGTTCATCGCGCTCGGCGGCACGTCGATCGCCGCCGTCAACGCCCTGCCGAGAAACAGCATCGGCTCGGCGCAGATCAGAAGAGGCGCGATCGTCTCGTCGGACGTCAAGGACGGCAGCCTGCTCAGACGAGACTTCAAGAGAGGCCAGCTGCCGGCCGGAGCGACCGGGCCGCAGGGCCCGCAGGGAGCCCAGGGCGCGCCCGGCGCGGCGGGCACCGCACGCGCCTACGGCGAGCTGACCTCGGGGTTGGCGCTCAACACGTCGCGCACGAAGAACATCGTGTCGATCTCGCACCCGCAGAGAGGCACCTTCTGCATCACCGCCGCGGCCGGGATCGATCCGGCGACGTCGACGATCCTCGTCAGCTCCGACTTCGCCAACGCCGGCACGTCGAGAACGCTCGCGCAGATCCGCTCCACAGGGATCGACTGCCCGAGAGGCACGTTCGAGGTCATGCTCTGGGACGACGGCATCGCGCACGACTCGCAGTTCTCGTTCCTGATCCCGTAGCCGACGGCGAGCGCCCGCGCGCCACGCGCGGGCGCACCGCCGCAGTGCTCAAGCAATTCCTCAGGATGCCGAGGATCGAAGCAGCATGGCTCCTCGCCGCATCTTGTCGCCCTTCGGCGAGCGCGTTCGCGCTGGCCGCGACGACGCGCAGCTCGTCAGCCGCGGGGTCGTCGTCGAGTCCGGGCCACAGCTGAGAGCGCGGCAGGCGCTGCGCGCCGCCGAGCGGCTCAGCCGCGCGGTCGTCGACGGGCTCGAGGAGGGCGTGATGGTGACCGACGCCGAGCTGCGGCCGGTCAGCTGGAACGCGAGCGCACTGCGGATCCTCGGCGTCACCGCCGAGCAGCTCGGCGCCGACGGCCTCGCGAGCGGCGCGATCGGGGCGCTGCGCTACGGCGACGGGCGCCCCGTCACGCCCGGCGACAACCCGCCGCGGCGCGCGCTGCGCCAGGGCTCGCCGGTGCGCGCGACGCTGCGCCGTTCGCCGCCGGAGGGCGCCGCGGAGCGCTGGATCACCGTGCTCGCGCGTCCGATCGGCGGCGCGCACGGCACCTCGCGCCAGGGCGTCGTCTGCACCTTCGCCGACGTCACGAGCAGCGTCGAGGCGGAGCGCCGCCTGCGCGAGGAGCGCGACCGCGCGCAGCGCTACCTGGAGGTCGCGAGCACGCTCGTCGTCGTGCTCGACGCGCAGGGCCGCGTCGAGCTGATCAACAACCAGGGCTGCCGGCTGCTCGGCTTCGAGGAGCAGGAGCTGCTCGGCAGGGACTGGCTCGAGATGGTCGTCCCGCGCGCGGACCGCCTCGACGCGCGGCTCGCGTTCCTGCGGCTCGTGTCCGGCGTCGAGCCGCCGGGCGAGACGCTCGAGACGTTCGTGCGCACGAAGTCGGGCGACCAGCGCAAGATCGCCTGGCGCAACGCGGTGCTGCGCGACGCCGAGGGGACGATCACGGCCGTGCTGCGCTCCGGCGAGGACGTCACCGCGCGCCGCGAGGCGGAGGCGCAGGTGACCTTCCTCGCCTACCACGACCGCCTCACCGGCCTGCCGAACCGCGCGCTGCTGGAGGAGCAGCTGACGCGCGACCTCACGCGCGCCCGCCGCTCCGGCGCCCCGGTCGCGCTGCTCTACTTCGACCTCGACAACTTCAAGCTCGTCAACGACTCGTTCGGGCACACCGCCGGCGACGAGGTACTGCGCGAGACGGCCATCCGCGTGAGCGAGCTGACGCGCACCGGCGACGTGCTCGCGCGCCAGGGCGGCGACGAGTTCCTGCTGCTGCTCGACTGCGGCGCCGCCGCGGCCGAGGCCGGCGGCGCGACCGACCCCCGCGCTGTCGCGCAGATCGCCGGCGACCGCATCGCGGCCGCGTTGGACCGCCCGTTCGAGGTGCACGGCGCGGCGTTCCACGTCGGCGCGTCGATCGGCGTCGCGCTGTTCCCGGAGCACGCCGACGACCCCGAGACGCTGTTCAAGTGCGCCGACGCGGCGATGTACCAGGCCAAGCGCGCCGGCGGCGGCACGGTCGCCTTCTACGAGCCGCACGAGTCGGACGCCCGCGTGCGGCTGTCGCTGACGACGCGCTTGCGCCGCGCGATCGACGAAGGCGAGCTGCGGCTGCACTACCAGCCGATCGTGCGCGCCTCCGACGGCTCGCTGGTCGCGCTCGAGGCGCTCGTGCGCTGGGAGGATCCGCAGGAGGGGCTGATCCCGCCCGGCGCGTTCATCCCGGTCGCCGAGGAGACCGGCCTGATCGACGGGATCGGCGCCTGGGTCGTCGAGGCGCTGTGCGAGCAGGCCGTCGCGTGGGCCGCCGACGGCTTCCGCCCGCGGCTCAACTTCAACCTGTCGCCGCGTCAGCTGCGGCGGGCCGACCTCGTCGGCTCGATCGCCGACCGGATCGCCTCGCACCGGCTCGACCCCGGGCAGTTCTGCGCCGAGCTGACGGAGACCGCGCTGCTGAGCGACGCGCGCCGCCAGCGCTCGCTGCTGACCGAGCTGAACGAGGCCGGCCTGGCGATCGCGATCGACGACTTCGGCGCCGGGCACTCATCGCTCGGCCGCCTGCGCGACCTGCCGGTGCAGGTGCTGAAGGTCGACCGCTCGTTCCTGTCGCGCGTCCCCGAGGACGCCGGCTCGGCGGCGATCGTCGCGGCCGTGCTCGACCTCGGCAAGGCGCTCGGCATGACGACCGTCGTCGAGGGCGTCGAGGAGCCGGCGCAGCTGGAGTTCCTGCGCGCGCACGGCTGCCCGCTCGTGCAGGGGTACCTGACCGGGCGGCCGGTTCCGGCGGACGCGGTGCCGCGCGAGGCGGTCGTCCGATGACGCGCACGCTCCCCGAGCTGACGCGCGAGCTCGACACGACCTGGCTCGTCGTCGCGGCGGTGCTCGTGATGTTCATGCAGGCCGGCTTCGCCTGCCTGGAGATCGGCTTCTCGCGCGGCAAGAACGCCGGCACGGTCGTCGCGAAGATCCTCCTCAACTTCTCGATCGCGTCGCTGGCGTGGTGGATGGTCGGCTTCGGGCTCGCGTTCGGCGGCGGGCTGGCGCTGTTCGGCGACTCCGGCTTCTTCCTGTCGGTCGGCCACACGATCTCCGCGGGCTCGCCGATCGCGGGCGTCTTCGACGCCGCCGACGCCGGCTACGTGCTGTTCCAGCTCGTCTTCTGCGCCGTCTCGCTCGCGATCGTGTGGGGCACGACGCTGGAGCGGATCCGCTTCGTCGCCTACCCGATCTACGCGACCGTCTTCGCGGCGCTGATCTACCCGCTCGTCGCGCACTGGATCTTCGGCGGCGGCTGGCTCGACCGCCTCGGCGACGGGATGCAGGACTTCGCCGGCTCGACCGTCGTCCACCTCACGGGCGCGACCGGCGGCCTCGCGGCGCTGCTGCTGCTCGGTCCGCGGCGCGGCAAGTACGGCCCCGACCGTCGTCCGCGCGCGATCCCGGGCCACTCGATGCCGGTCTTCGGTCTCGGCGTGCTGATCCTGTGGCTCGGCTGGTTCGGCTTCAACGCCGGCTCGACGATCGGGACCGGCGGATCGCGCTTCGCCGAGATCGCGCTGGTCACGAACCTCGCCGCCGCGGCGGGCGTGGTCGGCGCCTCGATCGCGATCACGGCGATCAGCGGCCGGCTCGACATCGGCATGGTCGGCAACGGCGCGATCGGCGCGCTGGTGGCGATCACGGCGCCGTGCGGCTTCGTCGAGCTGTGGGCGGCGCCGCTGATCGGCGCCGTGGCGGGCGCGCTCGTGGTGGTGAGCGTGCTCGCGATCGACCGCGCGCTCGACGACCCGGTCGGTGCGCTGAGCGCCCACGGCGTCGCCGGCGTGTGGGGGACGCTCGCGTGCGGGCTGTTCGCCTCGCCGCGGATCGTCGACGCGCCTGACGTGCCGGGCGTGGCCGGGCTCGTCTACGGCGGCGGCTTCGAGCAGCTCGGCGTGCAGGCGGTCGGCGTGCTGTCGGCGTTCGCGCTCGTGTTCGCGCTCTCGTACCTGACGTTCGCCGCGATCAAGGCGACGGTCGGCCTGCGCGTGACGGAGACCGAGGAGCGCGAGGGGCTCGACATCGTCGAGCACGGGATGTACGGCTACCCGGAGCAGTTCATCGGCGGTTCCGAGCTGGAGGCGCCCGCTCCGGGCGCGCTCGTCTAGCCTTGCCCGCGTGACGCCGCCCGACGCCATGCACCCAACGCGCCGCGTGCGGATCCTCGGCGCCGGCGGGACGATCGCGATGGGCGGCCCGTCGGGGGCGACGCCGCAGCTCGACGCCGAGGCGCTGATCACGGCGATCCCCGGACTGGCGGGGCGCGACGGCCTGGAGGCGCGCGACGTCGTCAACAAGCCGAGCGCGCACCTCACGCTCGACGACCAGCTGACGATCTGCCGCGCGGCCCGTGACGCCGCGCGCCGCGGGATCGGCGTCGTCGTGACCCACGGCACCGACGCGCTCGAGGAGACGGCGATGCTGTGCGACGTGATCCACGACGCGGAGGCGCCGATCGTCTTCACCGGCGCGATCCGTCCCGCCACCGCGGCGGGCGCCGACGGCCCGGCGAACCTGCTCGACGCGGTGTCGGTCGCGCGCTCGGAGGAGGCCGCCGGGATGGGCGTGCTGGTCGTCTTCGGCGGCGAGATCCACCACGCGCGCTGCACGCGCAAGACGGACACGACGTCGCTGGTCGCGTTCTCCTCGCCGCAGACCGGGCCCCTGGGCCGCGTCACCGAGGGCCACCCGACGATCTGGTCCCGTCTCCCGCGCAACCCGCCGCTCGACCCGCCGGAGCTGAACCGGCGCGTCCTCGTGATCCCGACGAACGCCGGCGACGACGGCACGCTCGCCCGCGCCGCGCTCGCGACCGAGCCCGACGGCGTCGTGATCGGGACGCTCGGCGCCGGCCACCTCGCCCCGGCCTTGCTGGAGCTGTGGGCCGAGGCGGCCGAGCGGATCCCGGTCGTCGCCTACTGCCGGCCCGAGCGCGGCGTCGTGCTGACCGGCACCTACGGCTACGCCGGCTCCGAGCAGGACCTCCGCGGCACGCAGATCATCCCCGCCGGCTTCCTCTCGCCGCAGGCGGCGCGCATGAAGCTGCTGGCCTGCGTCGCCAGCGGCCTGTCGGTCGAAGAGGTCCGCTGGGCCTTCCGCCAGGACGACGGCTGACCGCTCCGCGGGGGCGAACCCCGCGAGCACTGCGGCTCATGCCTCGGTATGCGAGGCGAAACCCGCAGTGATCGGACGGATGCGGTGCTGGCAGCTCTGGCGGACCGCCAGCACGGAGTGGTTGCGCGGAAGCAGCTGCTCGACCTCGGCGTCGACCGAGCCGCGATCGACCGGCGTCTCGTCCGCGGCCTCCTCATCCCGCTCCATCGCGGCGTCTTCGCGGTAGGTCACCGACGACTGGGCGTCGAGGGCAGATGGCTTGCGGCGGTGCTGGCGGTCGGGCCTGGGGCGGTGCTGAGCCACCGCGACGCGGCGGCGCTGCATGGAATGCGCAAGAAGCCGGATTCGCGGAAGGCGAGCGTGTCGACGGGCAAGGATGCTCGTGGCACCCAAGAGCTGTGGGTGTTCGCGCGCCGCATCCTCGCCGAGGAGGACGTCACGGTCGTGCGCGGCGTTCCGGCGACGTCGCCGGCCCGCACGCTCGTGGACCTCGCTCCGATGCTCACCGCCGCCCAGCTCGCCGGCGTGCTCGGCGAGGCCGATCGCGGCGGCCTCCTCGACGTCGGCGCGCTCGAGCGGGCGCTGCAGCGGACGAAGGGCAGGCACGGCCACGGTCACCGACGGCTGCGCGCCGCCCTCGACGCCCATCTGCAGGCGGGTGCGGCGCTGCTGCGCTCGGAGCTGGAGGAGCGCTTCCTCGACCTCGTCCTCGACGCCGGCCTGCCGCGACCGCGGCTCAACGCCCCCGCCGCCGGCTTCGAGGTCGATGCGCTGTGGCCCGATCAGCGCCTCGTCGTGGAGCTCGACGGCTGGGCCGACCACAAGGAACGTCGCGCGGCGATGCGAGACCGCCACAAGACGAACCGCCTCCAGGCGGCCGGCTACGTCGTCCTGCGCTTCATGCACGGCGACCTGCTCGCGCGGCCGGCGGACGTGGCGGCGACGATCCACCGGCTGCTCGCTCAGTCCACCAGCACCGTGTCCTCGTGCGAGTAGGGCGGCACGCAGGAGCACACGACGACGAGCGGCGCGCCGGGATCGGCCCACAGGCGGTGGACCGTCCCGGGTGGGATCACGACGCAGTCGCCGGCCGCGATCGGCCGCTCCTCGTCGCCGAGCCGCAGCCGTCCGCTGCCGCTCGTGACGAGGTAGATCTCCTCGCTCTCGCGGTGGAAGTGGGCGAGCGTCGAGCCGCCGGGCGGCACCGTCGCCTCCGCGAGCGACTGGCGACGGGTCGGGCGGGACGGGTCGGGCGCGACCCACTCGCGGATCTCCGACCCGTCTCGCGTCACGTACGGCTGCAGCTCGTCCCGGCGCGCGATCTCCACGCCGGCAGCGTAGTGCGCCCGTCCGCCGATGCGATAGAGACAATCAGCGCCTCATGACCCGCCGCCGCCTGCTCTCCCTCGTAGCCCTGGCGGCATTCGCGCTGCCGGCGACGATCGCGGACGCGAGGCCGCCCCGCATGACCCTCCAGCTCCCGAGCCCCGGCCACATGACGGTCGCCGCGCTGCGCGTGGACGTGACCACGGCGCATCCGGGCAGGCTCCCGCGCCGCGTCTCGCTCGGCGCGCGCCGGCTCGGCCGGCTGCCGTCGAGCGTCAAGGTCCTGTTCGCGACGCGCTCGATCCGCATCAGAGGCGGGCGGCGCTACATGGGGGCGGTGTTCGTCGTGCGGCGCGTCGAGGCCAGCGCGGCCGCGCGCACCGCGGGCGCGCCCCACGAGCCGAACATCGTCGAGCTGATCTTCGGCGGCGACGGCGGCAGCTGGAGCGTCTGCAGCGGCTGCGGCGCCGAGCGTCCGACGGGATTCCTGGCCGAGGGGGAGCTCTGCTCCGCGTGCGACGAGGCGCGCTTCGAGTCGCAGCTCGCCGGGGTCAAGAACGCCGACAAGGCGAAGCGGAGAAGACTGAGCGTGCTGGCCGACCTGTTCAAGGCCGACTGGACGAAGCACGGCGACGCAGAGGCGGTGTTCGGAAGCGGCAGATCCGACCCGACGCTCGAGACCGGCCACTACGACGACGGGCACTCGTTCGGCTGGGGCACGCCGCCGCGACCGACACTGCCGCCGGCGGACGTGATCAACGTGCAGATCGACCTCGTCGAGGACCTGATCGAGCGTCGGCCGGCGCAGCTCATGCCGGACCTCGAGGTCGCCGCGGCGATCGACCTGAACGGCGACGGCGTCGTCGGCGTGCAGCAGCGGATCGACACGAGAGTCGGCCCGCCGGTCATCACCTGAGGCGCATCGCGGCGCGCAGCTCGCGCAGCTCGCGCACGTCGTCGGGCACCGGTCGTTCCGCGAGCGACGGGGCGGCGCCGAGCAGCTCCGGCTCGATCCGGTGACGCACCAGCTCCTGCCCCACCGCGTCGACCCGCAGTGCGGCGGTCCCCGGCCGCGAACTGACGACGCGCACCATCCGCGTGCCGCGGAACAGCAGCCCGACGCCGTCGTCGGCCGCCCAGCCGCCGGGCAGCTCGCCGCTCCGCACGGCGGCGAGCCACACCGGCAGCCGTTCGGGCTCGCCGTCCGCGTGGACGGTGAACGATCCGGGCAGCAATCCGAGGCCCTCGATCGTCTCCAGCGGCCCGCCCGAACGCGTCACGCCGCCCGCGAACCAGCACATCGCGCCGGCGCTCAAGCCCGCCAGCACGATTCCGCGCCGCCACGCCTCGACGAGCAGCTGGTCGAGCTCGTGCGCGCGCCAGATCGCGAGCAGGTTGCGCATCGAGCCGCCCCCGACGTAGACCACGTCCTGCTCGAGCACGATGTCGGCGAGCGAGCGCGCCGAGCCGTGGCGGCGGAACAGCGACAGGTGCGTCGCCGACGCTCGCCGCGCGAAGCGGGCGTAGAAGGCGGTGATCTGCGCGGTCGGGTCGCCGGAGGCGGTCGGCAGGAACAGCACCCGCGGCTCGGGGCGGTCGGTCAGCGACAGCACGAAGTCGTCGAGCGCGGGGTTGTCCGGCTCCATCGTGAAGCCGCCGCCGCCCATCGCGAAGATCTGCGGGTCGCGCAGCGCGTCGCGGATGCTCACGCGGCCGCCAGCTCCGGCTGCGCGTCGCCGAGGTAGCTGACGGACAGCGGCCGCTCCACGACCTCGCCGTCGCGCGGCTCCACGCGAAACGCCCGCGCGCGCGGACGCGAGCTGACGACGCGGTGCAGGTCCCGGCCGACGAAGTGCAGCGCCGCGCCGTCGTCGGCGGCGTAGCCCGGCGTGACGCCGTCGCCGACGAAGCGGCGGTACTCCTCGCGCCGCTCCGGCTCGCCGTCGTAGTGGACGCAGTTGGAGTGCGGCAGCAGGCCGAGCCCGCGCACGACCGTCGGCGCCCCGTGGAACGCGGTCACGGCCTCCTGGAACCAGCACAGCGAGCCGGCCGACAGCCCGCACAGCACCACGCCGCGTCTCCACGCGCTCCGCAGCACGCGGTCGAGCCCGTGCGCCCTCCAGGCGCCGAGCAACGACACGACGCTGCCGCCGCCGACGTAGACGACGTCCTGTCTGAGCAGATGCGCCTCGAGGTCGCCCTCGACCGCGCCGTCGCCGCGGTCGCGCCGAAACAGCGAGACGTGCGAGGTCTCGCAGCGGGTCGAGAACGTGCGGTAGAAGCGCACGACGTAGTGGTCCGCGTCACCGGAGGCGGTCGGCACGAAGCAGACCTTCGGCCGCTCCCGCTCGGCGAGCGACAGCACGTAGTCGTCGAGCAGCGGATTCCCCGCCTCCATCGAGAAGCCGCCGCCCCCGAAGGCGACGATCTGCGGTGGGCGTCCCGTGGTCATGCAGCGAGTGTCCCAGCGCGATCCGCGCGTGTCCTTGCACGCGTGTCCAAGCTTCGCGCTCCACGCGGCTAAGAGGTTTCGACGGCCGCGGCGCGCGGCGCGTCCGCCGCCCGCCATGCGATCCCGCCGACGACGGCGGCCATGAGGACCACCGCCGGCCACGAGCCGATCGCGCGGCCGAGCGGGTGCGCGAGCGCGAAGCCGGCGAGGAAGACGGCCGCCAGCGCGAGCGCGCGCGGCAGGCCCAGCAGCACGCGCCAGCGCAGCCCGCAGGCGAGCCCGCCGAGCAGCAGCACGACGCCACCGAGCGGCCGCACGCCGGTGAGCTCCGCGACCGCGAAGCCGAGCAGCAGCGCGCCGGCGGCGATCGGCCAGGTGGGGAGGGGGCGCATCGACCGCAGCCTAGTGACCGCGCTCGCGCGGCCCCGAGGCGGCAGGGAGCGGGCGCCCCGAAGCCCGTCCGTCCTGGGATGATCCACATTCCGGACAAAGACGAGGGCCGCGCAGGGAGCCCTGGTCGCCCCCCACCCCCGAGAGCGAAGGATCTCCTCCTTGTCGAGTCACGACGGTCAGAACGGCGCGCGCTCGCCGGAGCACCGCCATCTCGGCGCCGCGGTGGCGGAGCTGCGCGAGCTGCGCGGCCTCTCGCAGGCCGAGGTCGCCGACAGAGCCGAGCTGCGCCGCAGCCACCTCGCGGCGATCGAGCGCGGCGAGGTCGACCCCACGTTCGTCACGCTCGTGCGCATCGTGCGCGCGATCCCTGCGCCGCTGGCCGAGCTGTTCGAGCTGTTCGAGCGGCGCCGCGACGCGGCCAACGACGGCTAGGGTGGGCCCGGTCAGGACGGCTGCCGCTCGCCGACGCTCAGCGCCACGTCGGCGAAGGCGCGCGCGGCCGGCGTGGGCGATCTCGGCAGCGCGACGGCGACCTCGCACGGCGCGATGTCCGCGATCCGCGGGAAGCGGACGCCGGGCCGCGCGTAGAAGCGCGCGGCCGCCTCGGCGGTGATGCTGATCCCGCGGCCGGTCGCGACCGCCTGCAGCTCCGTCTCGAACGTGGCGACCTCGGCGACGACGGGCGGCGGCGCGCCGTCGCGGTAGTCGCAGGCGAGCCAGTAGTCGCGCCACGCCCCCTCGCCCGGCGCCCCGATGATCGGATCGCCGAGGATCTCGTGGATGCCGATCTCCTCGCGCTCGGCCAGTGGGTGCGAGTCGGGCAGGCACGCGACGCGCGGCTCGGTCGTCAGCGTCGCGAGGCGGACGCCCTCGGTCTCGATCGGAGGACGCACGATCGCCACGTCGCTGCGGTCGTCGTCGAGGCCGGCCTCCGGCTCGGAGAAGTCGAACTCCGTCAGCTCGACTCTCACGTCGGGATAGGCGGCCGCGTAGGCGCGCAGGACGCGCGGCACGATGTCGACCGCCGCCCCGATCGTGAAGCCGACGCGCAGCGTGCCGCTGCGGCCGGCGGCCAGCTCGTGGGCGTGCTCCACGAGTCCGTCGAACTCGCGCAGCACCCGCAGGGCGTCGTCGCGCACGGCGACGCCCTCGGCCGTCAAGTCCACGTGCCGGGTCGTGCGGTTGAGCAGGCGCAGGCCCGTGCCGCTCTCCAGCTGCTTGATCGTCTGCGACAGCGCCGGCTGGGACAGGTGGAGCCGCTCCGCCGCCCGCGCGAAGTGCAGTTCTTCCGCCAGCACCACGAAGCACCGCAGGTGACGCAGCGTGAGGTTCGTGAGCTGCACGGCTCGATCGTAGCTCGCGTCCGCGGCGCCGCCGATATTCGTAAGCGACACCACTCAATCGTGCAGCAAACGGTATTTCACTTCCCGCGGGCCCGAACCTACAGTCGCCGTCATCCGCCGCATCAGGCGGCTCGACGGAGGAGGAGAGATGGAGGAGCAACGA
>DASVFS010000273.1:0-7036 GCA_036379915.1 Conexibacter sp. | reverse complement strand
CGACGCGCACGCCGCCGTCCCCGGCCCGCTGCCCGAGCTGGCGAACGTCTACTGGCGCCCGCGCATGACGGCGGAGCGGCTGCGCGCGCGCGAGCGGCTGTGGACGCTGACGACGCTCGCGCACGTGGTGCCGTTCGTCGCGGTGGCGATCGGGATGTTGTTGCTGTCGCCGCTGGCCGCGCCGGTCTCGCTCGCGGCGCTCGCGCACGCGTGGCTGATCCCGGAGCTGTACGCGCGGCGCGGCGCGACCGTCACGCGCTCGCTGACGCCGGCCGGCGAGGGTCCGGAGCGCATCTCGCTCGGGCTGCTCGGCGACCTCGTCGACCACGACGCGCGCGAGCTGCACGCGCGCACGGGGCTCGTGCCCGAGCGCGGCCGGCTCGGCACGTGGCTCGTGGGGGAGGCGGGCGCGCTGCTCGTCGCCGACCGGCGCGTCGCCTGCTGGTGCGTGAGAGCGACCGATCCCGACGGCGGGCGGCTGCCGTCGGGAGATCGCGTCGCGCATCTGCTGCTCGCGCTGCGCAGCGACGAGGAGGGCTTCGCGACGGTCGCGAACCTCGCCTTCAGCGGCGCGCGCTGGCGCGTGCGGCGGCGCCTGCCGAAGCGCCAGCGCGCCGCGCTGGACGCAGCGGCCGCACGCAGTACGCTTTCGGCATGAGCTCTTTCCAGGACGCCGAGAAGCCCGCGAAGCCGTCGCTTGCGAAGCGCGGCCTCGCACTGCTGATCCTCGCCGTCGTCGTCGTGCTGCTGGCGAAGATCCTGATCGGCTTCGTGATGGCGATCTTCTGGATCATCGTCGCCGTCGCCGCCGCGATCGCCGTGCTGTGGGCGCTGAAGACGCTGCTCTAGCGTCTCGCGATGGCCTACCTCTTCATCGCCTTCTGCTTCGGCGTCGCGGGCGGGATCGTCGGCCGCATCAAGGGCAGCTCGTTCCTCCTGTGGTTCCTGATCTCGGCGATCGTGCCGGTGATCGGGCTGGCGGCCGCGCTGCTGTACCGCTGGGACCGCAACGAGCTGCGGCGCCAGTGCCCCGGCTGCGGGCGCGTGGTGAAGCTGCACGACGCGCTGTGCACGCGCTGCGGCGCCGAGCTCGACTTCCCCGACGTCGCGATCGCATCCGAGGCGGATGTCGCGGAGCGGCGCGCAGGAGCGCGCGCGAAGGCCGCGAATTCGCCTCAGTAGCGGCAAAAACCGCTGATAGACTGCATCAACGGCGCGGCGCTCCGTCGCGCCATTTCCACATTCCGCGAGCTTTTCGGAAAGGAGGCGAGCGCACATGCGAGCAGTCGACGCATTGATGGAGTGCCTGAAGGCGGAGGGTGTCGAGGTCGTATTCGGGCTGCCCGGCGGCGCGAACCTCCCGACCTACGACGCCTTCTACGACGCGGGGATACGGCACATCCTCGTGCGCCACGAGGCGGGCGGCGGTCACGCCGCCGAGGGCTACGCGAAGGCGACCGGCAAGGTCGGCGTCTCGTTCGGCACGAGCGGCCCCGGCGCGACGAACCTGATCACCGCGATCTGCGACGCGATGATGGACTCGGTCCCGGTCGTCTTCATCACCGGCCAGGTGCGCACCGAGCTGATCGGGACGGACGGCTTCCAGGAGGCGGACATCCTCGGGATGACGCTCCCGGTCGTGAAGCACAGCTTCATGATCCAGCACCCGCTGGAGATCCCGCGCACGATCCACGAGGCGTTCCACATCGCGCGCACCGGCCGTCCGGGCCCGGTGCTCGTCGACATCCCGCAGGACCTCAGCCGCGCCGACATCCCGTACGAGCCGGTCAGCGACGTGCACCTGCCGGGCTACCAGCCGACGACCGAGGGCAACCAGAAGCAGATCCGCCTCGCCGCGAAGGCGATGGCGAACGCGCGCCGGCCGGTCGTCTACGCCGGCGGCGGCGTCGTCAACGCGAACGCGGCGCCGGAGCTGCGCGAGCTCGTGCTGAGCGACAGACTGCCGATCACCTGCACGCTGATGGGCCTCGGCGCGTTCCCGGCGCCGCACGACCAGTGGCTCGGGATGCTCGGCATGCACGGCACGCGCGCCGCCAACTACGCGATGGACGAGGCCGACCTGATCGTCGGGATCGGGGTGCGCTTCGACGACCGCGTGACCGGCAAGCTGTCGGAGTTCGCGCCGCGCGCGAAGTTCATCCACGTCGACGTCGACCCGGCCGAGATCTCGAAGAACGTGCCGGCCCACATCCCGATCGTCGGAGACGCGAAGAACGTGCTGCAGCGGCTCGTGAGCGAGTACCGCGCGCTCGAGCCGGATCGCGCCCGCCTGGAGGACTGGTGGCAGCGGATCGAGAGCTGGCGCGCGCAGTACCCGCTCAGATACGAGGACACGACCGACGCCGAGATCCGCCCGCAGCGGGCGATCCAGGCGGTCTACGAGGCGACCGGCGGCGAGGCGATCGTCACGAGCGACGTCGGCCAGCACCAGATGTGGACGGCGCAGTACTACGACTTCCCCGAGCCGCGCCGCTGGATCAACTCCGGCGGCCTCGGCACGATGGGCTTCGGCCTGCCGGCGGCGATGGGAGCGGCGGTCGGCTGCCCGGACCGGACCGTCGTCTGCATCGCCGGCGACGGCTCGATCCAGATGAACGCCCAGGAGCTCGCGACCTGCGCGCAGAACGGGATCCCGGTCAAGGTCGTGATCGTCAACAACGGCTACCTCGGCATGGTGCGCCAGTGGCAGGAGCTGTTCTGGGACAAGCGCTACTCGCACGTCGACATGGGCCAGTACCCCGACTTCGTCAAGCTCGCCGAGGCGCACGGCGCGACCGGCGTCCGGCTGACGGACAAGACGACGCTCGTGGAGGACCTGAAGGCGGCGATCGCGACGGAGGGACCGGTGGTCGTCGACGTGCGCGTGACCGCCGAGGAGAACGTGTACCCGATGATCCCCGCCGGCCAGGCCGCGCGGGACATGGTGGGCTGAGCGATGGGCGAGCCAGGGACCAAGGAGCTGATCAGCCTCGACGAGCTCGAGGCGGCCGGCAACCTCAGGACGGGCCGCAAGCACATCCTCTCGATCCTCGTCGAGAACAAGCCGGGCGTCCTGACCCGCGTCGCGGGGCTGTTCGCGCGGCGCGCGTTCAACATAGACACGCTGGCCGTCGGGCCGACCGACGACCCGACGATCTCGCGCATCACGCTCACGCTCGACGGCGCGGTACACCCGATCGACCAGGTCACGAAGCAGCTGCACAAGCTCGTCAACGTGCTGAAGATCCGCGACCTCGAGCCGGAGGAGACGCTCGCGCGCGAGCTGGCGCTGTTCAAGCTCGCGGTCGACGGGCCGCAGCGCACCGAGGTGCTGCAGCTGTGCGAGATCTTCGGCGGCCGCGTCGTCGACGTCTCGAAGCGCTCGCTCGTCGTGGAGCTGACCGGCAGCGACGACAAGATCGAGGCGTTCGAGTCGCTCGTGCGGCCGTTCGGGCTGATCGAGATGACGCGCACCGGCGAGATCGCGATCGCGCGCGGACGCGCCGAAACCTAGAGGACGGGTATCTCTCCCGTATGAGCGTCACGCGCACGCGGCCCGGGGAGCGCCAGTGGCTCGACCCGGCCGCGCGCGCGCTGCTCGCCGAACGGCTCGAGCTCGCCGTGCGGCGGGCGCGCGGGGGAGCCGGCGAGGCGCTTGCGGCCGTGACGGTGGCCGCCCCCGCAGTCGACCCGGTTGCCGCCGTCGTCGCCTCGCGTCGCCCGAGCGAGCCGTGGTTCTGCTTCGAGCAGCCGGACCGCGACGGGCAGGCGCTCGCGGCGCTCGGCTGCGTCCGCAGCGTCGAGGGAACCGGTTCCGGACGCTTCCAGGCGGTCGCCCGCGAATGGCGCGCGCTCGCGGCGGCCGCGATCGCGGACCCGCCGGACGGGCCCGCCGGCGCGGGGCTCGTCGCGGTCGGCGGCTTCGCGTTCTCGCCGCACGGCGCGCGTTCGCCGCACTGGGAGGCGTTCCCCTCCGCGTCGCTGCACGTGCCGGAGCTGGCGCTCGCGCGCCGCGGCGGCGACGTGCGGTTGACGGTCGCGGCGCTGGCGACGCCGGACGACACGGCCGACCGCCTGCTCGCGCGGATCGACGCGCGCCTCGCCGAGCTGCGCGCCGACGTTCCCCTGCCGCTGCTCGACCCGGCGCCGACGGGGCGCTACCGCGTCGTCTCGGCGATGCCGCCCGAGCACTACGAGGGGGCGGTCGCGCGCGCCGTCGAGCGGATCCGCGCGGGGGAGCTGGAGAAGGTCGTGCTGGCGCGCGAGGTGCAGGTGCACGCGCCGCGCGCGCACGACCCGGGGGCGGTGCTCGGCGCGCTGCGCGAGGGCTTCCCCGCGTGCTACGTGTACGCGGTCGGGCGCGGCGAGGCGACCTTCGTCGGCGCCACCCCCGAGCTGCTCGTGCGCCGCGACGGCGAGCGCGCCTCGACCGTCGCGCTCGCGGGCTCCACCCGCCGCAGCGCCGACCCGGCCGTCGACGACCACCTCGGCGAGGCGCTGCTGCGCAGCGACAAGGACCGCGAGGAGCAGGCGATCGTCACGCGCCGCATCGCGCACGCGCTGCGCCCGCACAGCGTGTGGGTCACGCACGCGCCCGAGCCGGTGCTCGTGCGGATCGCGAACATCCAGCACCTCGCGACGCCGATCCGCGCGCAGCTGTCGCAGCCGGTCGGCGCGATGGCGCTCGCCTCGGTCCTGCATCCGACGCCCGCGGTCGGCGGCGAGCCGTTCGCGGTCGCCGAGCCGCTGATCCCGCAGCTCGAGGGCTTCGACCGCGGCTGGTACGCGGGTCCCGTCGGCTGGACGGACGCGAACGGCGACGGCGAGCTATGCGTCGCGCTGCGCTGCGCGCTGTTGCGCGGCCCGGTCGCCCACTGCTACGCCGGCGTCGGCGTGGTGCGCGACTCCGTCCCGGCGGCGGAGCTGGCGGAGACCGAGGTCAAGCTGCAGGCGCTGCTGCCGGTGCTGGCCGGCTAGCACCTGTCCGTCCGCGTTCGCATGCGGACGACTTGCCGGTACGCTGGCGTTCGACTGATGCCCGATCTCCGCGTCATCGAGCCGCCGACCCCGCCGCCTCCGCGCGAGGACACGCGCGCGCGGCTGCTGCGCGCCGGCGGCGAGGTGTTGGAGGCCGGCGGCTACGCGGCCGCGTCGGTCGCCGCGATCGCGGAGCGCGCCGGCGCGGCGACGGGCACGCTCTACCGCCACTTCCCGTCGAAGGCGGACCTGTTCGTCGAGCTGTTCCGCGCGATCGGCGACGCCGAGCTGGCGGCGATGCAGGGCGCGGCGGCCGCCGCGGAGCGCTCCGCCGCCGAGGAGCTGGACGCGGTGATCGAGACGTTCGCCGGGCGGGCGATGGCGCGCCCGCGCCTGGCGTGGGCGCTCGTCTACGAGCCGCTCGACCCCGCGGTCGACGCGGAGCGCGTGCGCTACCGCCGCGCGTACGCGCAGCGGCTCGCGGGCTTCGTGCGCGAGCGGATCGAGCGCGGCGAGCTGCCGGACCAGGATCCCGATACGACCGCGGCCGCGTTGATCGGGGGGATCGTCGAGGCGCTCATCAGCCCGCTCTCGCCGGTCGCGGCGGGGAACGCCGACCCGGATGCGGTGATCGCCGCATTGACCGCCTTCTGCCGCCGCGCGGTCGGCGCGGACAGCATCGCCGCGGTGCGCGCCGCCGGCGGCTAGCCAGGGCTCGCACGCCCCGGCCTCGTCGTCGACTGCGCGGCGTCGCGCGCGATCGCCCTCAGGCGCGCAGCGCGGCGCCGACCGCGTCCCACACGCGCCGGTGCAGGGCGACGTTGGCCGCGCGCTCGGTGCGCACCTCGACGATCGTCACGCCGACCGGCTCAGCCGCCCGCTCCAGCTCGGCCCGCAGCGTCGCGAGGTCGCCGGCGAGCACGTGGCGCGCGCCGAACAGCGCCGCCGCCTGCGCGAAGTCGAGCCCGTGCGGCGTCGCGACGTGCCGCTCGAAGTCCGCGCCCTCGCGCGCGACCGGCAGGAAGTCGAAGATCCCGCCGCCGTCGTTGTTCACGAGCACGATCGTGAGGTCGAGGCCGAGCCGGCGGGCCGACAGCAGCGCGGTCAGGTCGTAGGCGAGCGCGACGTCGCCGATGTGCAGCACGACCGGTCCCGCGCCGGCCGCGGCGGCGCCGAGCGCGGCGGCGACGGTGCCGTCGATCCCGTTCGCGCCGCGGTTGGCGAGGATCCGCGGCGCGCCGTCGCGCGCGGCGGCGAACGTCTCGAGATCGCGGATCGGCATCGACGCGGCGGTGAAGAGCGTCGCCTCAGGCGGCAGCGCGGCGACGAGTGCGGCGGCGACGAGCGGCTCGCTGAGGGCGCCGTCCGCGACGCCGCGAGCCCGATCCCGCTCGCCGGCTTCCCCGCCGGGCGCGATCGTCGCCGCGATCGCGTCGGCGGCGGCGCGGTCGGCGTCCCGCCAGCGCTCCAGCCACGCCGGCTCGCCCGCGTCGCGGTGTGCGGGCGTCAGCGCGGCGAGCGTCGCCCGCGGGTCGGCGGAGATGCGCGCGCTCACGACGCCGGCCGGGTCCTGCCACGCGTCCTCGGCGTCGAGCGCCACCTGCTCGACGTCGAGCTCCGCGAGCCAGGCGCGCAGCGGCTTCGACGTCGGCAGGTCGCCGACCCGCAGCACCAGCTCGGGGCGCAGCTCGGCGGCGAGGCGCTCGTCGCGCAGCAGCGCGTCGTAGTGGGCGATCGCCGCCGGACCGCGCCGCGCGCCCGACAGCGGGTCGGCGAGCAGCGGGTAGCGCGCGGCGTCGGCGAACGCGGCGACCGCCCCGCCCAGCGCCGGATCGCGCTCGTCGCGGCCGGCGACGATCACGGCGCGCGGCGCGGGCGCGAGCGCTGCGACCGCGTCCAGCTCGCCCGCGCCCGTCGCGCGCCGGCGCGCCACCCACGGCCGCCCGTCCGCGCGCGCCGGGCACGGATCCTCCGCGGGCAGCGGCCCGTCGAGCACGAGCCGCTCGCGCAGCGGCAAGTTGAGGTGGACCGGCCCCGGACTCCCGACGAGCGCGGTACA
>DASVFS010000272.1:0-30124 GCA_036379915.1 Conexibacter sp. | reverse complement strand
CCGGCTGCGGCGGCTGCCGCACGGAGGTCGAGCGGATCCTCGCCGAGCGCGGCCGCGAGACGCTGCGCGACGTGCGCGCCGCACGGGCGGGCTGAGGTCGCCGCCGCGCCGGTCCGCCGCGCCAGCGGTCCCGCGTCGCTCGCCGCCCGACCGCTCCGACCGCCCATCTGGCGCGTTCCATACATTGTCGTGCCCGTGCGTCGCCTGGTCCTGCCGCTTGCGCTGCTTGCGCTGCTCGTGCCCGCCGCCCCCGCCGCGGCGGGCGGGCTCGTCGCGCTCGACGGCGTCGTACTGCGCTTCACGGGCGACGACGTCGAGCCGAGCAACGTGACGATCGACCACGTCGACGGCCTGCTGACGCTCGACGAGAACGCGAGCCGCCTGACCCTGCCCGAAGGCAGCCCCTGCACGCTCGACGCGACGGGCTACCGCGTCACCTGCCCCGACACGGGGATCGAGCGAATCGAGGTCAGACTCGGGCTGCTGGGCAGCGACGTGCGCATCCGCGCCGACCTGCCGACGAAGATCGACGGCGGCCCTGGCGACGACCTGATCGTCGGCGGCCCGAGCGAGGACGCGATCGACGGCGGTCCCGGCCAGGACATCCTCGCCGGCGGCCCCGGCGTCGACGTGCTGCACGGCGGCGGCGGCGAGGATCTCGTCACCTACGCCGACCGTCTCGACCCCGACGGCGCGCTGCTGCCGCGCCGCGAAGCCGTCCGCATGCAGATCGGGCGGCCCGACTGGAGCGGCACGGGCGACGAGCGCGACACGATCGACGACGACGTCGAGCAGCTGCAGGGCGGCGCCGGCGCCGACCGCCTGTCGCTGCGCGACGGGCGCGCGACGCAGGTCGCCTGCGGCGGCGGACGCGACAGCGTCGTCGCCGACCCGCGCGACGTGCTCGAGATCGACTGCGAGAGCGTCCGCGTCGCGCCCGAGCAGGGCGGTCCGCGCATGACCGTGCCGACGCTGCCGTTCCCCTTCGCGGGCGTCGACGACGCGGGTCGCAGCACGATCGCGGTCGAGCCGCTGCTGCCGCTGCGCGGCGACGCGATCGCGCTGCGCGTCTCCTGCCCGGCCGGCCTCGGCCTGCTGGAGCTCGTGAGAGCGCTGCCGTGCACGGGCCGCGTGCGCTTCACGCGCTCCGACGGCTTCGACATGGGCACGCAGCGTGTGACCGTCCCGCGTGGCAGGACGATCACGCTGCGCCTGAGGCTCGACCGGTCGCGCGCGCTCGCCCGCCGCGCCGCCGGATTGTCCGTCGTCGCGACCGCGCTGCCCGGCCGCGGGCACGTCGTGCGCTCGCTGCGCTTCCGCGTGCGCGGTTAGTCGCCGACGCTCAGCAGCACTCGAGCGGGGCCATGGTGAGCCCCGAGTCCGACAGCTGCTCCCAGTAGAGCTCGGCCGGTTCCTTCTGGCCGGTCCAGACGATCGCCTGGCCGCTGTGGTGGATCTGATCCGCGAACGCGTAGCCGCGATCGACGTCGACGCCGGGGATGTAGCGCGCGAGCGTCCGCGCGACGTGCTCGAACGTGTTGTGGTCGTCGTTCTTGACGATCACGCGCCAGTGGCCGCCGAGCCCGGAGCTCGGACCCTGGACGCGCGGAAGCTCGATCGTCTGGGACATCGGGTCGGAAGATACCGCGCGGTAGGCGCGCGGCTACGCCGACTGGACGTCCGTCGGCTCGGCGCCGGCGGCCTCGCGCTCGGCGCGCTTGCGCCAGTAGCGCTCGAGGCCCAGATAGATGTGCTCGGGCGGCAATGCCCTCGCGTAGGCGGCGCGCAGCGCCTCGTCGTCGGTGGCACCGGCGACGCGCTCCCGGATGGCGGCGACGACCGTCTCCAGGTCGGCGCCGCGCACGAGCTGCGCCGCTTCACGCAGCGCCGCGCGCGTCGCCTCCAGCTGTCCGTCGACGTCGTCGATCCCGCCGAAGTGCGTAAGGCCGAGGCTGGCGGGCCGCCACGCGCCGATCGCCTCGAGCGAGCGCTCCCATGCCTCGAGGTCGATGTCCGGCGGCGGCGTCGGCGCGAGCGTCAGATCGGCCGGCGGGATCCGCACGCCGGCCGTGTCGCCGACGAACGCGCGGCCGCTGTCCTCGTGCAGGTAGGCGACGTGGTGCGAGGCGTGGCCCGGCGTGTAGGCGACGCGCACGCGCCCGGCCGCGTCGCCGAGCGTCAGCGTCTCCCCGCCGCTCAGCGCGCGCACGCGCTCCGCCGGCACCGGCAGCGTCTCGCCCCACAGGCGCGCCATCCCCTCGTCCCCGCCGTACAGGCGCCCGGCGCTCGCGAGCAGCTTCGAGGGATCGACCACGTGCGGCGCGCCGCGCTCGTGCACGTAGACCTCCAGGTCCGGCCAGCGCTTCACGAGCGCGCCGCTCGCGCCCGCGTGGTCGAGGTGGATGTGCGTCAGCAGCAGCGCGCGCGGACGCACGTTCCCGAGCGCGTCGAGCAGCTGCTCGAGCGCCGACTCGGGTCCCGGATCGACGAGCACGTCGCCGATGCGCCAGCAGCAGATGACGCGCTCCAGGCCCTTGAAGCGCACGTCGATCGACTGAACGGCTCCGTCATTTGCGCGACCTTCCACGTATCTGCACCTTACAATCGAGCGCATGAGCGACGACGCCCGGTCCCCCCACCGCCTGCCGCAGCCGGATCGTCCGTGGATGATGCGGACGTACGCCGGCCACTCGACCGCCGAGAAGTCGAACGAGCTGTACCGGCGCAACCTCGCGAAGGGCCAGACGGGCCTGTCGATCGCGTTCGACCTGCCGACGCAGACCGGCTACGACGCCGACCACGAGCTGGCGCGCGGCGAGGTCGGCAAGGTCGGCGTGCCGGTCGCGCACCGCGGCGACATGAGAGCGCTGCTCCACGACATCCCGCTCGACCAGATGAACACGTCGATGACGATCAACGCGACCGCCGCGTGGCTGCTCGCGCTCTACATCGTCACAGCCGAGGAGCAGGGCGTCGCGCCCGAGCAGCTCCAGGGCACGACGCAGAACGACATCATCAAGGAGTACCTCTCGCGCGGGACGTACGCGTTCCCGCCCGGCCCCTCGATGCGGCTGATCGCCGACATGGTCGCCTACACGGTCGAGCGCGTGCCGAAGTGGAACCCGATCAACGTCTGCTCCTACCACCTGCAGGAGGCCGGCGCGACGCCCGTCCAGGAGATCGCGTACGCGATGTCGACCGCGATCGCGGTGCTCGACGCGGTGAGAGAGCGCGTGCCGGCCGAGCAGATGGGCAAGGTCTTCTCGCGCATCTCGTTCTTCGTCAACGCCGGCGTGCGCTTCATCGAGGAGCACGCGAAGCTGCGCGCGATGGGGATCCTGTGGGACGAGCTGGGGCGCTCGCGGTACGGCGTCGAGGACCCCAAGCAGCGGCGCTTCCGCTACGGCGTGCAGGTCAACTCGCTCGGCCTCACCGAGGCGCAGCCGGAGAACAACGTGCAGCGGATCGTGCTGGAGGCGCTGGCCGTGACGCTCGGGCGCGACGCGCGGGCACGGGCTTTGCAGCTGCCGGCGTGGAACGAGGCGCTCGGCCTGCCCCGCCCGTGGGACCAGCAGTGGGCGCTGCGCCTGCAGCAGGTGCTCGCCTACGAGACCGACCTGCTCGAGTACCCGGACATCTTCGAGGGCTCCGTCGTGATGGAGGGGCTCGTGGAGGAGCTGCTCTCGGGCGCCCGCGCCGAGATGGCGATCGTCGCCGAGCACGGCGGCGCGGTCGACGCGGTCCCCTACATGAAGGCCGCGCTGGTCGAGTCGCACCGCGAGCGGATCCGCCGCATCGAGGCGGGCGAGCAGAAGGTCGTCGGGCAGAACGTCTACACCGAGACGGAGCCGTCTCCCCTCACGTCGGACGGCGACGGCGGGATCCTGGTGGTCGACCCGGAGGTCGAGCAGCACCAGAAGGAGGCGCTGGCCGCGTGGCGCGCGGGGCGCGACCAGGCGGCGGTGGACGCCGCGCTCGCCGAGCTGGCGCGGGTCGCGCAGTCCGACGAGAACGTCATGGAGGCGACGATCGCCGCCGCGCGCGCGGGCGTCACGACGGGCGAGTGGGCCGGCGCGCTGCGCGAGGTGTTCGGCTCCTACCGCGGCCCGACCGGCGTCGGCGAGTCGGCCGCGATCGGCAGCGACTCGCTGGAGGAGATCCGCGACGAGGTCGAGCGCGTGTCCGAGCAGCTCGGCCGCCGGCTGAAGATCCTCGTCGGCAAGCCGGGGTTGGACGGCCACTCCAACGGCGCCGAGCAGATCGCCGTCGCCGCGCGCGACGCGGGCATGGAGGTCGTCTACGAAGGCATCCGCCTGACGCCGCAGCAAATCGCGGCGTCGGCGCTGCAGGAGGGCGTGCACGTGGTCGGCCTGTCGATCCTGTCGGGATCGCATCGGGAGCTGATCCCGTCCGTGATCGGCGCGTTGCGCGACGCCGGCGTCGGCGACGTGCCGGTGATCGTCGGCGGGATCATCCCGGTGGCCGACGAGGCGCCCTTGCGCGAGGCCGGCGTCGCCGCCGTCTACACGCCGAAGGACTTCGACATCACGCGGATCATGCGGGATGTCGTGGCGTTGGTCGCCGAGCGCAACGGCGTGGCAGCTCCAACAGCCTGAGCCCGAGCCGCGTGGCGGGCGGGTCCTGTCGGGGGTGCAGCCGCTTCCGCGGGCAAGCCGCGGAAGTCGCCTCACCCCCGCCACCCGCCCGATCGGCGTTCGCCCGATTGGCCGGCTAGCGTTTCGCTCGATGTCCGACCTCGCAGCGCGCCTTTGCGACGCCGACCTGTCCGTGGCGCCGGCTGTCCTCAACCTCGTTGAGAACCGGTCGCCTTCGGCTCAGCGCGAGATCCAGGAGCTGCTGGCCGGCGTGTCGCCGGCTGCGCTGGGCGGCGAGGCACCCGGGCACATCGTGGGCGTGACCGGCCCGCCCGGGGCCGGCAAGTCGACGCTGCTGTCGCAGCTCGTCGCGGGCTGGCGCTCCCGTGGGCGGAGCGTGGCGGTGCTGGCGGTGGACCCGTCCTCGAAGCGCTCCGGCGGCGCCCTCCTCGGGGACCGTGCGCGGATCGACTACGACCCGTCCGACGCGGCGATCTTCATCCGCTCGATGGCCGCCGGCGACCGCCTGGGCGGCCTCGCGCCGGCGACGCGCGCCGCCGCGCATGCGCTCGCGGCGGCGTTCGACGTGGTCGTGATCGAGACGGTCGGCGTCGGCCAGTCGGAGACGGAGGTCGCCGAGGTGGCGGACACGGTCGCGGTCGTCGTGCAGCCCGGATCGGGCGACGTGCTGCAGTTCCTCAAGTCCGGGATCATGGAGATCCCCGACGTGCTCGTCGTGACGAAGGCCGACCTCGGCCAGGTCGCGATCAGCGCCCGGCGCGACCTCCACGCGGCGCTGCGCTCGCTTGGCGCACGCGACACGGCCGTCGTGGCCGTCAGCTCGATCGCACCGCCGCAGGGGATCGACGGACTGCTCGACGCGATCGACGCGCACCGCGCGACGAGCGACGTCGCCGCCCGCCGCCTGCGCGCCCGCCGCCTGCACGCGCTCGCCGACTTCACCGCCGAGCACGGCGCGCGCGGCCTGCGCGCGCTCGGCGGCCGCCGCGCCGCCGAGCGCTGGCTGGAGCAGCAGGACCCCGGCCTCGACGTGCCCGCGCTCGAGCGCGCGCTCGCCGAGCACGCGGGCGTGGCATGAGCGCGGCCGGCGTGACGGCCGCGCTGCGGATCGCGCCCCGGCCGCACGCCGCGCGTCGTCCCGACCTGCCACGATCCCCGCCGTGCGCGTCGACCTGCTGATCCTCGTCGCGACGTTCGTGGTCGTGAGCGCGCTCGCGGGCCTGCTCGGCGCCGCGAACCTCGGCACCGCGCTCACGTTCGGCACGATCGGCTTCGCGGCCGTGCTCGTGGGGCTGATGCTCACGCGCGACTGAGGTCAGTCGGGCAGAAGCCGCAGCGCGTCGCGATGGCGCGGGCGGACAGCGCGGAAGTGACGCGTGTCGAGCGTGACGACCACCTCCGCGTCGAGCCGCTCCGCAAGCGCGACGACGGACGCATCGGTCGTGCCCAGCGGGAAGTCGCCGTACTCGCTGACCAGCGCCGAGATCCGCCGCCAGTCTTCCGGCGCCGGCGCTTCGACGTCGAGCGTCGCGAGCGCGTCGACGAACCGTGCTTCGACGTCGGGGCCGAGGCGCGTGCCCGCGAGATAGCTCGTCTCGGCCACGACGAGGACGGGGATGACCAGCTGGAGATCTTGGCGCTGCAGGGTCGCAACGCAGGTCTCGTGGTCATCGTCGTCGCGATCGAGCGACGCATAGAGCGGACCGGTGTCAACGATGGCCAGCACGTCTGCCCCACTCGCGCAGCAGGATCTCCTCTGCGTCGCGCGCGGTGTGACGCTTGCCGCTGCTGCCGATCCCGGCGAACGGGAGCAGGCGCGGCTCGTCGGGGTTGGCCCCAACGTGCTCCCGCAGTGCATCGCGCACAAGCTCGGAGACCGACACGCGCCGCCGGCGCGCCTCGCGCGAGACGATGCCTGCGAGGTCGTCGGGCAGGCTGATCGTGGTGCGCTTCATACATGCATACTAACATCACCGTGCCCGAGCGCACACCCGGCGCGACTGGCTACGCGGCCAGCTAGGGTCCCGGCATGACCGCCGTCCTCCCCATGCCGCAGCTCGAAGGCGTCTCGCACCGCGACGTGCACGCGCGCGGGCTGCGCTTCCACGTCGCCGAGGCGGGCCCGACGGACGGCCCGCCGGTCGTCCTCGTGCACGGCTGGCCGCAGCACTGGTTCATGTGGCGCGACGTGATCCCCGGCCTCGTGGCCGACGGCCGCCGCGTGATCGCGCCCGACCTGCGCGGGCTCGGCTGGAGCGACGCACCGAAGACGGGCTACCTGAAGCAGGAGCTGGCCGACGACGTGCTCGCGGTGCTGAGCGAGCTGGGCGTCGAGCGCTTCGACCTGATCGGCCACGATTGGGGCGCCTTCGCCGGCTTCCTCATCTGCCTGACGGCGCCGGAGCGGGTCGCGCACTACGTCGGCTGCTCGATCCCGCACCTGTGGCCGCCGCAGGAGCGGCCGAGCCCCAGACGGCTGCTGACGCTGTGGTACCAGGTGGCGCTCGGCTCGCCCGGCCTCGGCGCCGGCCTGATGCGCCAGGGGCGCTTCGCGCGGCAGGTGCTCACGGTCGCCCGCTCGCACGGCCGCTATACGGACGAGGAGCTGGCGACGTTCGTCGACGTGCTGCGCCAGCCCGGGCCGGCGCGCGCGACCTCGCAGTACTACCGCACGTTCCTGCGCCACGAGCTGCGCCCGCTGATCTCCGGCGCGATGAAGGAGCGCACGCTCACGACCCCGACCCGCCTGCTGTGGGGCAGACGCGACCAGATCGTCCAAGGCTCCCACGCGACCGGTCAGCACGAGCGCTACGCGCCGGACATGACGATCGAGTGGGTCGACGCCACCGGCCACTTCCTGCCCGAGGAGCGCCCGGAGCTGGTCGTCGAGCGGGCGCGCGAGCTGTTCGGGAGCTGATCGCATGGCGCTCGGCTGCTTCGTCTCCACCGGCCGCTCGCTCGAGCAAGCGGTCGCGCGCGTGCGGCGCGCGGAGGAGCTCGGCTACGAGGCGGCGTACGTCACGCACATCGCGGGGCGCGAGTCGCTCACGGTCGTGACCGCCTATGCGATGCAGACGAGCCGCATCCGCGTCGGCACGGGCGTCGTGCCGATCTACACGCGCACGCCGGCGACGATGGCGCAGACGGCCGCGACGATCGACGACCTCAGCGCGGGCCGCCTCAACCTCGGCCTCGGCGTCTCGCACCGCCCGGTCGTCGAGGGCTGGCACGGGCAGACGATCGACAGACCGGTCGCGGAGATGCGCGAGTACGTCGGGATCGTGCGCGCGATCCTGCGCGGCGAGGCGCCGCCGACCGCGGCGCCGGACGCGCCCGCGGTGAAGTGGCGCACCGGCTTCCAGCTGTCCGGCCTCGACCCGCGCCCCGAGCTGCCGATCTACGTCGCCGGCCTCTCCCCCGGCATGCTGTGGCTCGCGGGCGAGATCGCCGACGGCGTGATCCTGTGGCTGTGCACGCCGCCCTACATCCGCGACGTCGTGATCCCGATGGTGCGCGAGGGCCGCGAGCGCGCCGGCAAGTCGCTGGACGGCTTCGACGTCGTCGCGGCCGTGCCGGCGGGTGCGGTCGAGGATCCGGCCGACGCGCACGCGTCCATGCGCCGCGAGCTGCTCCCCTACTTCGGCCTGCCCTTCTACCGCGCGATGCTCGAGCGCTCGGGCTTCGAGGAGGAGATCGGGGCGTTCGACGCGGCCGCCGGCGCGGGTGACGGCGACGGCATGCAGCAGGCGATCTCGACGCGCTTCCTCGACACGCTCGCGGCGATCGGCGATCCCGATGCGGTGCGCGCGGGCGTCGAGCGCTACCGCGCCGCCGGCGTGACCTCCCCCTGCGTCGGGCCGATCGGCAAGACCGACTTCGACGCGACGCTCGAAGCGGCGGCTCAGGCCGCTCCGTAGCGCCGCCGCAGCCGGCGGTGCCGGTGCCGGAAGGTGAGCCGGAAGACCGGTCTCAGCAGCGGCGCGAGCCCCGGCACGCGCGGCTCGAAGCGGATGCGGTCGGTCACGACGCACGCGCCCTCGCCGAGCGGCTCGACGCGCCGGTCGTGGTGCCAGGCGCGCTGGCTGAGCATCGTCGAGCGCTCGCTGAAGGCGAAGCCCGGCCCGATCGACGCGATCCCGATGTCGTCCCAGTCGAACGGGATCAGCCCGCCGAGCAGCAGCCAGCTGCGGCCGAGCCGGCGCGGGGCGACGACGTCCGCGATGGCGAAGTCGCCGTCGAGGCCGCGCGGGACCGTCATGCGCGCGATCGGCATCAGCTCGGCGTTGACGCCCTCCGCCGTCGTCGCGAACGCCCACACCTCGGCGGCGGGCGCGCCGAGCCGGGAGCTGATCTCGAACGAGCCTTCGCGCGCCGGCATGCGGCGGACGCTAGCGCGCGCCGCCGAAGCCCGCGGCAGCGCGCGGCGACAGCTCGTGCGACGCGATCACGCGGTCGATCAGGCCGTACTCGACCGCCTGCTGCGGCGTCATGAAGCGATCGCGGTCCATGTCCTCGTGCACGCGCTCGACCGGCTGGCCCGTGTGCTCGGCGTAGATCTGCTCGACGTGGCCGCGCAGCGCGAGGATCTCCTGCGCGTGGATCTCGACGTCGCTCGCCTGTCCCTGGAAGCCGCCGAGCACCTGGTGGATCAGGATGCGCGCGTTCGGCAGCGCCATCCGCTTGCCGGGCGTCCCGCCCGTCAGCAGCAGCGAGCCCATCGACATCGCGACGCCGAAGCAGATCGTGCGCACGTCGGGCTTGATGAAGCGCATCGTGTCGTAGATCGCCAGCCCGGCGTAGACCGAGCCACCCGGCGAGTTGATGTAGAGCGAGACGTCCTTCTCAGGGTCCTCGGACTCGAGGTGCAGCAGCTGGGCCACGATCAGGTTCGCGATGTCGTCGTCGACCGCTTGGCCGAGGAAGACGATCCGCTCGTTCAGCAGGCGCGAGTAGATGTCGAACGAGCGCTCGCCGCGCGGGCTCTGCTCGACGACCATCGGCACGAGGGGCATGGCGGTATCCTTTCGACAACTTCCTGGTTGTCACACGGACAATAGCAACCATTTGGTTGTCAAAGGAGCCCACCATGCAGACCCGCCGTGAGATCGAGATCGAGGCGAGCCCCGAGGAGGTCTGGGAGGCGCTCGCGACCGAGGAGGGCCGCGAGACGTGGCTCGAGGACGAGCCCGCGCGCGAGCTGATCGTCGAGACGCTCGAGGAGCCGCACCGGCTCGTCTGGTGGTGGTGGACCGAGGACGCCCCGGCGACGCGCGTCGAAGTGCTCGTGGTCGCCGCGCCCGCGGGCTCGCGCGTCATCGTGGTCGAGTCCGAGCCGTCGCTCCCGCTGCCGGCGTTGCAAGCCCGCTTCGCACCGACGCTCGCGTACGCATGACCGCGGACCCGATCGGCCCCGTCTTCGCCGCGCTCGCCGACCCGACGCGCCGCCACGTCGTCGAGACGCTCGTGCGCGACGGCTCCACGAGCGTGCCCGCGCTCAGCGACGCGCTGCCGATCAGCCGCCAGGCGATCGCCAAGCACCTCGCCGCGCTCGGCGACGCGGGCCTGATCGAGCGGGCGCCGGACGGCCGCGGGCGCGAGGTGCGCTACCAACTGCGACCCGGCGCGCTCGTGCCCGCGAGCGCATGGCTGGACGAGACGGCGGCGGCGTGGGACGCGCGGCTCAGCCGCCTGAAGCGCTCCGTCGAGGGCTAGGACGCCGGCGGCGCGCCGCGCAGCCCACGCTCGATCGCCGCGCGGAACTCGTCGATCCCGAACGCGCCCTCCAGCCGCGCCGCCACGCGACCGCGCGCGTCGATCACGAACAGCCACGGCTCGCTCGTCAGCCCGAACGCGCGCAGCTGCGGTCGCAGGCCCTTCGACGGGTCGTTGTCGACGTAGACCTCGTTGTGGATGAACGCCATGCGGTCGCCGTAGGCCGTCTGCAGCTGCACCGCCTCGTCGGCGACCGGCCCGCACACGCGCGATCTGCACAGCGCCGGCGTCGCGAACAGCAGTGCGACCGGTCTTCTGCCGACGACGTCGTGGAAGTCGACGTCGTGCAGTCTGCTCGGCGGCACGCGCGTGTCGATGCTGGCGACGTCCCCGCCGACCGACGCGAGCGTCGGCGTGTGGATCCGCGGCGCGGGATCCCCGACCGCCGGCACCGGCGAGGAGCGGCGCACCGTCACCGCCGCCGCCCCGCCGAGCAGCTCCTCGCCCGCGCGGGTGACGGTCAGCAGCAGCCATCTGCCGGCGCCGGGCAGCACGACGTCGGCGTGGTAGACGCCGGTCACGTCCTCGTCGCCGGCGCTCGTCTCGCTGCGGAACGCCGGACGCACCTGCAGCGAGTCGGCCGGCGCCAGGAACGGCCCCCGCGCCTTCGCGTGCTCGCCGCGCGCCACGTAGACCGCCGTGTTGCCGTACAGCAGCGTGCCGTCGTGCTCGATCAGCCCGAACGCGATGCGGTTGCGCCCCGGCACGTAGTCGCTCGTCGCCGGCGCCACCTCCGGCCCGCCGCCGTAGAGCGAGTCGGCCAGCTCGCGCAGCGTCCGCCCTCTGACAGCCGGGAAGTCGGCGCGCGTCGGATGCGCGGCGCGCGCCACGTCGTCCGGCGGAGGCGGCGGCGAGGCGTTCGGCGAGGACGCCCCGCCGCCGCTGCCGCCGGACCCGCCGCAGCCGGCCGCTGCGACCGCGGCGAGCGACAGCACGACGAGCAGGGCGCGGAGCGGCATCAGACGCAGGCTACGCCCTCCGACGGCGCGGCGGTCATCGCGGGGCGCCGCGATCGAGCAGCCCGGCCGCCGTCAGCAGGTCCTCCGGGGCGTTGACGTTGAAGAACGGCGTCGCGTCGTCGAGCTCGAGCAGCTGCGGCCCCAGGGCGGCGACCGCCTCCGTCACGGACGGCAGCGGATCCCGCCGCAGCGCGGCCGCGAGCGGCGCGTAGGCGGACGGCCGGTAGCGCGCGAGCAGCGGCTGCAGGCGGCCCGCGACGCATGGCACGACGGCCGGCCGGCCGGCCGCGTCCGCGCGCGCGAGCCGCTCGACCAGGTCGGGGCCGACGAACGGGAGGTCGGCCGCGCTGACGAGGATCTCGCGCCCTATCCCCGCGATCCCCGCGGCGGCGCCGGCGGCTTCCAGCGCGTGCACGATCCCGGCGAGCGGGTGGCGCGGCTCGGCCGGCTCGAGCCAGATCGGGACGCCCGGCAGCGGCGGCAGCGCGCTGCCCTGCTTGGCGACGACGACGACCTCCGCGAGCACGGCCTGCAGCGCGTGCAGCGGATAGCGCACGAGCGGCACGCCGCGCAGCTCGACGATCGCCTTCGCGCCGCCGATGCGGCGGCCCATTCCGCCGGCGAGCACGACGCCGATCGGGTCCCGTGTGTCGTCCATCGCCGGTCGGAGCATAGAATCAGTGCGATGGAGGGATCGACCGACCAGGAGACCGTCCGCGCCTGGCTGCGCTGCTACCGCTGTTGGTCCCAGAACCTCGAGGTGCAGGTCCACTACGAGGGGATCCACCGCATCGACCCGTCCACCGGCGAGCGCGCGGAGGTCGTCGACGAGCTGCAGGAGGCGGTCGTGCAGTGCCTCGACTGCATGCACGACCAGCCGCACCTCGGCTTCCACAACGGCCGCGTGGAGCCGATCGAGGACCGCTGGGAGCGGATGGTCGCCGGCACGCCGTGGGTCGCCTCGTGCACGGTGACGGTGGATGCCGACGACGTCGAGACGTGCTCCGGGTCCGAGGCCGGCGACGCGCTGTCGTACGCCGCCTTCGGCGACCACGGCACGCGCGAGTTCTTCACGCACGTTCGCTTCCACAAGCACGACGACGACCAGATCGTCGTGCACCTGTTGGTCGAGCTGTACGCGCGCTCGGCCGAGGAGGCGACCGAGGTGCTCGAGGGCGCCGCCCGCGGCATGCTCGCGATCACGTCGTTGGCGGAGGAGTCGCGTCCGCCGGCGTCGAGCGCCGACGACGTGCACTGAGCGGCGTCACGCCGGCTCGGCCGGCTTCTCGACCTCGAGCTCGAGCTCGTCGGCCTCGAGCCGCTCGGCGCGCCGCTGCGCCTCGGCCGCCCCGTCGGCGTCGCCGCGCGCCTCCAGGAGCGCCGCCAGCCGCCACGCCGCGGGCGCGTTTCCGGCCTCGGCGCCGCGCCGAAACGCGGCCTCCGCGCCGGCCGGATCGTCCTGCGCCTCCCGCAGGACGCCGATGTTCATCGCCGCGTCCTCGTCGCCGCGTTCCTCGGCGCGCCGGAAGGCCGCCTCCGCCGCGACGAACTCCCCTCTCCTGGCGAACATCACGCCGAGGTTGTACGCCGCCAGCGCGCTCCCGCGCTCGTCACCGCGCCGGAACGCCTCTCCGGCGCCCGTGGCGTCTCCACGCTCGAGCAGGATGGTGCCGATCCCGACCGCGGCCGACTCGTCCCCGCGCTCGTCCGCACGGGTGTACGCCTCGTACGCCTCGTCGAGCGCACCGCGCTGCGCCAACATGACGCCCAGGTTGTACGCAGCCGACGCGTCTCCCTGCTCGTCGCCGCGCCGGTAGGCGGCCTCGGCCTGCTCGGGCTCGCCGAGATCCTCGTAGACCATCCCGAGGTTCGCAGAGGCCTCGGGGCTTCCGCGGTCCTCCGCTCGACCGTAGGCCGCCGCGGCGGCTCTGAAGTCTCCGCGCTGCGCGAGCATGCCGCCGAGGTTGTACGCCGCCGCCGCGTCGCCGCGCTCGTCGCCACGCCGATAGGCCGCCTCCGCCTCCTCGACCTCGCCGCGTCGCTCGAGGAGCGTGCCGAGGTTCGCGGGCGAGTCGGGACTGCCACGCTCGTCCGCACGCCGGTACGCGGCCTCCGCCTCCACCATGTCGCCCCGTTCGGCGAGCATGACGCCGAGGTTGTGCGCGGCGAGCGCCTGGCCGTGAGCGTCGCCGCGCCGGATCGCACGCTCGGTACGCACCTGATCGTCGACGTCGTAGGCGATCGTGGCGACCATCAGCAGCTCACTCGGATCGCACGCGTCGATCACGTGGTCCCACACCTGCGGATCGATCGGGCGCCCGCTGCGCGCGGTGTACTCCACGATGAAGTCGTACGGGTCGTACGCGTCGTCGGCGTCCGGCGCTCGCAGGAGCAGCGCGGTCGTGGCGTACAGCGGTCTCGTGGCCCACACCAGGCCGCGCGCGAACATCTCGGCGGTCATCGGCACCGACAGGTAGCGGCCGGCGAGCGCCCGCAGCCAGTCCGCGGGCACCGGCGCGAGCTGGCCGGCGCGGCGACAATCGATCGCCGCGCGCACGACCGCCTGACCCTCCGGGCAGTCGTGGTCGTGGTCGAGGCGCTGCACCAGCCGCGGCGCGGCGATCATGAACTCGCCGATTCCGTCCTGGCTCATACGGTCGGCGAGCTGATCGCCGAAGCGCTCCCGCAGACGCTCCAACTCGTCGCCGGACATCTCGCTGCCGAGCGGGAACTGTCTGGCGCGCTCGAGCAGGTCGCGGAAGGTCTCGCGGAAGCGCGACCCGTCGCTGCCGGCGATCTCGATGCCCTTGCCGAAGGCGGTGGCGATCACCACGACCGGACGGTCCCAGGATCCGAGTCGCTCGAGCGTCTGAGGACTCAACCCCTGCTCGTCGGGGCGCGCCCACGGCTCGAGGTCGTCGAGCCAGATGACGACGGGCACGCCGGGAGCCTCTCCGCACCCGGCGGCCGCCAGCTCGGCGACGGTCGCCGGTCGCGCGACCTTCGGCACCAGCATGACCGCCTCCGGAAGCGTCGCCCACACCGCCTCGAGCGCGAGGCGCGACTTGCCCGCCTTCGACGGTCCGGTCACGACGACGAGCGTCACGTCACCGTGCCGGGCGGCGACGAGCGCCTCGCGCAGAGGCCCGCCGACGTCGCGGTCGACGTAGGGCGCGTGCGGCACGTCGCCGAGGAGCCGCAGCACCTCCTGCGACTCCTGGTCGACGCCCAGCTGGTACTGCGCGCTGTGCGCCATCTCGCGCACGCGCACCGGCGGGCGCGACAGCAGCGAGCGCCACGCCTCCGCGGTTCTCGCGCGGGCGCGCAGCACGACGAACGCGGCACGGGCCACCGCAACCAGGACGCCGACCGCGGCCGCGGCGATGGCGACGCCGGAGGAGACCAGCCCGAGCGTCTTCGCCAGCACGCCCGCCGCCACGAACGCCGTGGACACGGCGGCCGTCAGCGCGTCCAGCGTCTCCCAACGGCCGCTGCTCCAGCGCCCTGCCACGGCGACACGCTAGCGCGCGCGCCGGCGGCCGGGCGCTGGTTGCGTCAGGCCGCGTTCAGCCGCGACTCGAGCGCATCGAGCTGCGCCGTCATCTCGGCCGGCAGCTTGTCGCCGAAGATCGCGAGGTGCTCGCGCAGGGACGGCAGCTCGGCCTTCCAGTCCTCCGGCGTCACGCGCAGCAGCTCGGCGAAGTCCTCCGCCGGGATGTCGAGCCCCACCAGCGGCAGCGCGCCCTCGGCCGGCAGCAGGCCGATCGGCGTCTCGACGGCCGCGGCGGTGCCGTTGCAGCGGCCGAAGATCCACGACAGCACGCGGCTGTTCTCCCCGAAGCCGGGCCACAGCCACTTGCCGTTCGCGTCCTTGCGGAACCAATTGACGTAGAAGACCTTCGGCAGCACCGCGCCCTCGCGCTTGCCGATCTTCAGCCAGTGGGCGATGTAGTCGCCCATGTGGTAGCCGGCGAACGGCAGCTGCGCGAACGGGTCGCGGCGCAGTCTGCCGACGGCGCCCGCGGCGGCGGCCGTCGTCTCCGACGCCATCGTCGCGCCGAGGAACACGCCGTGCTCCCAGTCGAACGCCTCGTGCACCAAAGGCACGACGGTCGAGCGGCGACCGCCGAACAGGAACGCGTCGATCGGCACCCCGGCCGGGTCCTCCCACTCGGGCGCGATCGCCGGGTCCTGCGCGGCCGGGACGGTGAAGCGCGCGTTCGGATGCGCCGCGGGCGTGCCGGACTGCGGCGTCCAGTCGTTGCCGTGCCAGTCGATCGCGTGGGCGGGCGACTCGTCGGTCATGCCCTCCCACCAGACGTCGCCGTCGTCGGTTCTGGCGACGTTCGTGAAGATCGCGTTCTTCGACGCGGTGGCGATCGCGTTCGGGTTCGTCTTTTCGCTCGTGTTCGGCGCGACGCCGAAGAAGCCGGCCTCGGGGTTGACGGCGTACAGACGACCGTCCTCGCCGAACTTCATCCACGCGATGTCGTCGCCGACCGTCTCGACCTTCCAGTCGGGCAGCGACGGGATCAGCATCGCGAGGTTCGTCTTGCCGCAGGCGGACGGGAACGCGCCCGTCACGTACTTCACCTCGCCGTGCGGGTCGGTGAGCTTGAGGATCAGCATGTGCTCGGCCATCCAGCCCTCGTCGCGCGCCATCACCGACGCGATCCGCAGCGCGAAGCACTTCTTGCCGAGCAGGGCGTTGCCGCCGTAGCCGGAGCCGTAGGACCAGATCTCGCGCGTCTCGGGGTAGTGGACGATGTACTTCGTCTCGCTGCACGGCCACGAGACGTCCTCCTGCCCCTCGTCCAGCGGCGCGCCGACGCTGTGGACGCACGGCACGAAGTGGCCGTCCTCGCCGAGCACCTCGAGGGCGCCGGCGCCCATCCGCGTCATGATCCGCATCGAGACCGCCACGTAGGGCGAGTCGGTCAGCTCGACGCCGATGTGCGCGATGTCGGAGCCGAGCGGCCCCATGCTGAAGGGGACCACGTACATCGTGCGTCCGCGCATGCAGCCCTCGAACAGGCCGTTGAGCGTCTCGCGCATCTCGGCGGGATCGCACCAGTTGTTCGTCGGGCCCGCGTCGTCCTCGCGCTCCGAGCAGATGAAGGTGCGGTCCTCGACGCGCGCGACGTCCGTCGGATCGGACAACGCGAGGTACGAGTTCGGACGCTTCGCGTCGGACAGGCGCTCGAACGTGCCGGCGTCGACGAGCGCCTGGCAGAGGCGGTCGTACTCCTCGGCCGAGCCGTCGCACCAGTGGATGCGATCCGGCTGCGTCAGCGCTGCGATCTCTTCGACCCAGGCGCGCAGCTTCGCATGGCTCGTGGGCGGGGCGGTGTCGGTGATGCTCACGTGATCTCCCTCGTGGCGGTCGCGGGACATCCGCGGGATTGTTCCATCCTGAGCGGAACGGCGCTTCCGCAGCCTGAGCGGAAGCGCCGCTGATAGGCGTCTACCCCTAAGACCCCGGATTCTTGCGTGGCACCAGCACCAGCCGCTTGAACTCCGCCACGAGCACGCCGTCCTGGTTGAGCACGCGCGTGTGGACCTTCACGACGCCGCGGTCGGGCTTCGAGGAGGACGGCTTCACGTCCAGCACCTCGGTCTCGCAGAAGAGCGTGTCGCCGTGGAAGACGGGGTTCGGGTGCGAGAGCTCCTCGGTCGCGAGGTTCGCGATCGCCTTGCCGGAGACGTCGGAGACCGACATCCCGAGCGCGAGCGAGTAGACGAGCGGGCCGACGACGACGTTTCTGCCCTGCTGCGACTGCGACGCGTAGACGTCGTTGATGTGCAGCGGGTGGTGGTTCATCGTCAGCAGGCAGAAGAGGTGGTCGTCCGCCTCGGTGACCGTCTTCGCGGGCCAGTGCTTGTAGACCGCGCCGACCTCGAACTCCTCGAGGTAGCGGCCGTAGGTGTGGGCGCCGGACGCCTCGCGCGCCGCCTGGTCGGTCTCGACGCCGTTGATCGTGTCGCTCATGTGTTCAGGACCGTCCTGCTCGTTCGGGAATGCGTAGGGATGACCGCGAAGTGTGCCGTCTTCGCGGCGAGCGTGCGTCGTGTTGACTCGCGAGTCAATACGATTTGCGCGACATTCCACCCATCTGACCAGCGAACCCGAGAGACCCAGTGCGCAACCCACGAGACTTCGCGAAGCCGCTCGCGGTCGGCGCGCCCGACCCGATCCTGGACATCCCGTTCAAGCCGTCGCGGATGATCCACTTCTTCGACGCCAGCAACGAGAAGATGGCGGCGAAGGTGCCGGACATGGCCACGCAGGCGGACATCCTGCTCGGCAACCTCGAGGACGCCGTCCCCGTCGACCGCAAGGAGGCCGCCCGCGAGGGCCTCGTGAAGGTCGGCCAGAGCGTCGACTTCGGCGACACGCAGCTGTGGACGCGCGTCAACAGCCTCGACTCGCCCTGGGTCCTCGACGACCTGCTGCGGCTCGTCGGCGAGATCGGCGACAAGCTCGACGTGATCATGGTCCCGAAGGTCGAGGGCGCGTGGGACATCCACTACGTCGACCGCCTGCTCGCGCAGCTCGAGGGCAGATTCGGCGTCAAGAGACCGATCCTCGTGCACGCGATCCTCGAGACGGCGCTCGGCGTCGCGAACCTCGAGGAGATCGCGGCGGCAAGCCCGCGCATGCAGGGGATGAGCTTCGGCCCGGCCGACCTCGCCGCCTCGCGCCGCATGAAGACGACGCGCGTCGGCGGCGGGCACCCGGGCTACCGCGTGATCGAGGACCCGAACCCGAACAATCCGGAAGGCCCGCGCGCGAGCGCCCAGCAGGACCTGTGGCACTACTCGATCGCGCGCATGGTCGACGCCTGCACGGCGACCGGGATCCTCCCCTTCTACGGTCCGTTCGGCGACATCTCCGACGACGCCGGCTGCGAGGCGCAGTTCCGCGCCGCGTTCCTGATGGGCTGCGTCGGCGCCTGGTCGCTGCACCCGCGCCAGATCGCGATCGCGAAGAAGGTCTTCTCGCCCGACCCGGAGGAGGTCAAGTTCGCGCAGCGCGTGATCGAGGCGATCCCGGACGGCGCGGGCGTGCACATGCTCGACGGCAAGATGCAGGACGACGCCACCTTCAAGCAGTGCAAGGTGATGGTCGGCCTCGCGGAGATGCTGGCAGCCAAGGACCCCGAGCTGGCCGAGGCCTACGGGTTCGTGACCACGACCACGGGGAGCTGAGCGTGCGCTTCTTCGAGTACGAGTCCCGCCAGATCGTCAAGGCGGCGGGGATCCCCGTCAGCGCCCACGGCTTCGCGAGAACGCCGGAGGAGGCGCGCAAGATCGCCGAGGAGATCGCGGCGCCGGTCGTGATCAAGTCGCAGGTCCTCACCGGCGGCCGCATGAAGGCCGGCGGCGTCAGATTCGCCGACACGCCCGACGAGGCGGCGCGCGAGGCGGAGTTCGTCCTGGGCCTGGAGATCAACGGCCACATGCCGCGCGGCGTGCTGGTCGACTCCAAGGTCGCGGTCAAGCAGGAGTTCTACGCCGGCGTCGTATGGGACGGAATCCGCAAGCAGCCGGTGATGCTGTTCTCCGACATGGGCGGCATCGACATCGAGGAGGTCGCTGAGACGCATCCGGACAGAGTCGGGCGTGGGCACTTCTCGAACCTGACGGAGGTCAGCGACTACCAGGCGAAGCAGGTGATCGCCTCGATCGGGGTGACGGGAAGCGCGCTCACCCGCGCGACGCCGATCCTCGCCCGCCTCGCCCGCCTGTTCGTCAGACACGACATGACGCTCGCGGAGATCAATCCGCTCGCGCTGCTCGAGGACGGCAGATTCGTCGCCGTCGACGCGCACATGGACATGGAGAACGAGGCGCGCGGGCGCCAGCAGACGCTGTTGAAGGCGCTCGGCGTCGGCGACGAGGAGACCCGCCAAGCACGCGAGGCGACCCCCTTCGAGCTCGCGGGCGAGGAGGTCGACGCGCAGGACCACCGCGGCGTGGCCGGCAACGTCACGGAGTTCGACGGCAACCTCGGGCTCGTCATCGGCGCCGGCGGCGGCTCGCTGACGCTGTTCGACGCGGTTCGCGCGCACGGCGGCAGACCGGCCAACTACTGCGAGATCGGCGGCAACCCGTCGGTCAGCAAGGCGTGCGGCCTGGCGAAGCTCGTGCTGCAGAAGCCGGGCGTCGAGAAGATCGCGGTGATGATGTCGATCGTCTCGAACACGCGTGTGGACATCGTCGCGCGCGGCGTGATCAAGGCGTGCCTGGAGCTGGGCCACGACCCGGCCGAGAAGATCGCGATCTTCCGCATCCCGGGCGCGTGGGAGGACGAGGGCTTCAAGATCTTGGAGAAGTACGGGGTCGAGTACTGCGACCGCTCGGTGTCCATGCACGAGGCCGCGCGCCGCGCGGTCGAGAAGATCCAGGGAGTGGCGGCATGAGCATCCTGATCGACGAGACGACCACCTTCATCGTCCAGGGCATCACCGGCCGCGAGGCCGTCAACCTGACCCGGGAGTGCCTCGACTACGGCGCCGGCGCGCAGATCGTCGGCGGCGTGACGCCCGGCCGCAAGGGCCGCGACGTCCACGGCGTGCCCGTCTTCGACACGGTCGCGCAGGCGGTCGCGCACCACGGCGGACCGATCGACGGCTCCGTCGTCACCGTCCCCCCCGCCTTCACGAAGGACGCGGTGCTCGAGGCGATCGCGAACGGCATCAAGCTGATCGTGATCGTGACCGAGCGCATCCCGCGCCGCGACGTCGCGCAGATGGTCGAGTTCGCCAAGCAGCACGACGCGCGCATCATCGGCCCGAACTGCCTCGGGATCATCGTCCCCGACGTGATCAAGATGGGCGGCATCGGCGGCCCGGCGAAGGACGCCGCGAAGGCCTACACGCCCGGCTCCGTCGGCGTCATCAGCCGCTCGGGCGGCATGACGACCGAGATGTCCTCGACGCTGACCGCCGCCGGCCTCGGCCAGTCCACCGCCGTCTCGATCGGCGGCGACGCGATCATCGGCTCTTCCTACGCCGAGCTGATGCCGCTGTTCGAGGCCGACGAGCAGACCGAGGCGATCGTCATCTACACCGAGCCGGGCGGGCGCATGGAGGCCGAGCTGGCGCGCTGGGTCAAGGAGAACGACTCGCGCCTGCCGATCGTCGCGTTCATGGCCGGCCGCTTCATGGACGAGATGCCGGGCATGAGCTTCGGCCACGCCGGCACGATCGTCGAGGGCAAAGCTGACACCGCGAGCGAGAAGATCGCCCGCCTCGCCGAGGCCGGGATCGTCGTCGCCGAGGAGATCTCGCAGATCCCCGACATCGTCAAGAGCAGAATCGCCGAGAGGAGCGCCGTCTGATGCCCGGGACGTTCATCGACGTCGAGGTCGACGCTGCCGTCGGGGACGATCCCGCGCTGGCGGCCAAGCTGGCGGAGGTCTGCCCCGTCGACATCTTCGGCACTGACGGTGCGGGCGGCAGCCTCAGCATCAACGAGCACAACCTCGACGAGTGCGTCCTCTGCAGACTGTGCATCGACGCCGCTCCGCAGGGCACGGTGCGCGTCGTGAAGCTCTACGACGAGGGCGCCGTCCTGCAGTCCTAGCGGCGCACGACGTTGTGAACCTCGAAGACGTCGGGGTCGCCCGGTTGGATCCCGACGTCGGCGAGCACCGGCATCAGCTGCTCGCCGAACGCCTGCCACTGCTCGCGCGAGTCCCAGATCTCGCTGACGCGCAGGCGTCCCTCCTCGCCGAAGCAGACGTGGTAGTCCATCCCCTCCGGGGGAAAGGTCCCTTCCGCCCGCATCCGCCGCACGGACTCGTCGTACTGCGCCCGCGTCAACGACGCCGGCGTGAAGCGCACCACGATGCTCATCTCGTTCCTCCTGTGACCGGTGTACTGCGCTTCTACCCAGGATCGGCGAGCGGCCCGTATGCGTCGGCGCGCCGCGTTCTCAGGAACGGGAACAGCTCGAGCCAGTCGCGCCGCTGGTCGAGCTCGAGGTCGGCGACGAGCACGGCCGGCCGGTCGCGCGGGGCCTGCGCGAGGATGCGCCCGTAGGGGTCGGAGACGAAGGACGAGCCGTAGAAGGTGAGCGGCGGCCCGCCGTCCGCCCGCTCCTCCGTCCCGATGCGGTTCACCGCCACCATGAAGGTGCCGTTCGCGATCCCGTTCGCGACGATCACCTGCTCCCACAGCGGCTCGGTGTCGAACTGCGGATGGTCGGGCTCGGACCCGATCGCGGTCGGGTAGACGATCACGTCGGCGCCGGCGAGCGCGTACGCGCGCGCGAGCTCCGGGAACCACTGGTCCCAGCAGGTCGGGAACGCCAGCTGCGCCGCGCCGAGCGCGACGACGGGGAACGCGTCGCCGCCCGCCGGCCCCGGGCGGAACCAGCGGTCCTCGTGGTAGCCGGCCGTGACGGGGATGTGCAGCTTGCGCGTGCGCGCGACGAGCGTCCCTTCGGGCGCGACGCAGATCGCCGTGTTGTAGCCGCGCGGGTCCGGGCGGGCGGGATCCGACTCCGCCCGCTCGTACAGCGACGCGTGCACGTACGCGCCCGTCTCGGCCGCCATCCGCCGGACGAAGTCCGTCGTCGGGCCGTCCGGGATCGCCTCGGCCCGCGCGAGCGCCTCCGGCGAGGGGTTCGCGTCGACGGCGAAGTACGGCGACAGCGTGAGCTCCTGCAGGCACACGAGCCGTGCGCCCCGCTCGGCGGCGAGCCGGATCCCCTCCGCCAGCGCCGCCTCGTGCGCGGCCGGCTCGTCGTGCCAGCGCTGCTGGACCGCGCCGACGCGGAAGCTGCCGCGCTGCGGCGGCGCCGCGCGCGCCGGCGACGCCGGCGGCTCGCCCGTCGCGGCGATCAGCTCGATCGCGCTCACGCGAGCGAGTGTAGGCGGCCGCGCGCGACCGTCCGGCGCGTCAGGCCGGCTGCGGCTCCGCCATCCGCTCGCCGTCGCGCGCCGGCTCGCCCTGCGACGTCGGCGAGCGCAGCACGAGCAGCGACACGATCAGCGCGAGCGTCACGAAGCCGGCGCCCGTCACGAACGCGAGGTGGTAGCCGCCCAGCTGCGCCGCGGCGTGCGCCTCGCCCCGGGCCAGCAGCGCCGAGGTGCGGTCCGCGGAGAGCGCGCCGAGGATCGCGAGCCCGAGCGCCGAGCCGACCTGCATCGAGACGTTGAGGATCCCCGACGCGAGGCCGGCGTCGCGCGGCGGGACGCTCGCCATCGCGATCGTCAGCAGCGGCACGAACGTCGAGCCGGCGCCGAAGCCGAGGACGACGAACGCGACCAGCAGCAGCGGCGCATACGGCGTCGCGGCATGCACCGACGCGAACAGCGCGAGCCCGGCGATCAGCGTCGAGAGACCGGCGACGAGCACCGCCTTCGGCCCGAAGCGCACGACGACGCGCGCCACCAGGCCGAGCGACAGCACGCCGATCGTGAGCGTCATCGGCAGGAACGCGACGCCGGTGGCGAGCGGACTCAGCTCGCGGATCTCCTCCAGGTAGAGCGTGCCGAAGAAGAAGATCGAGAAGAGGCCGGCGAGCACGAGCCCGCGCACGACGGCGGCGCCGGCGAGACCCGGCACGCGGAAGATCCCGAGCGGCAGGATCGGGTTCGCGATCCGCGCCTCGAGCACGAGGAACGCGGCGAGCAGCGTCAGCGACGCGCCGCCCCAGCCGAGCGTGTGCGCCGATCCCCAGCCGTGCTCGGCTGAGCCGACGATCGCGTAGACGCCGAGCATCAGCGCGACGGTCACCAGCATCGAGCCGACGACGTCGACGCCGTCCCGCAGGCCGATCGCCTCGCGCTCGTCGATGCAGGCGCGGCCGAGCAGCACCGTCGCGACGCCGATCGGGACGTTGATGAAGAAGATCCAGTGCCAGTCGACCGACTCGACGATCAAGCCGCCGAGCAGCAGCCCGACGGAGCCGCCGCCGATGGCGACGAACATGTACACGCTCATCGCCTTCGCGCGGTCGGCCGCGCCCGGGAACTCGCTGACGATCAGCGCGATCGTGACGCTGAACGCGACCGCGCCGCCGATCCCCTGCACGAAGCGCGCGGCGATCAACAGCCCGACGCTGTCGGCGGCCCCGCACGCGACCGAGGCGAGCGTGAACAGCGCGATGCCGAACAGGAAGACGCGGCGGCGGCCGAGCAGGTCGCCGAGGCGGCCGGCGACGAGCATGAAGCTGCCGAACGTGACGAGGTAGGCGTTCACGACCCACGTGAGGTCGGCGGCGCTGAAGCGGAGGTCGGCCTGGATGTCCTCGAGCGCGACGTTCACGATCGTCGAGTCGAGCACGACCATGAACTGGCCGAGGCAGACGACGGCGAGGGCGATCCAGGCGCGGCGGGAGACGGCGGGGGTTGGAGCGGTCTGACCCACGGGAATCATCACCGTATCAAGGATCTTCTCTTGGCTGATGACAGTCCTCTCACAGTGGTAGGATTGACGGACATGGGCGTCGTCCATGCACCGGGAGCGATGGTCCTCCTCACCCGTCTCGCGAAGGTGGTCTACCGACGCAGCGGCGAGGAGCTGCTCGGCATGCGCCTGCGGCAGTTCGTCGCGCTCTCGTTCCTCAGCGAGCGCGACGGCGCCTCCCAGCAGACGCTCGCGGAGACGCTGTGCATCGACGCCAACAACGTCGTGCTGCTGCTCAACGAGCTCGAGGCGGCGGGACACGTCGAGCGCCGCCGCGATCCGCACGACCGCCGGCGCCACCTCGTGCACGTCACCGCGGCCGGCCGCCGCGCGATCGAACGCGCCGAGCGCGGGCAGGAGAGCGTCGAGGACGAGGTGCTCGCGGCGCTCGCGCCCGACGAGCGCGCGACGCTGCGCGACCTGCTCGCGCGGGCGCTCGCCGGCTCAGGCGCCTGAGCCGTCTCCGACCGGGACTTGTTGCGTGATGCAGTGCACGCCACCCCCGCCGAGCGCGAGGGTTCTGCCCGGCACGCCGACGATCTCGCGCCCCGGCAGCAGCGCGCCGAGCCGCCGCAGCGCCTCGGCGTCCATGTCGGCGTCCTGCTCGCCGAGCGGCACGATCGCCGCGCCGTTGCACAGGTAGAAGTTCGTGTAGGGGATCGCGACGACGCTGCCGTCCGCGCGCGTCGCGCGCGGCAGCGGCTCCCAGCGCTCGACCGCGATCCCGGCGGCGACCAGCCGACGCGCGTTCTCCTCGGCCGCGACCGCGTTCGGGTCGTCGTCGCTCGGGGCGGCCTGCAGCAGCGCCCGGCGCGGCGCCAGGAAGGCGCACACGTTGTCGACGTGGCCGTCGGTGTCGGCGTCCTCGACGAGGCCCCGCCCGAGCCACACGACCTGCTCCGCGCCGAGCTGCACGTGCAGCTCCCGCTCGATCTCCGCGCGCTCGAGCAGCGGGTTGCGGTTGCCGTTGAGCAGGCACTGCTCGGTCGTGACGAGGCGGCCCGTCCCGTCGACGGCGATCGAGCCGCCCTCGAGCACCAGCGGCGACGCGAAGCGCTCGATCCCGAGGTGCTCCAGCAGCCGCCGCGCGATCGCCGCGTCCTTGTCGTAGGGCGCGAACGCCTCGCCCCACGCGTTGAAGCGGAAGTCGATGCCGGCACGGCGACCGTCGGGCCCGAGCACGATCAGCGGCCCGGAGTCGCGCAGCCACGAGTCGTCGATCGGCGCCTCGAGCAGCTCGACGTCCTTCGCGGTCACGCGCCGGCGCGCGTCGGCGGCGTGCGCCGGATCGACCACGAGCGTGACCGGCTCGAACGCCGCGACTGCGGCAACGACCTGCGCGTGCACCTCGCGCGCCTGCTCGATCGTCGCGCCCCGCCACGCCTCCTCCCGCGCCGGCCAGGCGATCAGCGTGCGCTCGTGCGGCGCCCACTCCGCCGGCATCCGCAGCCCGCTCGCGACGTCGGCTTCGACCATGGCTCAGACGAGGCTACCGCCGGATCCAAATGCCGACGGTGGTGGCGGTCACCGCGTCTCGAACATTTCGCCTGTTCCTAGTACGATGAGCGGAGTTCGCGACTCCGCGGGCGTATCCGATACGTCGCGTCCGCTGTCGATCGAAGGGGGAGCTCGCCGAGAAGCGCATCGGTGCTCCGCGCCGCCGCGAGCCCATACCTTCACCGGGAAAGGGAGCGCAACATGCGCAGGTACTACTGGGTCATTCTCACCCTGGCCGCGTTGGCGTCGAGCTTGGCGCTCTTCGCGGGCATCGGCGCCGCCAGGCAGATATCTCTCGGCTCACAATTCATAAGAGACCTATGGCCGAACGCCGAAAGACTCGCCATAGTGACGGCCGGCCTGCCCGGCGTCGAATGCATAGTCACGCTCGAAGGCTCGTTTCACTCGAGAACGATAGCCAAGGTGAGGGGCGCCCTAATCGGCTACCTCACGAACGCCAGGGTCCAGCATCCGTGTAACGGCGGCGAAGCCTGGTTCCTAAACGGAGTCGAAAGAGTGGGGAACACGCTCCCGTGGCACATAAAGTATGAAAGCTTCAGGGGCGTGCTACCGAACATAAGGGACATCAGAATTCAGATCATCGGGCTCGCGATCCTAACCGAAGAACTCTTCAACAGGTGTCTATGGCAGTCGACGTCAGCCAGGCCCGCCTTCGCGGAAATCGCCATAACCGGCGGGAGCGCGATCGGACTGTTCGCCGAACCCTCGGAAATACCGAGACAGGCCACGCTAGGCCTCAGCGAATGCGTGCAGACCAGCTGGGAAAACGGCAGCTTCATGAAGATCCTAAACACCAGCACCAACGTTGCGGTGACGCTAATATAGGGCGTTAACTGAAAGGTGAGGCGACCGTGCACGGTCGCCTCACCGCCTCACCGCCGCATGCCGCGCGGGTCAGGAGGTGCGCGCTCTGCGGGTGCGCGAGCGTTCCTCCTGCTTCTGCACCACCTGGCGGATCAGTCTGAGGATCTGGTCGATGCCGGTGGCTCTCGCGTCGCCGTGCTCGAACGCGGCGCGCCAGTGCTTCACTCTGCCGTCCGCCGCCAGCTCGTTGAAGTGCGAGCGCGTGACCTCCAGCCGCACCTTCGCGTCGGAGGCGATGTCCTTGCTGACTCTCGGCCCCGGCAGCTCGACGCGGTAGAGCTGTACGTCCCCCCGCCCGCGCAGCTCGAGGCCGACGACGAGTCTCAGCGGCTGCAGGGCGGGCACCTCCGCGAGGAAGTTCCGCACGCCCTGCTCGATGAGGCTTCTGGTGTCCGTGGCGGAGGTCATGCGGCGAAGCGGAAGCGGAGTCTAGATCTTGTGCCGCTCGAGCAGCTTGCGCCCGATCACCATGCGCTGGATCTCGGACGTGCCCTCGCCGATCAGCAGCAGCGGCGCGTCGCGGTAGAGCCGCTCGATCTCGTACTCCTTCGAGTAGCCGTAGCCGCCATGGATGCGGAACGCCTCCTCGACGCAGAAGCGGCCCGCCTCGGAGGCGAACAGCTTCGCCATGCCGGCCTCGATGTCGGAGCGCGCGCCGGCGTCCTTCATGCGCGCCGCGCGGTTCGTCAGCAGCCGCGCCGCGTCCACCTGCGTCGCCATGTCGGCGAGCTTGAACTGGATCGCCTGATGCTGCGCGATCGGCTTGCCGAACGTTCTGCGCTCCTGCGAGTAGCGCAGCGCCAGCTCCAGCGCGCGCTGCGCGATCCCGACGCCGCGCGCCGCTACGTTCACGCGTCCCAGCTCCAACGCGTCCATCATCTGGGGGAAGCCCTTGTTGAGCCCGGCGTCCTCGCCGCCGAGGATGCGATCGGCCGGACACACGTAGCCGTCGAACACGAGCTCCGTCGACTCGACGCCCTTGTAGCCCATCTTTCTCAACTGCGGGGGGACGTTCAGGCCCGCGTACTCGCCGGTGTTCTCGTGCTCGCCCGCGACCTTCTCGGCGATGAAGCACGTCATCCCGCGCTGCGGCTTCTCGGCGTTCAGATCCGTGCGCACCAGCACGAAGACCAGATCCGAGCGCAGGCCGTTCGTGACCCACATCTTCTGGCCGTTGATCTCCCACGCGCCGTCGTCGCGCTTCTTCGCGGTCGTCTTGATCGCGGCGACGTCGGAGCCGAGCTCCGGCTCGGACAGCGAGAAGGCGGCGCGGATCTCGCCCGTCGCCATGCGCGGCAGGTACTTCCGCTTCTGCTCCTCGGTGCCGAACTTCATCAGCAGGTAGGAGCCGATGAAGTGCGTGTTGACGACGCCGGAGATCGAGATCCAGCCGCGCGAGAGCTCCTCGACGATCATCGCGTAGGTCGTCAGGTCGAGCCCCATCCCGCCGTACTCCTCGGGGATCGTGACGCCGAACAGGCCGAGCTCCTTCATCTGCTCGACGATCGGCTCGGGGAAGGAGTCCTCGTGGTCGTAGTGCTCGGCGTTCGGGATGATCTGCTCGTCCGCGAACTGCCGCACCATCTCGCAGATCGCCTGCTGCTCGTCGGTCTTCTCGATCACTGCGGCCATGGGGTCAAGTCGCTCCGGGTCCGGGAAACGTGGAAGGTCTCGTTTTCGTGCGGTCGAGGATACTTCGCGGCCGTGAACTTCGCGCTTGATGTGGTCGACGCCGCGCCGCCGGATCGGCTCGCGCTGGTGGAGCTGGCGCGCGACGGCTCGCGGCGCGCGTGGCGCTTCGGCGAGGTCGCCGAGCGGGCCGCGCGACTGGCCGGGACGTTCGCCGCGCACGGCGTGCGCCGCGGCGACACGGTGATGACGCTGATCGGGAACCGGCCCGACTGGGTCTGCGCGATGGTCGCCTGCTTCCGCATCGGCGCGGTCGTGCTGCCGTGCACCGAGCAGCTGCGCGCGAAGGACCTGCGGCTGCGGCTCGACACGGCGCGGCCGGCGCTGATCCTCGCCGACGAGCGCAACGCCACGGAGCTGAGCGCGGCGCTCGCGCTGCCTGCGGCCGGCGGCGCACCGACGCCCATCGTCCTCACGATCCCCGACGAGGCGCTCTACGCGGCCGAGCCAGCGCCCGCAATCGACCTCGCGCCCGAGGACCCCTGCCTGATCACCTTCACGAGCGGCACCGCCGGCGACGCGAAGGGGGTTCTGCACGGCCAGCGCTACCTCGCCGGCCAGCACGTCCAAGCGGAGCACTGGCTCGACGCGCGTCCCGGCGACCTCGTCTGGTGCACGGCCGCGTCCGGCTGGTCGAAGTCGGCCCGCAACGTGTTCATCGCGCCGTGGATCCGCGGCGCGGCGTCGTTGCTGCACGACGCGCGCTTCGACCCCGACGAGCGGCTCGACCTGCTGGAGCGCGAGCGCGTGAACGTCCTGTGCATGGCGCCGACCGAGTACCGCGTGATCGCCAAGCGCGCGCAGCCGCGCCCGGTCGCGTCGCTGCGCGGTCTGGTCGCCGCCGGCGAGGCGCTCAACCCCGAGGTGCTGCGCGCCTTCCACGACGCGACCGGCCTGTCGATCCGCGACGGCTACGGCCAGACGGAGACCGGCCAGCTGACGGGCGCGCCGCTCGGCGAGCCGATCCGCCCCGGCTCGATGGGCCGGCCGCTGCCGGGCATGAGACTGTGGATCGACGACGGCGAGCTGGTCGCGGACCCGAGCACGGTGCCGACGTTCTTCGTGCGGTACCTCGGCGAGCGGCCGGTCGACCACGGCACGCCGTGGCGCACCGGTGACCGCGTGCGTCAGGACGACGACGGCTTCCTCTACTTCGAGGGGCGCGCCGACGACGTCATCATCTCCGCCGGCTACCGCATCGGCCCGTTCGAGGTCGAGTCCGCGCTCGTCGCCCACCCGGCCGTCGCGGAGGCCGCCGTCGTCGCCGCGCCGGACGACGAGCGCGGCGCGATCGTGCGCGCCGTCGTCGTGCTGCGCGACGGCGCCGCGCCGTCCGACGCGCTCGCGAGCGAGCTGCAGGACCACGTCAAGCAGACGACCGCGCCCTACAAGTACCCCCGCCGCATCGACTTCGCGCCCGACCTGCCGAAGACCGCCAGCGGCAAGATCCGCCGCGCGCTGCTGCGCGAGCAGGGCTAAGCGGCGGCCGGCTCGGGCGTCGAGGCGACGACGCCGTCTTGCGCCGGGATCCGGCTCATCGCCCGCTCCGCCAGCGCCGTGATCGTCAGCGACGGGTTCACGCCGACGTTCGCCGGCACCGCGGCGCCGTCGCACACGAGCAGGTTCTCGTAGCCGAACACGCGCTGGTCGGCGTCGACGACGCCGTGCTCGGGGTCGGCGGCGATCACCGCGCCGCCGAGGATGTGGGCGGTCGAGGGGATGTTCATCGTCGCCTCGAGCGTGGAGGACTGCGCGACCCCGCCGGTGCGTCTGGCGAGCCACTCGGCCGCCTCGTTCGCGACCGGGATGAACGTCGGGTTCGGTCTCGACGCGTCCTGCTCGGTCTGCAGACGCACCTCGCCGGAGCGCGTGAGCTTCGGCCGCAGCGCGATCGCGTTGTCGAGCGTCTGCATCACCAGCACGATGATCGTGCGACGCGACCAGCCGCGCGGCCACAGCGTCTTCACGAACTTCCCCGGGTGACGCAGGATCGCCCCGAGCAGCTTCAGCGGCCGCGTCACGCGCGTGCCGTCGCCGACGAGCAGCGTGTAGAGCATCGCCATCGAGTCGCCGGCATGGCCGTAGGTGACCGTCTCGATGTGCGTGTGCGGGTCCGGGTAGATCGAGGACGTGATCGCGACGCGCCGCGTGAGGTCGTCCGGGTAGTCCTCCGGCACCGTGACGGCGAGGATCGACTCGCTGTTGGTGCGGACGAGCTCGCCGAGGCGGTGCGAGATGCGCGGCAGCGAGCCGCTCAGGCGACAACGTTGGAGCAGTCTGTTCGTGC
>DASVFS010000271.1:0-12695 GCA_036379915.1 Conexibacter sp. | reverse complement strand
ATCGGGAGCGTGCGGGCGGCGCCGGCCGCGATCAGCCGGCCGTTGACGAACAGCCCGTCGTGGAAGACGTACGCCAGCAGGCGGCCGTAGCGGTCGCGCAGCTCCCGGTCGAAGCGCAGCGTCAGCGCGGCGCCGGCGCCGCCGAGCAGACGGGCGTTGAGGTCGTGCGCCTGCGGGCCGAAGCACTGCACCGGCGTGTTCGGCTTGACCGTCTCGGGCGTGTCGACGCCGATGTAGCGGACGCGCTCCTCGCGCCCGCCGACGCGCGCGACGATCGTGTCGCCGTCGATCACGCGCTCCAGCGACGCGCCGGCGGAGCCGCCGGCGCTGAGCGCGGACTCGTCGCCGCCCAGCCAGCTCGGCGCGCGCACGTCGCCGAGCACCAGCCCGGCGAGCAGCAGCAGGGCGATCCAGGGCAGTGCGCGCGGCCAGCTCATCGGCAAGCGAGGCTACGGCGCCGGGTGCGACGCCGCAGCCGCGCTTCGCGACGACTTCGCGCGCGGGCGCCTGCGGCCTACGCCACTTCCTGCCGCTCGTAGACCTTGATGAAGCGCAGGTAGTTGTCGGCGATCCGCGAGGCCGCGTCCTCGCGGGAGACGGAGCCGTCGAGGAAGCCTCTCAGCGCGTCCCACCAGATCGAGCGGCCGATCGCGAAGCCGACGAAGCCGTCGACCGGCGCCGCCTCGCGCAGCCAGTGGTCGACCTTCGCGTCGCTCGCGCCGCGGCCGAGCAGCACGCACACGACGTTCTCGCGGCCCTCGCCGGAGCGCGTCTGCTCGGCGAGCATCCGCGCGTCGGCCTGCGCGTCGACGCCCTCGATCTTCCAGATGTCGACCTCGACGCCGAAGTCCTGGATCGCCTCGATCGCGCCGCGCATCAGCTCGGGTCGCAGCTCGGCGTCATACCGGTCCACGTCGCCGCCGACCGACTCCAGCTGCGCCGGCTCGGCCGGCACGAGCAGCTCAAACAGGAACAGGCGGCCGTGCGCGTGCAGCCAGTCGGCGAGCGTCTTCAGGCGGCCGAGCTGGCGCTCGTTCATCGCCGCGTCCCCGTCCGGGTTGTAGCGCACGAGCACCTTCGAGAAATCCGGGTCGAACTGCTCGATGTGGGCGCCGAAGTCGTCGTCGTATTGGAAGTCGAACTCGTCCTGGCCGCTCTTCTCGACGGGCATCGCGAGCTTCAGCCCGTGCGCCTTCGCACGGCCCGGCACGTCGCTGCCGAACTGCTCGTCGATCAGCACGCCGGTGGCGCCCGCCTCGGCGCCGCGCTGCACCGCGAGCTCCATGCCCTCGTAGATCAGCCGCTTCGCGTCGGCGATCGTCTCCGTCTCCTCGGGCGTCGGGTCGCCGGCGATCCCGAACATCTTCTTCTGGAACGAGCCGCGGTGGTCGAACGCGAGGATGTAGAGCTTTCCGTCGTAGCCGAGAGCCATGTCAGTCGTCGTCCTTCGTCGGGTGCATGCTTGGCGGCGCTGCGGGCAGCGAGTCTACCCCTGCGCGGTCGTTTGCACCGCCTCTACGACGGCTACGCTGCCGCCCCGTGGACGCGAACTTCTCCGCCCCGAACTACACGATCGGCATCGAGGAGGAGCTGATGATCCTCGACGCCGAGACGCTCGAGCTCGTCAACGCCGTCGAGTCGCTGCTCGAGGGCCAGTCGCCCGAGCGCGTCAAGCCCGAGCTGATGGAGTCGGTGCTGGAGATCGCGACCTCGCCGCAGCCGAACGCGGCGGAGGCCGGCGCGGAGCTGCGCGCGCTGCGCAGACGGGTCGCGGACGCGGCCGCGCAGCGCGGCCTCACGATCGGCTCGGCCGGCACGCACCCGTTCGCGATGTGGGAGCAGCAGCGGATCGTCGCGCGCCCGCGCTACCGCGACCTCGTCAGCGACCTGCGCTTCGTCGCGCGGCAGGAGCTGCTGTTCGGCCAGCACGTGCACGTCGGGCTCGACGACCGCGAGAAGGCGATCCACGTCGCGAACGGGATGCGCGTCCACCTGCCGGTGCTGCTCGCGCTGTCGGCCAACTCGCCCTTCTGGCGCGCGGACGCGACCGGCCTCGCCTCCACGCGCACGCCGATCTTCCGCGCCTTCCCGCGCGTCGGCATCCCGCCGACGTACGACGACTGGGCCGACTACGAGCAGAAGATCGACTTCATGGTCGCCTCGCGCGTGATCGAGGACTACACGTACCTGTGGTACGACGTGCGCCCGCACCCGAACCTCGGCACCGTCGAGATCCGCGTGATGGACGCGCAGACGCGCGTCGAGCACACGCTCGGGCTGGCCGCGCTGATCCAGGCGATGGTGAAGGAGCTGGCGGAGCACTTCGAGGCGGGCCGGCAGCTGACGCGCTACCCGCACCAGATGGTCGACGAGAACAAGTGGCTGGCGGCGCGCCACGGGCTCGACGGCGAGCTGGTGGACCTGCCCTCGCGCGAGCGGGTCGCGACGCGCGAGCTGGCGCGACGGCTGCTCGACCGGCTGCGTCCGCACGCCGAGGAGCTCGGCTCGGCGGCAGAGCTGGCGGGCGTCGAGGACCTGCTCGAGCGCGGCAACGGCGCGGCGCGCCAACTCGTGGTGCACGAGGCGAACCACGACCTGCGCGAGGTCGTCGCGGAGATCGCCGCGGCGACCGTCGACGTCGGGTGACAGCCGCCCCGACGCCCTCGCCGCGCGCTCTAGAATCGGTCGAGTGACCAGCGGCGGCCCCGACCTGTTCGTGATCTGCAAGAGCTGCGGATCGGAGGTCAGCCCCTACATCACCGAGTGTCCGTACTGCGGCAGCCGGCTGCGCAAGCGCGCGCCGAAGCTCGACCGCGACGGCCGGCCCGCCGAGAAGGAGCGCCGCCGGGCGCGGCGGCGCGCGCCGGCGCCCTCGCTCGGACCGCTGCGGCGCGGGGAGATCCCGGGCATCCGCGCGGACGGGCGGCCCTACGCGACGATCGCGCTCGTGACCGCCAGTCTCGTCCTGTTGGTGCTCGTGAGAGCCGGCGCCGTCGGGCTCGGCCGGCTCGCCGTCGTCGGCTCGCTCGACCACAACGGCTGGCAGGTCTTCACCGCGCCGTTCGTCTACGACAACAGCGGCTACGCGTTCGTCGCGCTGCTCGCGATCGCCATCTTCGGCTGGCTCGTCGAGCGCCGGCACGGCTCGCTGCCCGTCGCGCTGCTGTTCCTCGCCGGCGGCGCCGGCGGGATGGCGGTCGTGGCCGCGGTCGAGACGTTCCCGCTCGCGCTCGGCGGCAACGGGGCGGCGATCGCGCTGCTCGTCGCATGGGCGATCCCGGACCTGCGCGACGTGCGTCGCGGCCGCGAGGTCGACGGCGACCTGCTCGGCGCCGCCGTGTTCGCGGTCGTGCTCCTGCTGCTGCCGGTCGCGGTCGAGTGGGCCGACCCGCTCGCCGGCGCGACCGGGCTCGTCGCGGGCGCGCTGCTCGGCTATCCGCTGGCGCGGCTCAGCGCGCGCTGAGCCGCCGGCCGCGCCCGGCTCGTATCATCGCCGCCGTGGAGCGCGCGTACACCGATGCGGAGCTCGACGCCGCGCTGGCGGCGTTGAGCGAGGAAGGGCGGCTGCGCGAGGCGCAGGCGCTCGTCGCGCGGGCGGCGCCGCAGCTGCACCGCGTGCTCGACGAGGCGCTCGCGGCCGGCGGCTGGTTCGGCGAGACGCACGAGCAGGCGGTCGACGCCGCCGCCGGCGTCGAGGACCCGGCCGGGCGCCGGCAGGCGGTCGGCACGCTCGTTGCGGAGGAGACCCGCCTGGGCATGCTCGTCGGCGTCGCCGTCGGCTTCGAGCTGGCGCGCACGCTGGGAACCGACACCGGATCGACGGAAGGGGACTGAGATGGAGCTGCGCTTTCTGGGCCACGCGGCGTTCGCGCTGACCGACGGCGGGACGACCGTCCTCGTCGACCCGTTCCTGACGGGCAACCCGAGAGCGGCCGCGAGCGCGGACGAGCTCGACGCCACGACGATCCTGCTGACGCACGGCCACGGCGACCACCTCGGCGACACGGTCGCGATCGCGAGGCGGACCGGCGCGACGGTCGTCGCGATCGTCGAGCTGGCGAACGAGATCGGCGGCGCGGGCGTCGACGTGCGCGACCCGAACCTCGGCGGCACCGAGACGTTCGAGTGGGGCTCCGTGAAGCTCGTGCCGGCGTGGCACACGGCCGTCTCGCCGAGCGGCACCGCCCACACGCCCGCCGGACTGCTGATCGAGTTCGCGGGCGCGACGATCTACCACGTCGGCGACACGTGCCTGTTCTCCGACCTGCAGCTCGTCGGGCGCGGGCGCGACATCGACGTCGCGCTCGTCCCGATCGGCGGCCACTACACGATGGACCGCCACGACGCGGTCGAGGCGGTGCGGCTGATCGGCGCCAAGACGGTGATCCCGATCCACTACGACACCTTCCCGCCGATCGAGACCGACGCGCAGGCGTTCGAGGCCGAGGTCGAGGCGCAGACGTCGAGCACGGTGGTCGTGCTCGCCCCGGGCGAGAGCTGGTCGCCGTGACGCACGCGATCGTCCTCATCCAGGCCGAGCGCAACGCGCTCGCCGATCTGGGCGGGCGGCTCGCCGACGTGCCGGGCGTCGCGGAGGCCTACTCGATCACCGGCGAGTGGGACTTCGCGGCGATCCTGCGGCTGCGCGAGCAGGACGATCTCGCGCACGTCATCACCGAGCAGCTCGCGCAGCTGCCCGGGATCACGAAGACGCAGACGCTGCTCGCCTTCGAGGTCTACTCGAGACACGACCTCGACGCGCTGTTCGACGTCGGCGACGGCTAGAGCGCCCCGGCGCGCGCGAGCGCGACGCCGAACGCGTCGGCCATCGCCGCGTACGTGTGGCCGGCGAGCGCGGCGCGCCCGGCGGCGCCGAGGCGCTCGCGCAGGGCGGCGTCCGCGAGCAGGCGCTCGAGCGCGCGTGCCAGCGCGTCCGGGTCGCCGGGCGCGACCACGAGCCCGGTCTCGCCGTCGCGGACGAGGCCGCCGGCGACGGCTCCGACGGCGGTCGTCGCGATCACCGGCGTCCCTTGGTGCAGCGCCTCGTTGCAGACGAGCCCCCACGGCTCGCGGAAGCGCGGCGTCGGGATCGACGGCAGCACGAGCGCGTCGGCGGCGGCGTAGGCGACCGGCAGCCGCTCGCGGGGGAGCGGGCCGAGCAGCTTCGCGCGCGGGGTCGCGGCGACCGCGCCGGCGAGCGGGCCGTCCCCGATCGCGACGAGCGTGGCCCCCCGCACGCGGCCCCAGGCGTCGAGCAGCGTGCGCACCCCCTTCTCCTCCACGAGCCGGCCGACGTAGAGCACGAGCGGGCCGTCCGCCGGCAGGTCGGCCTCCGCTCGCCAGGCGGCGACCTGCTCGCCCGACACCGGTCGCCCGAACACGTCCGCCTCGACCGACTGCGGCGCGATCACGACGTCGTCGTCCCGGCCCCGGTAGTGCGCGACGTAGCGGCGCACGTGCTCGCCGTACGTCACGACCGCGTCGGCATGCCGGTAGACGTGGCGCACCAGCGGGAAGCCCAGCGCGGCCTTCGCGCCGCCGCGCGGGTGCGCCCACACCGATCCCCACAGCACGAACGGCTTGCCGCGGCGCCGCATCCCGAGGTACGTGGCGGGCAGCATCGCGCCGCCCGCCACGGGCGCGATCGCCGCGTCGTAGCGGCGTCCGAGGGCGAGCGCCGCGCGCGGACCGCCCAGCCGCTCGGCGGGGAACGGCGCGGCCGCGAGCTGGCGGTCGAGATCTCCGAACCAGGCGGGCACGTAGCTCGCGCCGGCGCCGAAGCACAGCAGCTCGACGCCGTAGCGCTCGGCCAGCAGCGCGTACAGCGGAACGCGGTACGGCGCCAGCACGTTCGTCACGAGCGCGATCGCCACGGCTGGGCAGCGTGCCAGAATCGCCGGTTGTGAGCCCGCCGGCCCTGCTCCAGCCGCGCGATGCCGACGCGCACCTGCGCGTGCTGCTGCTGCACAACCGCTACCGCGCCGCCGGCGGCGAGGAACGCGTCGTCGACGAGCTCGAGGCGCTGCTGCGGTCGCGCGGACACGCGGTCGCACGGCTCGAGCGCGACAGCGAGTCGGCCTCGCGCGCGCGGGCGGCGCGCGGCCTGCTGCGCGGCGGGATCGACGCGGGCGACGTGGCGAAGGCCGTGCGGCTGCATCGCGCCGACGTCGTCCACGCGCACAACGTCCATCCGCTGCTCGGCTGGCGCGCGCTCGCGGCGGCGCAGGCGGCGGGGGCGCGCACCGTCCTGCACCTGCACAACTACCGGCTCGTGTGCGCGATCGGCGTCGCCTACCGCGACGGGCGGCCCTGCTACAGCTGCCACGGGCGCGACACGCTCCCGGGCGTGCGCCACCGCTGCCGCGGCTCCTACGGCGAGGGCCTCGCCTACGCCGCCGGGCTCGCGCGTCAGCAGCCGCGCCTGCTCGCGCACGCCGACGCGCTCGTGGCGGTGAGCGATGGGCTCGCCGTCCGCCTCGGGCTGCTGCGGCTGCCGCTCGAGCGGATGACCGTCGTGCGCAACGCCGTCCGCGCGTTCGCCGACGCCTCGCGCGCCGGCGAGGGGACCTACGCGCTCGCGGCCGGCCGACTCGTCGAGGAGAAGGGCTTCGACGTCGCCATCCGCGCCGCGCGCGAGGCCGGCGTGCCGCTGCGGATCGCCGGTGCCGGCCCCGACGAGGCGCGGCTGCGGGGCCTCGCCGACGGCGCCGACGTGACGTTCCTGGGCCGGCTGTCCGGCGACGCGCTCGCGCGCGAGCGGCACGGCGCGGCCGTGCTGCTGGCGCCTGCGCGCAGCGACGATCCCTGCCCGATGTCGGTGATCGAGGCGATGGCCGACGGCGTGCCGGTGCTGGGCGGCGACCGCGGCGGCGTGCCCGAGCTGGTCGGCGAGGGCGTCGCGCTGCCGGTCGACGATCCGGCCGCGTGGCGCGCTGCGCTGACCGCCCTGTGGTCGGACCCCGCCGCGCGCGCCGCCGCCGGCGCCGCCGCGCTCGCGCGGGCCCGCGAGCGCCACGCGCCCGACGTCTGGTACGAGGGCCTGATGCGCGTCTACGAGGCGGGGTAGGCTCGGGCTCGTGCGTTCCGTCCGCTGCATGACGACGACGGCGGTGCTGGCCGCGGCGACGCTCGCCGCGTGCGGCGGCGGCAACACGGGCACGGGTCGCTCGGCGGAGCCGACGGCGAGCGCGCCGGAGGCGACGGCGCCGCCGCCGGACGCCACGCAGCCGGGTACGACGGCGGTGACGCCGCCTGCCACGACCCCGGCGCAGACGGCGCCGGAGGACCGGGACGACGGCGGTGGGAGCGGGGACGACGGGGGCGAGCAGGCGGTCCGCGTGCCGGCCTCGTTCGTCGTCTCACCGGGCGGCCGTCTGACGCCGCCCACGATCACGGTGCCGCCGCTGCTCGCCGTCGAGATCTCGCTGCGCTCGGACGACGGCGCCTCGCACACGCTCACGCTGCGGACGCCGTCGCCGCACACCCTCCGCGCGGCGGCCGGCGAGCGCGCGGCCGTGCGGATCGCCGGCCTCAGAGCCGGACGCTATGCGGTGGCGCTCGACGGACGCCGCGCCGGCGCGCTCGTCGCCGGCGGCGAAGTCGGCCCGTAGGCGCGCGGCCCCCCCGGCAGCGGCTGGCTGGCCAGCCAAGCTTCGCTACGCTGGACGCGTCCCGCACCGTCCCGCGAGGAGAGGGGTCCGTCGTGTCCGACACCGCCGCCAGCGCCCGCACCGAGCGCGTCGACTTCCGCGCCACGAGCGATCCGGCGCTGCTCGACAGCGCCGACCGCGGCGAGGCGAACCTGCTCACCTACCGCGAGCTCTACGCGCTGTGGGAGCGCCAGCAGTGGGCGGTGCAGGACATCGACTTCACGCAGGACCGCGTCGACTGGCACGAGCGGATCGACGCCGAGGAGCGCTACGCGCGCATGTACGGGTTGTCGTCGTTCTTCATCGGCGAGCAGCGCGTGACGGCCGAGCTCGGCCCGATGATGCGCGCCGCGCCGAGCGAGGACATGCGCATCTTCCTGTCCACGCAGATCGCCGACGAGGCGCGGCACGTCGCCTTCTTCGACCGCTTCTACAGCGAGGTCGGCGTGCTCGAGGCGGACGGGCTCGACGCGCGCCTGGCCGAGACCAGCGAGCACCTCAACCCGGAGTTCGGGACGCTCTTCGACGAGCTGCTCAAGCGACGCGTCGATCGCCTCGCCGCCGAGCCGGAGGACGTCGAGACGCTGGTCGAGGCCGTCACGATCTACCACATGGTGATCGAGGGGATGCTCGCGCTCACCGGGCAGCACTTCATCATCGACTACAACGAGCGAGAGGGCACGCTGCCCGGCTTCGTCGAGGGCTTCACGAACGTGGCGCGCGACGAGCACCGCCACGTCGCCTTCGGCGCGCGCTTCCTGCGCGACATGGCGCGCGAGGACCCGCGCTACGTGACCGCGATCCAACGCACGCTCGGCGAGGTCGCGCCGATCGCCGAGGGCGTGCTGAAGCCGAAGTGGGCGCCCGACGAGGAGGACGTCGAGCTGTTCGGCGTCACGATCGCCGAGACGCGCGCGTTCGCGCTCAGAGCGCTCGAGCGCCGCATGAAGGTGATCGGGCTCGTCGCCGCGGCCTGACGGGCCGCCGCTAGTCCACGGGCGTCGTCGTGGCCGGGTCCGTCGTCGCCGGCGGCGGCGGCGCGGGCACGGTGTCGGGTGGGACCGTGACCGCCGGCGGCGGCGCGGGCGTCGTGCCGGTCGCGCCGGGGGACGGCGGCGCCGGAGCGGCCGCGGCCGGCGGAGGCGTGGTCGTGGTCGTCGGCGTGCCCGCCGCGGGCGTCGGCGCCGGCACGAGCGTCGGCGGCGGCGGATCGGCGGGCAGCGTCGAGGGCAGCGAGGTGGCGCCCGTCTCGACGTGCGTGCGGCCGGGGGCCGCCGCGGTCGGGTCCCCGGCGGGCGTGGTGGTCGCGGTCGTCGTCGTGGTCGTCGTCTCCGCGGCGCGCTTGCGGTCGGCGGCGGCGCGCTCGTCCGCGTCCTTGGCCGGCGCGTCGAGCGCGCGCTGGACATGCGCGGGGGCCGGGCGCACGACCGCGGGCGCGGGCGCGGGCGGCGTCTGCGCGACGACCTGCGGCTGCGACGTCGCGCGACGGGGCGCCGTCCGCTCGATCTCGACCGCGCCGGCGGTCACGAGCGCGGCCGCCGCGAGCCCGGCCGCCGCCTTCGTCCCGAGCACGCCGAGCCCCGCCGAGACGAGCCCGCCGCTGCCCGCCGCGCCTGTGGATCCGGCCACGGTACCGACGCCGACGCCGACGGCTGCGCTCGAGGAGGCGGCCGTCCCGGCGCCGCCGCCGCTCGCGAACGACGAGAGCCCGACGTGCGCGAGCAGCAGCTTCTTCGCGAGCAGCAGCGGCCCGACGGGCAGCAGCAGCGCGAGCGCCTTGCTGGTGGCGCGCAGCTCGGTGCGGAAGACCTGGCAGCGCTCGCACGTGCGCAGGTGGCGGCGCACCGGCGGGGTCGTGCGGCGGCGCAGCCCCTCGGCGACCTCGCCCAGCTCGAGGCGCACGTCCTCGCACGACAGCTGACGCGCCTCGGCGGCCTCGGCGAGCGACACGCGCGCGCGCACGAGCAGCGACTTCACGCTCGGGATCGTCGTCTCCATCGCCTCGGCGATCTGCTCGTAGGAGAGCGCGTCGATCTCGCGCAGCAGCAGGGCGGTGCGCTGCGTCTCCGGCAGCTCCTGCACGTCGGCGATCAGCTCGCGGAACTGCTCGCGCTCGTCGACCTCGTCGGCGGTGCTGGCGCCGTTGCGCGCGTAGTGGACGTCCATCGAGTCGACGCCGATCGGCTGCGTGCGGCGCAGGTGGTTGAGGCTGCGGTTGCGCGCGATGCGGTACAGCCACGGACGCGCGTTGATCGGCCGGTCGTCGGCGAGGATCGCGTTGAAGGCGGCGGCGAAGACCTCCTGCAGCACGTCCTCGGCGTCCTCGCGCGAGCCGAGCATGTGCCGGCAGAAGGCGAGCAGGCGCGCCTGGTAGCGGCCGACGAGCAGCTCGAAGGCGCGGTGGTTGCCGCGCCGCACGAGCGCGATCAGGCGCTCGTCGGACTGCAGCCGCAGCAGCGGCGAGCGGGCGTGGGTGCCGGCGACGTCGGCGTGGGTGAGAGCAGAGGCCTCCACTCGACTCTAGGACACCGTAGCAGTGGCCAGAGTTGCGCCTTTTCGGCGCATTTCGCGCTTGCGCGTCCACTCCCGCAGCAGCAGCGCGAATGCCACGGGGACGGTCGCCGGCAGCACGTCGACGACGAGGAACAGCAGGGCGAAGGCGGCCGCCAGCGCGAGCACGGTCAGCGCCCATCGCCAGGAGGGGCCGCCGACCGGCGACGCAGCCCGCTCGGCCGCCACGATCGCCCCGAAGACCCCCGCCACGAACAGGTCGCCGTAGCCGATCAGCGCGTCGCCGAACAAGGCGCGCTGCAGCTGCGGCAGCTGCGCGGGCGGAGCGGCCGCGTTGAGCAGGTCGTTCGCCGGTTGCAGCAGCTCCGTGCCGACGAGGTACGCGTCGACGGCCGCCATCGCGACGATCCCGAGCTTCAGCCAGCCGCGCGGCGCGACCGCCGCCAGCAGCACGCCGAGCGTCACGCAGGACAACGCCGACAGCGCCACGGCCGCGCCCTCGCCCACCAACGACTCGCGCCGCCACCAGGCGAGGGCGAACAGCGGCACGACGAGCAGCGCGAGCCACGGACGGCCGCCACGCATCGTCGCGCCGAGCGCGGCGGCCGCCAGCGGCGGGACCGCCACCAGCGCCAACCACGCGAGCCCGTCGGCGGTCGCGCCGGCGGCGCGGACCGCGACGACGACGAGCACGATCGAGCCGAGCGGGACCAGCGCCCAGCCACGCCCGGAGAGCCGCCGCGCCAGCCGCTCGAGGGCAGCCGGCGGGCGTCCGCGCGGCAGCGCGACGAGCGCGCTCTGCACGCCCAGCAGGCACGCGTCCGAGAGCCAGAAGCCGAGCGTCATGGACGCACAGCCTCGCACGCGGCCCGCGCCGGCCGGCGAAGAATGCCCGGGGTGGGAGTCGAACCCACACGCCCCTTGGGGGACCGCCGAGTTTAAGTCGGCTGCGTTTGCCGTTCCGCCACCCGGGCAGACTGCCGCGGCGGGAGTCTACGACGCGGGGATGCTCTCGTCGGAACCACGTTTCGCGCCTGACGATCGCCCGCCAGGGCTTGAACGTCCGCGTTCGAACGATGCTTGACGCACGGGCGTAGCGTAGGAATGTGAAGTGCAGAGGTCGCGTCGACACTCGGGCGTGTGACCGCGCAGCCGATGGGCCGCGCGGTCACCGCCATGTGCGAGACCGACTTGCCTCACGCGACGGCCGTCGCGCGCGCCGAGGCGGGCGTGAGACCTTCGAGCACGGCCGTCGCGAGGCGCGCGTCGCCGCGAACCTTCAGACCGCTCGTGACGCCCTCGGGCACGAGTGCGTCGATCCACGCGCGTTCCGAGCCGGTGACCTGTGCGTCGGCCTCCGGCTCGGCGCGCTCCTCGAGCGTGACCGCGCCGCGCTTGACGATCAGCGTGTACTGCTTGGTCTCTCCGTCCTTCGCGCGGTCGGCGACCGTCAGCTCGACCGTGCCGCGCAGCGATCGCGGCAGAGTGAGCAGACCCGGCGCAAGCCGGAAGATGGCGCCGACGTCGATCGCCTCGTTGCGACGAGGCTCGGTCCACGACCACTCGTAGCCCCAGCGCGCGAGCGCGCCGAGGACGGGAACGAGGTCGCGGGCCCTGTCGGTGAGCTCGTAGTCGACGCGCGGCGGCACCTCGCGGTAGCGCTGACGCGTCAGCAGTCCGTCGGCGACCATGCGGTTCAAGCGCGAGCGCAGCTGCTCGGTCGAGATCCCCGGCAGCGTGCGCTGGAGCTCGACGAACCGGCGCGGACCGCTGACGAGGTCCCGCACGATCAGCAGCGTCCACTTGTCGCCGACGAGGTCCAGGGCGCGCGCGTCCGGCGACCACTGGTCGTATGGATGGCGTTTGGGCGGGGGAGCGGGTGGGATGGCGACCTCCGTATTCCGTGTGCGTTGGACCTACCTACCGTGATACAGATTAACCGACTGACGGGTAGCCGAGGGTTTCCTTTCAACCTGTCCCGCTGCCGTACAGCGCATCGGGATTGCCGTACACCGCATCGCACGACGCACGGCAGGCGCGCGTCCGCGCTCTCGCCCCTGTCCCGCGAGCGGTCCACAGCGCGACGTCGTGGTGGAACCCGGGGAGGAACAGATGGCTGAGGTGATCCAGCTCACGCAGCGCCGCCGCCCTGATCCGTCGGGCCGGCAGACGATGCCCCAGGCGCCCGAGACGGCGCCCGCGACCCTCTACTTCGACTTGGCGTCCCCCTACACGTACCTCGTCGCCGAGCGGATCGAGCGCCGCGTCGGACACGCCCTGTGGCGTCCCGCCGTGCTGCGCCAGCCGCTCCCGCGCGGCGACGAGGTCGTCGCGGAGGCGCAGCGCCGTGCGGGCGCGCTGCGCATGCCGCTCGTGTGGCCCGAACGCTTCCCCTCGCGCGTGCCCTCCGCGATGCGCGTCGCCACCTTCGCGAACGAGCAGGGGCTCGGGCCGCGCTATGCGATCGCCGCCGGGCGGCTCGCCTTCTGCGGCGGCTTCGACCTCGAGGATCCCGACATCCTCGCCGAGGCGGCC
>DASVFS010000270.1:0-3466 GCA_036379915.1 Conexibacter sp. | reverse complement strand
TTCTCTGGACGTCGATTCGGCGTTTCTCAGCATCGACTGGCAGATGCCGAGCGATCTCCACGTCGACAGGGCCGATCTGTTCGTGTGCAGGACGCTCCACAGCTGGTAGATGTTCGGGATCGAGCCGACGCTTATCCTCGTGCTCGGGAGTCTTTCGGTGACCGTCCTCATCGCGGTTTCGAAGTTCGTCCTGTAGCTGGCGACGGTCGTCATGGTCCCTACTTCGGAGGTGCAGACGTCGTTGGCGCCCATCTCGACGACGAGGTATTCGACTCTCTGGCTGACGGCGGTGTTCACCTGTTCGGGCAGGTTGCTCATCCTGGCGCCCGACCTCGCGTCGTTGTTCGCCCTGCCTTCGATCCCTCTGTTCCTTTCCCTGATGCGCAGGTAGAAGCTGTTCACCGTCGCTTCGGTGCCGGTCGCCCACGAGTTCTGCGGACAATCGATGAACGGGAACGAGCACGTGTTGAACGCGCGCGTGATCGAGTCGCCCGTGGCCGCCATCGAGTTCGGATAGGCGGCGAGCGCGGCCGAGGCGGCGAGCGCGATGAGGCAGAGCGCCGCGCCCAGCGCGGCGAGCATCCGGCGAGTGCCGGTCATGACGGTTCCCCCTTTCGGGCCCGTCTCTCCGCACGCCGGGCCCTGGTCGTGCCGGCGGCCCCCTGCCGACCGGCTCGCCGCTCAGGATGCCGGAGCGACGAGCCGGAGGTCAACCGGAAGGCGTCAAGCCGGCGCGTGCGCCCGCGCCGGCTCCAGCGCCACCGCGAGCACCTCGTCGACCGACATCGCGAAGTGGAACGTCATCTGCTCGCGCACGTCGGTCGGCACGTCGTCGAGGTCGCCGCGGTTGCGCTCGGGCAGGATCACGTCGGTCAGGCCCGCCGCGTGCGCCGCCAGCACCTTCTGCTTGACGCCGCCGATCGGCAGCACGCGGCCCTGCAGCGTGACCTCGCCGGTCATGCCGACCGTGTGCTTCACCGGGCGCCCGGACAGCAGCGAGGCGAGCGCCGAGACCATCGTCACGCCGGCGCTCGGCCCGTCCTTCGGGATCGCGCCCGCCGGCACGTGCACGTGGAACTCGCCGTCGGTCGCGCCGTCGGGGACGCCGAGCTCGTCGGCGTGGCCGCGCACGTAGGAGAGGGCGATCCGCGCAGACTCCTTCATCACGTCGCCGAGCTGGCCCGTCAGCACGAGCGCGTCCTTGCGCTCGCCGGGCATCCGCACGGCCTCGACGAACAAGACGTCACCGCCGGCGCCGGTCACCGCCAGGCCGGTCGCGACGCCCGGCACCGCCGTGCGGATCGCGGCCTCCTGGAAGTGCTTCTGGCGGCCGAGCGCGTCGCGCACCGCCTCGAGGTCCACGCTCACCGGGGCCTCGACCGCGCCGGAGGCGATCTTCGTCGCGCTCTTGCGCAGCAGCGTCCCCAGCTCACGCTCGAGCTGGCGCACGCCCGCCTCGCGCGTGTACTCGGTCACGACCGTCTCCAGCAGCTCGTCGGAGATCGTCGCCTCGTCGGCGCTGAGCCCGTTGCGCTCGAGCTGCCGCGGCCACAGGTAGCCGCGCGCGATCGCGACCTTCTCCGCGGTCGTGTAGCCGTCGAAGCGGATCACCTCCATGCGGTCCAGCAGCGGGCCGGGGATCGTCTCGGCGACGTTCGCGGTCGCGATGAACAACACCTGGGAGAGGTCCAGCTCGACGTCGAGGTAGTGGTCGCGGAACGAGTGGTTCTGCGCGGGGTCCAGGACCTCCAGCAGCGCCGCGCTCGGGTCGCCGCGCCAGTCGGCGCCGACCTTGTCGACCTCGTCGAGCATGATCACCGGGTTCATCGTGCCGGCGTCGCGCAGCGCACGCACCAGCCGGCCCGGCAGCGCGCCGATGTACGTGCGCCGGTGCCCGCGGATCTCCGCCTCGTCGCGCACGCCGCCGAGCGACATGCGCACGAACTCGCGGCCGGTCGCGCGCGCGATCGACTCGCCGATCGACGTCTTGCCGGTGCCGGGAGGGCCGAGCAGCGTGAGGATCACGCCGCTGCGCTTGTCGTCGGGCACGCCGCGCTCGGCGCGCAGCTTGCGCACCGCGAGGTGCTCGGTGATGCGCTCCTTGACGTCCTCGAGGCCCGCGTGGTCTCGGTCGAGCACCTCGCGCGCGTGCACGGGATCGAGCCGCTCCTCGGAGCGTCTGCTCCACGGCACCGCGATCAGCCAGTCGAGGTAGGAGCGGATCATCGACGCCTCGCCCGACTGCTCGCCCATCCGCTCGAGCCGGCCGAGCTCCTTCTCGGCCTGCTCTTTCACCGCGTCGGGCATGCCGGCCTCGGCGATCTTCGCACGGTACTCCTCGACGACGGACGCGTCGTCCTCGCCGAGCTCCTTGCGGATCGAGTCCATCTGTCTGCGCAGGAACCACTCGCGCTGCTGTCTCTCGGCGCCCGACTCGACGTCGTCGCGGATGCGCTTGCGCACCTGCAGCTCGGTCAGCCGCTCGCGCTGGAGGCGCACCGCCAGCTCCAGGCGCTCGGTCACGTCGAGCGTCTCCAGCAGCTCGACCTTCTGCTCGAACGACAGGTCGGGGGAGTAGCCGGCCGTGTCGGCGAGCGTGCCCGGCTCGCTGATCGCGCGCACGAACGCCTGGATGCGCCCGTCGTCACCCCGCAGCTCCAGCAGCTCCTCGACGACCGCGCGGTACTCACGCTCCAGCTCGCGCGTGCGGCCGTCGACCGGCTCGTCGTCGGGGTGGTCCTCGACCTCGACGTACAGCCGGCCGTCCGGGGCGGTGTGGGCGGCGCCGGCGACGCCGCGGTGCAGCCCGCTCAGCACGACGGCGCGGCCGCCGCCGGGCAGGCGCACGCGGTCGCTCACGTCGGCGACGGTGCCGACGCTCGCGAACGCGCTCTCGTGGCGGGGGACGAGCAGGACGCGCTGCTCGTCGCCGACGTCCACGGTCAGCGTCAGGTTCATCGTCGGGAAGACGACGACGTCCTCGAGGGGGACCAGCAGCAGTCTGCTCATGTTCACGTTCGCTTTCTGTGTCGGCTCGTCGCGCAAAAGCGGAAGGCGATCCGCTCCGGCCATGGGATGAGTATAGGCGCAGGAGCAGATCTCAGTGGCAATGGCGCAGATGTGCCTGCATGGCGGGATCTGCGAAGATGCGCGTGATGAGCGCGCACGAGCATTCGCACGACGAGATCCCGCCCGAGCCGAACGCCTCGGACAGGCCGCACGACGTGCTCGCCGCCGAGCAGTTCGCGATGCCGGCGCCAGAGGCGGCCTGGCGCCCGCAGCGACCGCTCGAGCTGCCGCCGGAGCCGAACGCCTCCGACGAGCCGCACGACGTGCTGGCGGCGGAGGAGTTCGCGATGCCGGCGCCCCCGCCGCACGTGCAGTTCGCCTCGGCGCCGCAGCCGTCGCGCGGCCGCTCCCGCCGTCGGGTCGGCGCCGCCGCGGCCGGTCTCGGCGCCGTGCTCGC